>JBCBJX010000029.1:0-30400 GCA_038522735.1 Pseudomonadota bacterium
ACCGCGATCATGGCGCCGACGGAGATCCTCGCCCGTCAGCATGAGGAGAGCCTGCGCGATCTTATCGAGGCGGCGGGCCTGCAATCGATCCTCGTCACGGGCCGCGACAAGGGGCGCGAGCGGGAGGCGAAGCTCGCGGGCGTGAAAGCGGGTTATGTGGACATCGTCTTCGGCACCCACGCTCTCTTCTCTGAGGACGTTGCATTCGACGATCTCGGCCTCGTCGTCGTCGACGAGCAGCACCGCTTCGGCGTCCGCCAGCGGCTGGCGCTCACCGAAAAAGGAACCCGGACGGATCTTCTCGTCATGACCGCAACGCCGATCCCGCGTACCCTCGCCCTCGCCGCTTACGGCGACATGGACGTCTCGCGCCTCGACGAAAAACCGCCCGGACGCCAGCCCGTCGCAACCATCGCCAAGCCGACGGCGGCTCTCGACGAAGTGTTCGAAGCGGTTGGCCGCGCGGCGCGCCGCGGCGAGCAGGTCTACTGGGTCTGCCCGCGTGTCGAAGCGGAGGACGCAGGCGGTCTCGTCGCCGCGGAGGAGCGCGCCGAAGCCCTGGGCGCCTATTTCGGAGCCCGCGTCCCCGTCGGCCTCGTCCACGGCAAAATGCCGGGCCCGGAGAAAGACGCCGTGATGGCGGCGTTCTATGAAAAATCGCTCTCGGTTCTCGTCGCGACCACAGTGATCGAGGTCGGCGTCAACGCGCCCGACGCGACGGTGATGGTCATCGAAAACGCCGAGCAGTTCGGCCTCGCCCAGCTGCACCAGCTGCGCGGGCGCGTCGGCCGGGGCTCGAAGCCTGCGACCTGCCTCCTCCTTTATAAAAGCCCGCTCGGAGAGACGGCGAAGGCGCGCATCGAAACCCTGCGGCGTACGGACGACGGCTTCGTCATCGCGGAGGAGGATCTGGCGCTGCGCGGCGCCGGAGACGCCCTCGGCGCGGCGCAATCGGGGCTCCCGCGCTTCCGGCTGGCGGACGCCGCCGCGCACCAGTCCCTGTTCGACATGGCGGCGGACGATGCGAGGCTGCTCGTCGAGGAAGACCCGGAGCTCGTGACGCCGCGCGGACAGGCGGCCCGAACGGCGCTCTATCTTTTCGAGCGGGACGCCGCGGTGAAGCTCCTGAAGTCAGGCTGACGACTATGCGTCTTTCTTCGTTCCGAAGAGACGTGAGCGGAGGGAGCGTTTGCCTTCGGCTTCCAGCTCGGCGGCCATCTCCTCGGGCGTTTTGTTGCCGTTGAATTCCGGCGTGACGAGGCCGGCTGAGAAAATGAGCTTCGCGCCCTCCTCTACGCTCATGTCGAGAACGCGGACGTCCTTTCGCGGCAGGAAGAGGAGGAAGCCCGAAGTCGGGTTCGGCGTCGTCGGAATGAAGACCGAGACGAGGCGGTCGTCGTCCGGCCCGGCGATGGTGACGGCGGGGTCCGAGGACTGCTCCAGAAGCGCCGCGCCGCGGCGGCCTTCGCGCTCGTCGTTGATGATGTGCTTCACCTCGCCTTTGGTCTCGGTGACGACGAAGGCGACGGCCCACACGCCGGGGCGCGGGTATTCGATGAGCGCGATCTCCTTGAAGGACTGATCGGACTGCTGAAGCGCCGTCTCGAAAACGTTCTTGAAGAAGCGATAGACGTTGCGCACGACCGGCGTCGCATCGACGAACCGCTCGCCGAAGCCGATGAAGGTCCGGCCAAGGAAGTTCTTCGCGAGCGCCCCGAGAAGAATGAGGAAAACGATCGCGATGAGAACGCCGACGCCCGGAAGCGTGCGGATGAGCGATTCATCGGTAATGAAGCCCGCCGGCAGCCAGCGCTTCACGAAGACGTCGAGCTGGGCCATCGGGCCGGTGACGAACCAGTAGACGATCGCAGCTGTAATCCCGACCGGCGCAGCGACGACGACGCCCGCCAGGAAATTGTTGCGCAGCCCCGCGAGAAACCCGCTCGATTGCTTCTTCGTCTTCATACCCGTCGCCGTCCGGCCGCCCTGTCGTCCCGATAGCAGACCGCGAGCCTTGGCGCGCGGCCGATCGCATGTTGTTTACATCGCTTCGGCGATATCAAACCGCCGAACCTCTGTTAAAACGTTGCGAAGGGGGCGAGATCAGGGCTGTGGACGGGAGGAGCCGGCGGCGATGACGCGCGCACTCGGATTGCGAACGACGCTCGCGCTCGCGGCTTTCGCCGTCGTCGGCGTCGCGGCGGCGAGCCTTTTCGTGTTCGAAGAGAACGTCTCGAAGTTCCTGATCGCGCCGCGAACGCCCTATCAGGTCTACTCGCCGCCGCCCTCCCCCGATTACGATCTCCGCGCATCCTGGCTTTTCGCGCCCGGCGACGGGTCGGATGCGGGCGCCGACATCTTTTACGTCCACAGCACGACCTACTATCAGCGCGCCGGATGGAACGCGCCGATCGGCGACGCCGGCACCGCGGAGCGGACCGCGACGGTGGCCGCGCCCAACGAGGCCGGGCCGTTCGCGCCGCTCGGCCGGCTGATCGCGCCGCGCTACCGGCAGGCGACGCTCTTTTCGTTTTTCACGCACAAAGCAGACGGCCGGGAGGCGCGCCGGACGGCCTTCGCCGACGTCCGCGCGGCCTTCCGCTCCTACCTGCGCGAGGCCGACCCAGACCGTCCGCTCTTTCTTGTCGGCTACGGGCAAGGGGCGCTCCACGCCCTCGGGCTGCTCGACGCGTTCTTCGCCGACCCGGCCCTGCAGAGCCGTCTCGTCGCCGCCTATGTAATCGATCATCCGGCGCCGACCGACTTCTTCGGCGATCCGTATGCGGCGGTGCCGGTTTGCAATGGGCCCGACGACATCCGCTGCGCTGTCGCCTATACGGCGTTCACGCCTGATTTCGACGCGGAGATCCGGCGCGCGCGGCTGCGCGGCATGGCGTGGACCGCCTCGGGCGATCTCGCGCCGGTCAGGGGCCGGCCCCTTGTCTGCGTCAATCCCTTGAGCTGGAGCGTCGGCGGGAAGGCGGACGCGAGCGCCCATGTCGGCGCGGCCTCGGCGACCGGGCTTTCCGTCATGGACGACGCCATCCCGATTTCAGGCGCCGTCGGCGCCGCGTGCGACAACGGCGTCCTGGTGGTTGATCGTCCGGAGCCGCCGTATCTGCGCCGTCGATCCGGGTTCGGCCGTGAATGGCGGGTCCAGAACTACAACCTCTTTTACTACGACCTGCGGGCGAACGCTCTCGAGCGCCTCGCCGCCTGGCGCGAAACCGTCGAAGAGGAGCGGCGGATCGCGCCGCCGATCGGCGAGGCCGAGGTCGTCACGGGATCGCCGATCATTCCCATCGACTGAACTCCGCTTTGCGGCGAGCGGCCGCACGCGTTATGGCCTCCGGCACGTTCCTGAGGAGTGATCCATGCGCCCTGTCCGTTCCGTCGTCGTGCCCGTTGCAGGTCTCGGCACCCGCGTTCTGCCGGCGACGAAGACGATCCCGAAGGAACTCCTCACCGTCGTCGACCGGCCGCTGATCGACTACGTCTATGAAGAGGCCCGGGAGGCGGGCTGCGAGCACTTCATCTTCGTGACCGGCCGCGGGAAGAGCGCGATCGAGGATTATTTCGATCACGCCTTTGAGCTTGAGGCGACGCTCGAAGCCAAGAACAAAACGGCGGTTCTCGACGATCTTGTCTATCGCAAGCCACCGGCCGGCGCGGTCTCCTACACCCGCCAGCAGGCGCCTCTCGGGCTCGGCCATGCGGTTCTCTGCGCGCGCCGGCTCGTCGGCGACGAACCGTTCGCGGTGATCCTCCCCGACGACGTCGTCCAGAACGAGCGCGGCTGCCTCGCCCAGATGATCGACGCTTATAATGAGGTCGGGGGCAACCTCGTCGCCATCGAAGAAGTGCCGCAGGACAGGACGAACAAGTACGGCGTCGTCGCGCCGGAGGGCCCCGCCGACGGACGGCTCGTCAAGATGAGCGGCATGGTCGAGAAGCCGGACCCGGCGGACGCGCCTTCGAACCTCGCGATCATCGGGCGGTATATTCTGCAGTCGGAGATTTTCCCGCTGCTCGCCGATCAGGGCGCGGGCGCCGGCGGCGAAATCCAGCTGACGGATTCCATGGCGACGCTGATGAAAGCGCAGACCTTCCACGGCTTCCGGTTCGAGGGCGCGCGCCATGATTGCGGCGACAAACTCGGCTGGTTGAAGGCGAACGTCGCCATGGGCCTCGCGCGCGAGGAGTTCGCCGCCGATTTTCGCGCCTACCTGAAAGACGCGATCGGCTGAGGGTTTCCGTCCGTTAGTTCCGGTCGATAAGCGGATGGCGGACGAGATCGCCCGGCTCGATGCCGAGCTCGCCGGCGCGGCCGCCGCGGATCTCGAGAGCCGCGGCGACGATCTCCCCGGACGGGATCGTATCGAGGGAATGGGGCTCCGCCATCTCGGCGATCCGGGCGATGGTGCCGTCCGTTCGGATGTAGATGATGTCGAGCGGGATGTAGGTGTTCTTCATCCACATGCTCGCCCGGCGCGGCTGTTCATAGACGAACAGCATGCCGGCGTCGTCGGCGAGCTCGCGACGGAACATCAGTCCGCGCGACATCTCCTCGGGCTCGTCGGCGATCTCGACGACGAAACGCGCCGGGCCCGACGCGGTTTCGATGACGACCGGCGCCTCCTCCGGCGCGACGCCGCCCTCCTCTCCGCCGGCGCAGGCGGAAGCGAACAGCATGGCGGCGGCCGCGAGAATACGCAGAAGCGTCATCGGATCATCCCTGTCTCAAGCGGCTTCAGCTGCCGGCGCGGAAACGGATCTCGACGGCGAGGAGGCCCTTCGGGCCCTGCCCGTAGCGCACGTCGACGTGCTGGTCCGGCTCCAGTTCCGCGATGGAGCATCGCCGCAGCACCTCCATGTGGACGAAGACGTCGCGGCCGTTGCTCTCCAGAGAGACGAAGCCGTAGCCCTTGGCGCGGTTGAACCATTTGACCGACGCCGGCTCGAACGCTTCCCCCGCCGGCGCGACGACGCCCGCGGGCTCGACGCGCCGTTCGTCCGTCATCACCGGATGGGCCGTGCTTTCGTCGATGTCGATGAGGCGCAGCGCCTGCAGGCCTTTCGGGCGGCGCACCGCCTCGCAGACGACCGTCGCGCCCTCCTTGGCCCCTGAGCGGCCCGCCTCTTTCAGGCAGGACGAGTGTATGAGCACGTCGCCGTCGCCGGCCGTCGGACCGGTCGTCGGAATGATGAAGCCGTAGCCCTTCACGGCGTCGAACCATTTGACGATGCCGCGCACTTCGATAATCGCGGCGTCGTCGTCCTGGTCGAGGGACTGAGACCCCGTCCCTGCCTCCATCACGCTGATCCCGTTTACCACGCGTTTACTTTACCGAAATTTCACATCGGACCAAGCGTCGTGACGCACCAATGACGCGAATTGGCGAGCCTCGTGCGACCGTTTGGTTGAAAATTGCTCCGACGTACGTCAATAGCGCGGAACCATGGCGCGAGAATGGCCAATTCTCTCCATCAGGCGATGTCGCGGTCGGCGACCTCGCTCAGAAAAACTGAAACGAGATCGAGGAAGAGCTCGAAGTCGTCGAGAACGTTCTCTTCCGTGACGCCGCCGGCGGAATTGCGGTCGTACTGGACGACCACATCGCCGTCATCGTCGAAATAGACACGGCCGAATTTGATCGAGTTGTTGAATTCGTTGAGGAATTCGAGGCTGACATTCTCGTCGGTCAGCCCGGCGATATAGGCGATGTAACTGATGTCCGCATCCGGACCTTCCGTCCCGACAAGGACGATCTGATCGCCGACGGTGACAGCGACCATGCCGGAGCCGAACTCGCTGACGGCGTAGCCCGAGTCCTCCAGAATTTCGCCGATCCGGACTGCGGACATCTCCGCCCACGCCGCGCCCGGCGCGGCGATCAGTAGTGCGACCGTTGCGATCAAGGTGCGGATCATGGAGAGCCCCGTCTGCTGCCGACAACCACGATAAAACCACAGGAGATCAGGGCCGCACAATCGCCTAACGGCAACAGGCGGCCCGCCGTTTCTTGAACGCGTCAGGCCCGGCGGCGACGCGCGGCGGCGCCGAGGCCGATGAGACCAAGACCGAAGAGGCCGAGCGCACCCGGCTCCGGTGTTTCGACGACGCTGCCCTCGAGGCCCTGGACGAACGCGACGTCGAAACCCGGCGAGCCGCCATTGTTGTCGAGGCCGACGATCTTCACGGCGTTCACTATGCCCGTGAACCCGATGGAGCCGAGATCGAGCTCCGTGACCGTGCCGCCGTCGGCCATGCCGAGGAGGGTGAAGGTCGCGCCGAAGTCGGACGAAACGAAGACATCGGCCATCTCCGCCTGATTGCCGATCTCCGCGATGAAGAGGTCGTTGCCGGCGCCGTCGAACACGAAGCCCGAGGTGAACCCGACGGTGACGAACGAATCCGTCGGCAACGATAGAAACGTCGTGCCGTCCGCATCGACAGCGAAGCTCGTCGAGACCGGAACCGGGAAATCCGGCGGATCGCTCGGGAAGGTGCCGCCATAGGGGCCGGCGAGCGGGCCGTTCCCGGAATCAAAAAAGTCGAGCACGACGTCGGCGAAGATCGTCGCGGCGTTCGCTGATGTGGCGAAAGCGAAGGCGCTCGCCGACGCGAGCACTGTGATCAGAATACGTTTCATGGTCCCCCCGATGTTTTGACACGATGAAAGCGTTGCAAAGGGGGCCGCACAGCGCAAGCATTCCGAGCGCAAAAGCGAAGCTTCGCGCGGCGCGACATAAATCTCTGAGTTATGGAAGCGCCCGGAAGTGGCAGGCCCTAGGGGAATCGAACCCCTCTTTCCAGGTTGAAAACCTGGCGTCCTAACCGATAGACGAAGGGCCCGCGCCGGGAGACGCGGTAAATAGCGGCGCGCGCTTCAGCGTGCAAGCCGTTCGGCCCGAAATCCGTGCGACCGGAATTCACAGTGTTTCAGTGCGCCGGCGCGGCGTCGACCAGATGGATTTCGCCCGCCGACCCGCCGCGCCAGGTGTCCGCACGGACGACGCCGGCGACATGGATCGGTCGCTCGACCCGGGCCTCCAGGAAGTCGCCGAGCGGTTCGCCGACGGCCCGGAAGGCGACCGCGCGCGCCGACGCGTCGCCGTTCGCGCCGGCGAGCCGGAGGGCGAGGTGTCGGCCGCCGCGGACGTCGAGACGCTCCAGCCGGACGGTCTCGAAGGCGAAGACCGGCTCCTGATTGCCGGGGCCGAACGGACCGATGGGTGCGATCGCTTCGGCCGTTCCCGCGTTGACGGCGCCGAGGCGCGCCGTCGCGTCTATGGAGAGCTGCTCGACCGGCGGCCCCCCCGGGGTCTGGCGCTCCACTTCACGCTCCATGAAGGCCGCGAAGGCGTCGATGCGTTCGGGCGCGACGGTGAAGCCCGCCGCCTGAGCGTGGCCGCCGCCCGCTTCGAGGAGCCCCGCCTCCGCCGCCGCCCGCACCGCTGCGCCGAGATCGACGCCCGGAACCGATCGCCCGGAACCGCGGCCGACGCCGTCGAGGATCGAGACGGCGAGCGCCGGTCGCGCGAAGCGCTCGCGCAGGCGGCCGGCGACGATGCCGACGACGCCCGGATGCCAGCCCTCGGCGCTCGCGAAAGCGACGGACCTTTCCCCGCGCGCCTCGATCTGCCCGGTCGCGGCGTCTGTCGCCGCCGCTTCGAGCGCCCGTCGCTCCGTATTGAGCGCGTCAAGCCGGGCGAGCGCTCGCGCCGCGGCCGCAGGGTCCTCCGCAATCAGAAGATCGAAAGCGAGCTTCGGGTGGGCGATCCGGCCCGCCGCGTTGATCCGCGGCCCGAGACCGAAACCGACATCATGGGCGGTCGGCGCGCGATCGCCTGCGCCTGCATCGACGAGCGCGGCGACGCCCGGGCTGCGACGGGCCGCCATCACTTTCAGGCCCTGGGCGACAAGCGTCCGTGCAAGGCCGGTCATCGGCATCACGTCGCAGACGAGGCCGAGGGCGGCGAGATCCAGCAAAGAAAGGAGATCAGGCTCGTCGCGGTTTGCAAAGAAGCCCACCGCGCGCAGCGCCCGTGTTGTCGCGACCGCGGCCATGAATGCGACGCCCGCCGCGGAGAGATCGCCGAGGCCCGCCCCGCAGCCCGGCTGGTTCGGATTGACGAGAGCCGCCGCCGGCGGTCGCTCGGCGCCCATCTGGTGGTGGTCGAGGACGACGACGTCAGCGCTCGCTGCGTTTGCCGCCTCAATCGGCGCGAAGGCCGACGCGCCGCAGTCGACGGTGATGATGAGGGAGGCCCCCTCCTCCGCCAGTCTGCGGAAGGTCGCGACGCTCGGCCCGTAGCCCTCTGTCATTCGGTCAGGAAGATGCACCCGGGGCGGGGCGCCGACCGCGGAGAGCCAGCGATGAAGAAGCGCGGACGCCGAGACGCCGTCCACGTCATAATCACCGAACACCGCAATGGTCTCGCCGGAGGCGACAGCGCGCGCGATGCGGTCAGCAGCCGCCTCCATATCCCGCATGACGCAAGGATCAGGCAGCGCGTCCCGAAGGCGCGGCTCCAGAAACGCCGCGGCCTCGGCGGCGCGAACGCCCCGCCCGGCGAGGATGCGCGCGACCACGTCCTCGACGCCCGTCGCCGCGGCGATCCGCGCGGCGGCGGCGGGGTCGGCGGATGCGAGGGTCCAGCGTTTTCCCGTGACGGAACGGGCGACGCCGAATAAGGCGTCGTCGGCGATCAATGGCGCGGCGGCGGTCATCCCCCACCATCGCGCCGATTCGCGACGAGCACGAGAGGACCATGGGCGAGGACGCACTCATCATCGGCCGGGCGAAGACCGGGACGACGTTTCTCGCCCGCTCCGTCGCCGGGGCCCTCGGCGCCGACACCCGGTATCTGAGCGAGCCAAAGACGCCGGACGAGGCGATGGCGGGCGCGGGCGCCGCGCCGCGAGCGGTGAAGATCATTTTCGAGCATTGGGACGAGCCGGCCCTCCGCACAGTGATTGAAAATCCGGCATTCGGCGCACGGCTCGCTATCGTGCGGGACCCGCGCGACGAATATGTTTCGCGCGCGCTTTTCATGGTCCGTGCGGAAATCTGGTCGGGCCGCGCCGGGCGGCGGCAGGTCGAGGCCTGGGCGGACGTTCTTCGGAAGAAAGAGGACGCGCCGCGAGCGACGTCGTTCAGCGAACTGATGGCCGCCTACGGCCGCATATTCCCGGATGCGAAGGGCGCGCCCGGGTTGAAGAACTTCGCCCGCGGCTTCGAGCGTTATCTCGATTTCCTGGACGCCGCCGAAATGGCAAGGGTCCGGTATGAGACTTTCGCGAGCGGAGACTTCGGCGAGGTGTCGGCGGCGACCGGACGAACCGTCGCCCCGGCGACCGATCTCGGCGGGCAATGGTATACGAAGCGCGGCGCCGGCGCCGGCGACTGGCGGCGGCTCTTCACGATCGACGATCTTGAACGTTTACAAGCCGAACTTGGAGCCGTCGTCGCGCGCGCCGGATACGACGACTGGGCCCTGGATCCCGATCCGGTTCTCGATCCGGCCCATTTCTCCGGCTACGTCGGCGCGTTATGGCGGCACTTCGCCTCGCGCCCCGGCGGCTGGCGGGTGCGGCTCGGTCGGGTGCTGCAAGGGCTGGCGAGCTCAGCGCGCTGACCGACGCGGCGTTTGGGCTATCGGCGAAGCGCCCGCGCCTTGATATAGCGCACGGTCCCCGTCTTTGAGCGCATGACGACCGTGTGCGTATGAACATACGGTCCGTCGAAGCGCACGCCGTCCAGCATCGTGCCGTTGGTGACGCCGGTGGCGGCGAACATGACGTCGCCGGAGGCCATGTCCATCAGCGTGTACTTCTTGTCGAGATCGGTGATGCCCGCTTTCTCGGCGCGCCCGCGCTCGTCGTCGTTGCGGAAATGGAGCCGGGTCTGCATCTGTCCGCCCACGCATCGAAGCGCCGCTGCGGCGAGGACCCCCTCCGGCGCGCCGCCGCGACCCACATACATGTCGATGCCGGTCGACTTCTCCGTCGTGTGAAAGACGCCGGCGACGTCGCCGTCGGAGATGAGGAACACCCGCGCATTCATCTTACGCGCCGCCTTGATGATCGGCTCGTGGCGCTCGCGGTCGAGGACGCAGAGCGTCACCTCGTCCGTGGGCGCGCCTTTGGCTTTTGCGATCGCCTGGATGTTCTCTTCAGTCGGCGCGTCGAGATCGACGGTTCCTTCCGGAAATCCCGGCCCGCAGGCGATCTTGTCCATATAGACGTCGGGCGCGTGGAGAAGCGTGCCGCCCTGGGCCATGGCGACCACGGCGAGGGCGTTCGCCATCGCCTTTGCGGTGAGGGTCGTCCCCTCCAGCGGGTCGAGGGCGATGTCGACTTTCACCCCGCCCTTCCCGACCTTCTCGCCGATATAGAGCATCGGCGCTTCGTCCCGCTCGCCCTCGCCGATGACCACGGTGCCGTCGATGTCGAGCATGTTGAGGGCGTCTCGCAGCGCCGTCACCGCCTCCTGGTCGGCGCCCTCCTTGTCGCCCCGGCCGATCATCCGGGACGCTGCGACGGCGGCCGCTTCGGTGACCCGCCCAAGTTCGATCGTCAGGGCGCGGGCGAGAACGGTTTCGTCGGCGGGTTGCGGCATTGCGAGGCTCCTCGGGCTTCTCGGCGTTTGGAGCCTTATGGCGACAGCGCGTGGCGTTGCAAAGACGAGGTCTGAAAACCGCGCGCCCAACAGGTCGGCCCGCGGTAGGAACGCCTAAAGGTTTGGTCGACTAGGCTCACGAACGCGTCCCGAGGAAGGCTGTCGATGGGCTCCTTTTGGCCGACCGTCGATCGATGGTTGAACGTCAAGACCGACGATCCGCCGGACTTCGTCCTGCGGTGCCGGTCTGTGGCTGCGATCGTCGTGATTTTCTCCGTCATCACAGTCGCGCTCAGTGCTTTCGGGCTGATCACCGAAGGGCTTCAGGCGAAGCGCCTCATCGGTCCCTTCGTGATTGTGATCTACTTTTCCAACCTCTTCATCATGCGGGCGACGCGGTCGATCGTGCTGCCCGCCGTGTTTTTGTTGGCGGCGAACGGCCTCGCCGACATTGTCTACATCGCGACCTCGGGGGGCCTTGCCGGGTACGCGACCCCGATCCTCATCTCGGTGCCGCTGACAGCCGCCCTCCTCCTCGGCTCCCGCGCCGCCGCCGCCGTTTCCTCCTTGAGCGTTCTCGTCGTCTGGCTGCTCTTCGCCTACGGTCCACGACCCGACGTCGTCGACAGCGATTACCTCCTGCGCGCGGTGCTGATGACCGTCAGTCTGGTGAGCGTCGCGC
This sequence comes from Pseudomonadota bacterium, assembly GCA_038522735.1. Classification (GTDB taxonomy): domain Bacteria; phylum Pseudomonadota; class Alphaproteobacteria; order Caulobacterales; family Parvularculaceae; genus JBCBJX01. Next base: position 11,308 of record JBCBJX010000029.1, read on the forward strand.
TACTCGGTATGACGCTCTCTGAAATCAACCTGCAGCTTCGCAGACACCTCGCCGGCTCGCGCGACAAGGCGCTTGAGGCGAGCCGTGCGAAATCGAGCTTCCTGGCGTCGATGAGCCATGAAATCCGTACGCCGATGAACGGCGTCCTCGGCGCAGCGCAGGCGCTGGCGGCGGATCCGGATCTCGAGCCGGTTCACCGTGACCTCGTTCAAGCAATCCGGGACTCCGGAGACGTCCTCGTCACGATCCTCAACGACGTCCTGGATCTGTCGAAAATCGAGGCCGGGCGGATCGAGGTCGCGCCGACCGTCGGATCGCTCCGGGCGGTGCTTGAAAGCACGGTGTCGCTCTGGCGCCCCCGCGCCGAGGACAAGGGGATAACGCTTTCCCTCGTTATCGACGACTCTCTGCCAGAGTGGCTGGAATTCGACGACGTCCGCATACGTCAGTGCATATCGAACCTCATCTCAAATGCGGTGAAGTTCACCCATGAGGGCGGCGTTGCGGTCCGTATCGACGCTGCGCCGCGCGGCGAGGCGGTGGACGTAGCGATCGCGGTTCGGGACACCGGCATCGGCATGTCTCCAGAAACGCAGGCCAAGCTGTTCGAGACGTTCACCCAGGGCGACAGCTCCACCACGCGCGAATACGGCGGCACGGGCCTCGGTCTCTCGATCACCCGCAAGCTCGTGCGCCTGATGGGCGGCGACGTGGCGGTGGAGAGCGCGTCGGGCGAAGGCTCGGTCTTCACAATGACGTTCCGCGCCCGCCTCGCCTATCCGGAAAAGCGGCCGGCGACCTCAGATCAGGAAACAGAGCAGCAGGACGACGCGGCGCGCGGTCTTCGTATACTCTCCGTAGACGACACGGCGGTGAACCGGCATGTCGTCCGGCTGCTCCTGGAACCGCGCGGTTTTGCGATCGAGGACGCCGTCAACGGCCGCGAGTGTCTCGACAAGCTGCGATCAGGCGCTTTTGATCTCGTCCTGCTCGACGTCCACATGCCCGAAATGGACGGCTACGAAACCATCTCCCGGATCCGGAGCGGCGCCGCCGGCGACCGCGACATTCCGGTCATCGCCCTCACTGCGGACGCCGAGACGACGGACAAGGCCCGTCTCCTCGCCGCCGGCATGAGCGGGTATATCGCAAAGCCGGTTGACGCCCGCGCCCTGGCCGCGGAGATCGCCCGCGTCGCGCGGCCGGCGCTCGCAGCCTGAGGCGGCCTTTCCCAGTCAGTCGAAGTCCTCGATCCGGATCAGCGACGACGCCCTGAGCGCGATCGCATCCGTCTCAAGCGCGGCGACGGCCGCCTCAATGTCGCGCACCCTGACGCGGTGGGTGATGAAGACGACGGTCGCAGGCTCGTCCGGCCCCGCGTCCTCTTCGGTCTCCGGCTGCTGCATAGCGGCGATGGAGACGTGGTGCTTGGCGAGGGTTGCGGCGGCTTCCGCCATGGCGCCCGGCGCGTCCCGCAGGGCCAGTCGCAGATAGAAGCGAGCGAGATCGCCGCCGACATCGCGCACCCGGACGGACTTCAGATCGCTGGCGGCGGCGGCGAACACGGGGCCCGTCTCCCCCCGGGCGATGGCGACGATGTCGGAGGCGACGGCGGCGGCGGTCGCACCCTCGCCGGCCCCCGGCCCCTGAAAGGAAAGCTGACCGACCGGATCGCTGTCGACGACGATGACGTTGTCGGGGCCTTCGGAGCGCCCGATCGGGTGGTCGTCCGGCGCCAGCGCGGCGCTCACCCGGATGTCGAGTTCTTCGCCTTCGGCTTCGGCGACCGCGAGCAGCTTCACGCGATACCCCATCTCCTCCGCATACGCGATGTCGACCGGCGAGACGCCCTCGATGCCGGAGACGGGGATGTCGGCGAAGTCCGGAACCCCGTGGAAGGCAAGCGCGGCGAGGATCGCGATCTTGTGGGCCGCATCGACGCCGCCGACATCAAAGGCGGGGTCCGCCTCCGCATAGCCGAGGCGCTGGGCGTCGGCGAGAACATCCTCGTAAGGACGGCCCGTCGCCTGCATCTCCGTGAGGATGTAGTTGCAGGTGCCGTTGAGGACGCCCGCGACCCGCTTCACCCGCGCCCCGGCGAGCGCGTCGCGCACGGCGCGCACGACCGGCACGCCGCCGGCGACGGCCGCCTCATAGCGGAAGGCGACGCCCGCTTTCTCCGCCGCCTCGGCGAGGGCGCGCCCATGCTCGGCGACAAGGGCCTTGTTCGCGGTGACGACGTGTTTGCCGGCGGCGATTGCGGCTTCGACGGCGGCGCGGGCGGAACCGTCGGCCCCGCCGATGAGTTCGACGAACACATCGACGTCCTCAGAGCGGGCGAGCGCGCAAGGATCGTCACGCCACGCGATGCCGGAGAGATCGACGCCGCGATCGCGCGAGCGGTTCCGGGCGCAGACGCCCGTCACCGCGAGCGGCGCGCCGACCCGGGCGAACTCCCCGCCTCGATTGAGAACCAGCTTCAACAGTCCGCCGCCGACGACGCCGAGGCCGGCGACGCCCAGACGCAAGGGCTCCGTGCTCACGCGGCCCTCCTCTCATCCATCAGTTTACGAATATTGCGCGCCGCCTGTCGGAGTCGCGCGACGTTCTCCACGAGGCCGATGCGCACGAACCCGTCGCCCCCTTCCCCGAAGCCGACGCCCGGCGCGACGGCGACGTCCGCCGCCTCCAGAAGGCGTTTGGAAAATTCGAGCGATCCGAGGTTTTCAAAGCCAGGCGGCAGGGGCGCCCAGCAGAACATCGACGCATCGGGCGCCGGGATCTCCCAGCCCGCCCGCGCGAAGCTTTCAAGGAGCGCGGCGCGGCGTTCGCGGTAGATCGCCCGCATGTCCTCGACGACCTCGTCCGGGCTGTCGAGCGCCGCAACGGCCGCGACCTGAATGGGCGTGAAGGCGCCGTAATCGAGATAGGATTTCACCCGCGCGAGGGCGGCGATCATCCGCGGGTTCCCGACCGCCATGCCGACCCGCCATCCGGCCATGGCGTAGCTCTTGGAGAGGGAGTTCACCTCGACGGCGATCTCCTTTGCGCCTTCCGCTTCGAGGATCGAGGGCGGCGGGTCGCCGAAATAAATCTCCGCATACGCAAGATCTGAGAAGATCATAAGATCGTGCTTCCTGGCGAGCGCCACGGCGTCTTTATAGAAATCAACGCCCACCGTCTGCGCCGTCGGGTTCGACGGATAGTTGAGGACGAGGACCTTCGGACGGACGCCGCCCGCGAGCACCGCGCCGACTTTCGACAAGTAGGCTTCGGGGCTCGGCGCGGCGACGGGGAGGATCGCGCCGCCGGCGATGATGAAACCGTAGGCGTGGATCGGGTACGCGGGGTTCGGCGCGATCACCATGTCGCCGGGCGCCGTCACGGCCTGGGCGAGGTTGGCGAAGGCTTCCTTGGAGCCGAGGGTCGCGACGATCTCCGTATCCGGATCGAGCTTCACCCCGAAGCGGCGCTCATAATACCGCGCCATCGCTTTGCGGAGCCCCGGAATGCCGCGGGACTGGGAGTAGCCGTGGGTGCGCGGTTTCTGCACCGTCTCGATCAGCTTCGCGACGATATGAGGCGGCGTCGGCATGTCTGGGTTGCCCATGCCAAGATCGATCACGTCGCGGCCCGCGGCGCGGGCGGCGCGTTTCAGCCGGTTCACCTCCTCGAAGACGTAAGGCGGGAGCCGGCGGATGCGGTGGAACTCCTCCTCGCTCACTCCTCGCCCTCCTCCTCGCGAAGGGCCTGTTCGAGCGCGTCGCGGTCAGGCGCGTTCTCAAAGGCGCCGGAGAAGAGCGTCGCGATCGCCTGAAGGTCCGCCGCCGCTTGCCGGGAGAGCGCCGCGCCCGCCGCCTGAAGCGTCCGCAGTCCCTCCCTGTCGAGAGCGGGGGCGATCGGCCCGCGGGCGCCCGCCGAGACGGTCGGCAGATCGTCGGTCGCGAAGGCGTCGCGCGAGACGTCGGCCGCGAGGCGATCCCGCGCCGCGGCGTATTCGGCCGCTTCGCCGGTCAGCGCCGCGTCGTTGCGCAAGGCCGGCGGCGTCTCGGAAATCTCGCTCAGCCGCGGAAACTTCCGCTGGCTCCTGTCGAGCCGGCCCGCGCGCACCAGCGTCGCGATTTCCTCATTGTCCGGAACGTCGCGTTCGACGGTTTCAACTTTCAGGAAGCCGCCGGGCGCGAGCTTGCGGGCCGTCTCGCATCCGGATACGGCGCATGCGGCGCCTGCGAGGGCGATGAGCGCGACGCGTTTGGGCCCGCGGCCCGGACCCGTTATGCTGGCGAACATGCGTATTGCGTTCATCATCAAAATAAACTCCCAGGGAGCCCCATGACGCAAGACAGCCGCCCCGCCCGCACCCCGGCGACCGCCGCGTCGAAACCCGCCGCCGACGACGCGACGGGCGCGCAGCCGGCCGCAAAAAAGAAGGCGGCGGCGAAGAAAGCCGCGACCAGGAAAACGGCGGCGAAGAAGCCCGCCTCCAAGAAGCCCGCTTCGGCCTCTCGCGCAAAGCCGAAAGCGACGCAAGCGGCCGCCGGGCCCGCGCCCGCCGAAACGCCGAAATCGCAAGGATCGCGCACTGCGGCGAGAGCAGAAAGCGCTCACGGCGCGCCGGATTTCGAGCGCCTCGGCGAGTACCTCTCAGATGTCGCAGGCCGGGCCGGGGAAATCATCCAGGAATTCGCCGACCAGAACGGCGCGGAAATCCGCAGGCGGACGGGCCAGCCCGTCGATCCGCTGGACATCTCCGGCGCCTTCGCCGACGTGATCGCTTCAATCGCCGCGAACCCCTACAAACTGGTCGAGGCGCAATTCAAGCTGTGGTCGGATTATGCACGGCTCTGGGAAAGCGTCGCCTTCTCGCCCGCCGGCGCGCCGGCCGTCGCCGAACCGGACGCGAGCGACAAGCGCTTCCGCCATAAGGACTGGTCCGAGAACAAGGCGCTCGACGTCGTGAAGCAGTCCTATCTTATTTTCGGGCGCTGGATGGAGGAGGTGATCGCTGGGATCGACGACATCGATCCCCACAAGAAAAGGCGCGCCCAGTTCTACACGAAACAGTTCGTGAACGCCCTCGCGCCGTCGAACTTCATGTTCACCAACCCCGAAGTGGTCGAGGCGACGCTGGAATCAAAAGGCGAGAACCTTATCCGCGGTCTCCGCAATTATCTCGAAGACCTGCAGCGCGGAAACGGGACGCTGTCGATCCGCCAGTCCGACATGGAGTATTTCAAGGTTGGCGAGAACATCGCGACGACGCCCGGCAAGGTCGTCTTCCGCAACCGCCTCTTCGAACTCATCCAGTACGAACCCACGACGAAGACGGTGGCGAAGCGCCCGCTCCTCGTTTTCCCTCCGTGGATCAACAAATTCTATATCATGGACCTGCGGCCGGAGAACTCCTTCGTGCGCTGGATGACGGATCAGGGGCGCACCGTGATGCTCGTCTCCTGGGTCAATCCGACGAAAGCGATGAAGGATGTCGGCTTCTCCGATTATGTGAAGGAAGGCGTCTACGAGGCCCTCGACGCGGTCGAGAAGGCGACCGGCGAGAGCGAGGTCGACGCCATCGGCTATTGCATCGGCGGGACGATGCTTTCGACCGCCCTCGCCCATATGGCGGCCACCGGCGACGACCGGATCAAGTCGGCGACGTTCTTCGCCGCGCAGACGGAGTTTTCCGATCCGGGAGAGCTGCAGCTCTTCATCGACGAAAAGCAGCTGAAGAACATCGAGCAGCAGATGGACGCCGCCGGCGGCGTTCTCGAAGGCCACGCCATGGCGTCCACCTTCAACATGCTGCGCTCGAACGACCTCATCTGGTCCTTCGTCATCAATAACTACATGAAGGGCTCGGATCCGAAGCGTTTCGACCTTCTCTTCTGGAACGCCGACGCGACGCGCATGGCGAAGCGCACGCACCTCGATTATCTGCGCAACTACTATCTGGACAACCTGCTGGCGAAGGGCGCGCTGGAGATCGACGGCGTGCCGCTTGACCTCTCGAAGGTCACAATCCCCGTCTTCATGCAGGCGGCGGAGACCGACCACATCGCGCCCTACCCGTCCGTTTACCGCGGCGCGAAGCTCTGGGGCGGGTCGACGGAGTACATGCTCTCAGGCTCCGGCCACATCGCCGGCGTCATCAATCATCCAGACGCAGAGAAATATCACCACTCGATCAACCGGGCGCTCCCCGACACGCTCGATGAGTGGATCGCCGGCGCGGAGAAGCACGCCGGCTCCTGGTGGCCGCACTGGATCGCGTGGCTGAACGGGCTGTCGTCGGAGCAAGTCGAAGCGCGGGTTCCGGGCGAAGGCGGCCTGCCGGCGCTGGAGGACGCGCCCGGCTCCTATGTGAAGGTGATGAGCTGACGCGCGCAGCCCGCCTGCGGCCCCCGCGCGACAGGCGTTGCGGAATCATGCGCACCATGGCGGGCGACGTCTTCGCGTTTTAACGCTTCATTAACCACAGGGCCGAATCGTCGCGCGTGATCCTTTCCGACCGAAAGCGCCCATGAGCAAGCCGGACCATACGACGAGCGAGCTGTTCCTCCGCCTCGGCGCGACGCCGCAGCGTCGCTCCACGGCTGCGGACAAGCTCTTCCGTCGTCTGCGCCGGGGCGAGGAGGAAAGCGTCCAGCGCGCCCTCGCCGAACCGCCGCGCCGCGTCTCCGTGGACGTCGAAGAACCGTCGGACGACTGAAGAACGAAAAGCTTCTTTCCCCGAGGGAGAGGGGAGAATAAAAAAAGCGCCCCTTAGGGCGCTTTTTTCGTTCGGATGCGACGCCGATCAGCGTTTGGAGAACTGGAAGCTCCGGCGGGCTTTCGCCTTGCCGTACTTCTTCCGTTCGACGACGCGGCTGTCACGAGTGAGAAAGCCCGCCTTTTTCAGCACCGGCCGCAGGCCCGGCTCGTAAAACGTCAGCGCGCGCGAAATGCCGTGGCGCACGGCGCCCGCCTGGCCCGAGGGGCCGGAGCCCGTGACGGTGCAGTAAATGTCGAACTGGTCCGCGCGTTCGGCGACCTGCAGGGGCTGCTTGATGATCATTTGCAGCACCGGGCGGCCGAAATACTCCGCATGGTCCTTTTTGTTGACGACGATGCGGCCGGAGCCCGGCTTGATCCAGACCCGCGCGACGGCGGTCTTGCGCTTGCCTGTCGCGTAAGAGCGGCCCTGGGCGTCGATCTTCGGCTCCGGGAGGACGTACTCCTCCGTCTCCGGCGCGTCGGCGCCTGCATCCGTCGCCGCTTCCGCGACGACGTCTTTCAGGTCTTCAAGGGTGCGCGTCTCGCTCATGGTCAGGCGGTCCTCGTGTTCTTCGCGTTCAGCGCCGCGACGTCGACGGGCGTCGGCTGCTGGGCTTCATGGGGGTGCTCGGCGCCGGCGTAGACGCGCAGGTTCGAAAGCTGGCTGCGGGCGAGCGGGCTGTCCTTCGGCATCATCCGCTCGACGGCCTTCGCGACGACGCGCTCCGGGAAACGCCCGTCCAGAAGTTTCTCAGCCGTCCGCTCTTTGATGCCGCCCGGGTGGCCGGTGTGCCAGTAATACGTCTTCTGCTCGCGCTTGCGGCCGGTGAAGACGACCTTCTCGGCGTTCACGACGATGACGTTGTCGCCGCAGTCGACGTGCGGGGTGTAATGCGGCAGATGCTTGCCGCGCAGGCGCGTCGCGATGATCGAGGCGAGACGGCCGACGACGAGCCCTTCGGCGTCGATCACGACCCAGCTCTTCTCGATCTCCGCCGGTTTTGCGGAATAGGTTTTCATCAGAGCGCTCCTTCGCGCTGGCGACCCCCCGCTCTGAGGCGGGATGAATTCAGGAAGCGGCGATCTACGGGAGGGCGTGTCTCCCGTCAATCGCAAAAGCGCGGAAATTGCTGAGCGAAATCAGCGTTTTTGTGTAACGGTATCATATTACCGTATTTTTGGCGGACGACCTTGGCGGCGCGCTTGACGGCGCCGGCGGGCTTGCCCACAGGGGACGCAAACGTCTGGAGCTTTCATCCCATGTCCGCACGCCGCCTCGCGGTTCTGGCCGCCGCGACCGCCCTCGCTCTCGCCGCCTGCGAACCGCGCAAGACGCCGGAGACGGAGGAGCCGGCCGCCGAGACAGACGCCGCCGTCCTCGCCGAGCCGGCGGCGGACGTCGGCTCCTTCGACGAGATCGGCGTCTTCACCGATCCGATCGCGGGTCTGGCTGTCTGGGCGCATCCGACGCTCCCATATCGGGGCGCGATCGCGGTCGCCGTCGCAGGCGAAGCGCTGCAGCTGCGCGACTTTGAAGGATCGCGCCTCGACCGGCGGATCGGCGGCTATTCGGTGGGGCTCGACATCGTCTATCTCGGCCGCGGACGGACGGCGGACGCGATCCTCGTCGCCGTCGATCGGGTGGACCAGTCTTTCGTCTTTCACCGGATCACGCCCCTGCCGATCGCGTTTGAAAACCTCGACGGGCGGTTCCCATCGGGCGGCGCGACGGGCTTCTGTCTCGGGACGGATCACGAAACGGCGTCCTTCACGCTCTATGTCGTCGACGGCTCCCCTGCGGTCGCGGCGCGCCGGTTCTCCGTTGCGGGAACGGAGGTCTCCGCCGAGGGCGCCGGCGCTCTCAGGGCGGAGACGCCGCTCCTCAGATGCGCGGTCGATCAGCGGGCGAACGTTCTCTACGCCCTCGACCGCGACGGCGCGGTCTGGCGCGCGAGGCTGTCGGAGAGCGCCCCCCGTTTCGAGCGCCTGATCGACGGCGCGGGACCGGCGGAGGATATCGACCTCGTCCTGCAGTCGAACGCCGGGACGCCCGCCGCCGATCGCGGACAGATCGCCCTCCTCCGCGGCGATGCGGGCGCAATCGTTCTCCACGCCCTCGGAACCGGCGAACGGCTCGGAGCGTTCAAACTCGTCCGCTATGACGGGATCGCCGGCGTCGAGACGCCGGGCGCGATGGCGACGGCGTTCGGCAACTATGGCGGGGTCTACCGTTCGGGCGTCGCCGTCGTTGCGGAGCGGGACGCGTCCCCGGCCGTGCGGCTCGCGCCGTGGACCGCCGTCGCGAACCAGGTCGGTTTCGCCCTATTCGACACCCTGGACCCGCGCTGGCCGGCCGTTGAAGAGCCCGAACCCGCGATCGCCCTGCCGGTGATCGAAGACAATCGAGAGCGCGACCGCGAATAGGGCGAGCGCGCCCGCCTGATGCGCAAGGCCGAGCGCCAGCGGCGCTGCGGCGAGCACGGTCCAGATCCCGAGCGCCGACTGCACGACGACAAGACCGCCGAGCAGCGCCGCCTGCCTGCGAAGCCGGGGCCCCGTGCCGGAGCGGAAGACGGCGACCGCAAAGGCGAGCGCGCCGGCGCAGAGAATATACGCCCCCAGACGATGGTTGAACTGAACGCCGCCCATGCTTTCCAGAAAGCTGAGGGGCCGGCCGGGCTCCGCAAAATATCCGGCGGGCACGAATGATCCGTCCATCAGCGGCCAGGTGTTGTAGGTTTTCCCGGCGCGCAGGCCTGCGACGAGCGCCCCGAGGGCGATCTGGACGAAGACGCCGGCGGCGAGCGCCGCGGCTGCGGGTCCTGCAAAGGCTGGATCGTCGGTTTCCGTCGTCGGCGCGGTCCAGAGGCCGGAGCGGCGGGCGTAGTTGGCGCCGACCCAGAGGAGCGCGCCGAAGATCGCAAGGGCGAGGCTCAAATGTGCGGTCAGCCGATAGTGGCTGACGTCGACCCGGTCGACGAGACCGCTCGCAACCATCCACCAGCCGACGACGCCCTGCAGCCCGCCGAGCACGAAGAGGCCGAGGACGACCGGCGCGTCCGCCGGGCCGAGGCGGCGCGTCAGGAAAAAGATCAGCATCGGGACGGCGAAGGCGAGGCCGATCAGCCGGCCGAGAAAGCGGTGACCCCACTCCCACCAGTAGATGAACTTGAACTCCTCAAGGCTCATCCCGGCGTTGACGCGCTCGTATTCCGGGATCGCCTTGTATTTCTCGAACTCCGCCGCCCACGCCTCCGCGCCGAGCGGCGGGACGGCGCCCGTCACGGGCGCCCATTCGGTGATCGAGAGCCCGGAATCCGTCAGCCGCGTCGCGCCGCCGACAAGAACCATAAGAGCGACAAGGCCCGCGACGGCGAAGAGCCAGATTGCGACAGGCTTCTGGCGGGCGGGATCGATGGCGGATGACGCGGTCATGAGCCGGCATATATATCGGACCGGATGAAGCTGCTCGCGGCGCGGCGTCGCAAAGCCCGCGTCCGGGACGAAAGGCCGACATGGAGCCGAGAACGAAAAAGCTGATCGGCGCGATCCTCGCCCTGCCCCTCATCACGCTTTATGTGGGCGCGGCGGCTTGGCTTGGGTCGAAAGTGCCGCAGAACGTTCTCCTGCAGGCGCCCTACTACCTCGTTGCGGGCGTCGCCTGGGCGTTCCCGCTGAAGCACGTCGTTCTATGGATGAACCGGCCCCGGGACGTCAGCTGAGCTGGCGGACCCGCGTTCGCGCCGCATAGCGCAACGTCCAGTTCCAGAAAAAGGCCTGCGCGAAGACGGCCGCGACGGCGACGGAGAGCATCAGCCCTTCGGTGATCGCCGTCGGCTCCTCTGCCCGCAGATGGATCATCGCGGCGCCCGCGAGAACCGTCGGCCCGAGAGCGGCGAGAATATAGAAGATCAGGCCGGCGAAGGGTCGGCGCGCGAGGCCGCCGATCCCGCGGAACAAGGAGATGAACGCGCTTTCGCCGTCGCGGGCGGCGAGGTCGCCCCGCATCCACGTCGCGATCGCGCCGACGAACGCGCCCCAGAGCAGAATAGCGACGGCCGCCCGTTCGCCCGCCTGCATGTTTTGAAGGGCCGTCTTCGGCTCCCCGTCGGCGACGAGCAGCGCGCCCGTCCCCGCGACGACGATGAAGGCGCCGCCGACGAGAAGCGCCCCTGCGACGATCGAGACGCGGAGCATCGACCACCAGCGTCCCCAACCATCGCGGAAGAGGCTGCGGAAAAATCCTTCCGCGTCGCCCGCCTCGGACCGGGCGAACCAGCGGGAGGCGGCGCCGTCGGCGAAGAGCTTAAGCGCAAAGCCGATGACCAGAAAAAGCGGCGCCGCCTGCACCGCCGCCCCGCCGCCTTTGACGACGGCGCCGAGGGCCTGAAAGGCCGGCCACGGCGCCTGGGCGTCGACGAAGAGCGGTTGCCTGGCGATTTCCGCGATCGCCTCGCTGGCGGCGGACGAGAACCCGAAGATCAGGACAAGGCCAGCCACGGCGCGCAGAAGGATGAGCACGAGCGACGCGGGGCCCGGAAGGGCGGAGGAGAAAAAGCCGCGCATCACAGGAACGCTCCCGCGCCGTTCGCCAGGACGCCGAAGAGCCCCCCGATGAAGGCCGACCAGCCCTGCGCCTCGGCCGTCGCCGCTGGCGGGATTTCGAGAACGACGGCGTCGTTCGTCGGATCCGCGTCGATCATGATCTTGCCCTCCGGATCCGTCTCGACACGGAGGAGCCGGCCGGGCCGCACGAACTCATAGGACCGCCAGACCGAGCGGCCGTCCCAGACATCGCGCACGACCGCGCCGTCGGAGAAGGTGAAGACGACCTCGACCGGCAGGGTCTCCCACGCCGATCCGCCGAGGCGGACATAGGACGTGTACATCACGTCTGTCTCGTGGTCCGCTGCGGCCGCGCCGCGATCGATCTCGAAGGCGACGTGCTCGACGGCTCCGGGCGTCGTGTCGAAGCCGCCCTCGCGCACCTCGACGACGGCTCGGCCGTCGATTTCATAGGCGTCCTGCGACAGCCACCATTCGAGCGCGTCGACGCTGTTCTCCGGCGTCACTTCAACGATCTCGTCGAACCGCTTCACATAGCGTCCCGCAGGAACCGACGTCCGCGTCGAGCGGGCCCGCTCGACGGAATAGTCGGGCGAGCGCGGCGCGAAGAACCCCTCGCGCAGGAAGGCCTCCATCTCGTCGCCGGCGACATCGCGGACGGTGTCGAAGAAGTCGTCCGTCCCGGGATGGTCGAAGGCGAAGCGCCGGTAGTACTCCTGAAAGACTGCGTCGAGCGCGCCCTCGCCGAAGAGCTTCTCCGCCGTCTGAAGGGTCGCGCCCGGGCGGTTGTAAATCTGGGAGCCGCCGGTTCCCGGAAGGAAGAGGTGGGAGGGCTGCTTGGCTAGCCCTTCGCGGAACTCCGCGTTCGCATCCTTGTTCTGCTGCTCGACGAGATGTTCGCCGCTCAGCGGACGGCCGAAGAGCGCGCCGTAGGAGCTTTCCTCGCCATAGAGCGCCTCCAGCGTCTCCAGCTCCCAATAGGTGTTGAAGCCTTCGTCCATGAAGGCCTCCTCGCGCTCGTTGGTGGCGATGAGGCCCATGAAGTACTGGTGGCCGAATTCGTGGATGTCGACGAGCTCGAAGCCCTTGAAGTCTTTCAGAAGCGGATGCTCGAAGATCGGATCGACGAAGATCCCCGTAAAGAGCGTCGGGTACTCCATGCCGCCGATGGCGCCGCCCCAGACCGGCGGATAGACGACAGTGACGGTGTCGTAGGGGTACGGACCGATGCGCGAGCCGAAAACGTCGAGGGAGCCCTTCACCGCCTTGAAAGCGCGGTCGGTCGGCAGATCGAGGCCCGGCGGCGCGACAAGGGTGATCTCCACCTCCCCGCCCGGTCCTTCCGGGTCGTGGGTGTCGACGAACTCTTCGAGCTCCGCGACGACGAACGCGAAATTGGTGACGGCGCGCTGGGACCAGGTCGTCGATCGCATGCCGTCGTCAGCGTCCGTTTCGGCGATCCTGCGGCCGGTCGCGGCGACCTCGAAGCGCTCCGGCGCGGTGATCGTCACCTCGAAGTCGGCGAAGTTGTTGTAGAATTCGGTCGGGCCGTGGAACTGCCCGGCGGCCCAGCCGTCCTCAACCGCGCCGCGCACGCCCTTCGTCTCGTAGGCGCCGATCTGCGGATACCACTGGCCGAAAAAGCAGAAGTCCTCGACGCACCCCGTGCGCGCGATGGGCGGCGTCGGCAGGCGGCCCGTGAAGTAGATCGTCAGCGACAGCGTCTCCCCGGGTCCGACGGGCTCCGCGAGCGCGACCTCGATGAGGGAGCGGTCGTGCGGGTTTTCGTCGTCGGGCTGAACAGGCTTCCAGCGCAACTGGCGCAGCTGGGTCAGCGTGTAGGGATCGGACCGCCAGTCATCCTCCGCGTAGGCCGGATCCGGTTCTCCGTCAGGCGTCAGCAGCGGCTCGGGCTCCACGGTTTGAACGACCCTCTGGAAGACGCCGGAGCGACCCTGCTCAGGCTCGACGGGCTCCGTGAAGCCCCAGGCCTGGCCCCCGGCGCCGGTATCGAACCGACCGAGCCCGCGCTCGCGCAGCCAGGTGGAGGAGCCGTTCGAGAAGGCGTTGAGATAGAGGTGCAGAGGAACCGTCGTGACGACGCTCACGCCGGGATTGGTCCAATCGACCAGCACCGCGCCCGAATAATCGCCGGTCTCCGGATCGGCGGTCACATCTATCTTGTAGGAGATGTTCGTCTCCGGCAGTCCCTGCGCGGCCGCGCTGCAGACCGCGAGCGCCCATGCGACGGCCGCCCGAACCACAACCGCCAAGCCTCGTCCCATCGCCTCGCCGCCCCGCTCGCGTTTACGAAATGGTAACCGGAGGAACCGCCCGCGCAACGGCGTCGACGCGGTGCGCGAACAATGACGCGCCGCCGTGGCGGATTGAACACGGTGATGAGCGACCCGCCGATGGTCGGAGCGGCCGGATTCGAACCGACGACCCCTTCACCCCCAGTAAAGTGCGCTACCAGGCTGCGCTACGCTCCGACATCGGGCGGGACCGGACCCATACGCGCGCTCGACACCGCTTTCAAGAAAAACGCCTCTGCTCAGGCCTCGTCGAGACCGCGCAGCCGGGCGAGCGCCTCATCGACCGCGGTCTGGGCGGAGGTGAGGCGCGCCCGCGCCGCAGCGAGACGGGCGCGAGCCTCCGGATCGAGCGCTGTGGGAGCGGCCGGCGTCTCTTCGACGGCGGCCTGCAGCGCCGGCGACGCAGCCGTCTCGGCGACCTGATCGACGGCGTGTTCGGCCGCGTGTTCTTCGGCGATTTCGAGGGCGCTCGGCGCGGCCCCGTCGCGGGCGGCGCGGCCGAGCTCCTGAACGAATTTGACGCCCCGCTCCTTCAGAACCTGCTGGGCGCCTTTGATGGTGAAGCCGTCCTTGTAGAGAAGGCTTTTGACGCCATGCAGGAGGTCGATGTCCTGCGGGCGGTAATAGCGTCGACCGCCGGCGCGCTTCATCGGGCGGATGGCGCCGAACTTCTGCTCCCAGAACCGCAGGACGTGCTGGGGAACGTCGAGCTCGCCCGCCGCCTCGGAAATGGTGCGGAAAGCCTCCTCGCCCTTGGCGGAGCCGTCCGCGCTCATGACGGCGCCCTCACCGGGCCTCGCCGTTCGGATGCGGCGCATGACCGGCGTTGATCTTGTCTTTCAGAACGTGGCTGGCGCGGAAAACGAGCACCCGCCGCGGATCGATGGGAACGTCCTCGCCGGTCTTCGGATTACGGCCCATGCGCAGATTCTTGTCGCGTACGGAGAAAGACCCGAACGAAGAAAGCTTCACCGTCTCGCCGGCTTCGAGCCGCTCGGCGATCAGCTCAAGGACGTTTTCGACGAAATGGGCGGATTCGTTTCGCGACAGACCGACGGATTTGTAGACTGCTTCCGCTAGATCGGCCCGCGTTACCGTTTTCACCGCCATCGGCCGCTACCTCCGCTTTGGCCCCGGGGGTGACTATACGCGCGCGCGGGCGATGCGAAAGCCCGAATTTCCCAATTTTTCCAAAGGGTCCGGAGGCGGTTTAAATGCGGATGAGCGCCGCGCCCCAGGTGAGGCCGCCGCCCATGGCCTCCAGCATCACCAGCATGCCCGGCTTCACGCGGCCTTCCCGCTTCGCGACGTCGAAGGCGAGCGGGATGGAGGCCGCCGACGTATTGCCGTGGACGCCGACGGTGGAGACGACGCCCTCGGGCGAGAGGCCGAGCTTCTGCACGACGCCGTCGATGATCCGCTGGTTCGCCTGGTGCGGCACGAAAAGATCGATCTCCGTCACGTCGACGCCCGCCTCGGCGGCCGCGACGAGCATCGCTTCAGAGATCTTGTTCACCGCCTCGCGGAAGACCTTGCGGCCCTCCATGCGGACATGGCCGGCGGTTTGGGTCGAGGAGACGCCGCCGTCGGTCTTCAGGATGTCCACGAATGATCCGTCGGATCGCAGATACGCAGCGAGGACGCCCCGGTCGCCCGGCGCGCCCGCCTGCTCCTCCGCCCCCAGAATGAAAGCGCCCGCCCCGTCGCCGAAGAGGACGCAGGTCCCCCGGTCCTCCCAGTCGAGGATGCGGGAGAACGTCTCGGCGCCGATGACCAGCGCCCGCTCCGCTTTACCGGCGGCGAGGTGCAGGTCGGCGACGGAGAGCGCGTAGACGAAGCCTGAGCAGGCCGCCGCGACGTCGTAGGCTGCGCCGCCCCTGATCCCGAGCCGGCCCTGCACGATGGCCGCCGTCGACGGAAAAGAAAGATCGGGCGTCGCGGTGCCGATAATGACGAGGTCGATGTCGTCCGGTCCGAGATCGGCGTCCTTCAGGGCCTTGCGCGCGGCCGCCTCGGCGAGGTCGGCGGTCGTCTCGCCCTCTGCGGCGATGCGACGTTCGCGAATGCCCGAGCGCTCGCGGATCCACTCATCGCTCGTATCCACCATCTTCGAAAGTTCGTCGTTGGTGAGAACGCGCTCCGGGAGCGCCGAGCCGCATCCGAGGAGGACCGAGCGGCGCATCACGAGGCCGCCGCTTCGGCGAGAGGCGCGTCGGCGACGTCGCGCGCCTGGTCGCGTTCGGCGACCCGGGCGACGGTCGCGGCGATCTCGCCCCGGAAATCGGAGGCCATCAGCGTCTCCGTCATGATCACTGCGGCGCGCACGCCGTCCGCGTCCGCCCCGCCATGGCTTTTCACGACGAGGCCGCCGAGCCCGAGGAAGACGCCGCCATTGACGCTCGACGGGTTGAGCTTGTCGCGCAAGGGCTTCAGGGAAGGTTTCAGAACGAGAGCCGCGAGCTTGGCCGTAAGCGAGGACGTCAGCGCCTCGCGCACCCAGCCGCCGACGAGGCGCGCCGTGCCTTCCGCGGTTTTCAAAGCGATGTTGCCGGTGAAGCCGTCGGTGACGACGACATCGACCGTGCCGGCGGAGATGTCGTTCCCCTCGACGAACCCGTGGAAGTTCATTTCCGGGTCGCTCTCGACGAGAATGCGCGCCGCCTCGCGGATGAGATCGTTTCCTTTCACGTCCTCCGAGCCGACATTGAGAAGGCCGACTGAGGGCTTTTTGAGGCCTTTAAGGCCGCGCACGAACGCTTCGCCCATGATTGCGAACTGGACGAGCTGATGGGCGCTCACCTCGACATTGGCGCCGACATCAAGGACGGCGATCCGCCCCCGCGGGGTCGGCCATAGCGCCGAGATCGCCGGCCGGTCGACCCCCTCGATCATTTTCAGCTGCATCCGCCCGACGGCCATCAGCGCGCCCGTATTGCCCGAAGAGACGACGCCCCCAGCTTCGCCCGAGGCGACCGCGGCGACGGCTTTCCACATGGAAGTCTCGCGGCCGCGACGAAGAACGCCCGCGGGCTTGTCGTCCATGGCGACGACATCCGGCGCGTCAACGACATCCGAAACCGCCGCGAGCGCCGGACGCGCTTCCAGGAGCGGCCGGATCTCATTTTCGCGGCCGACGAACAGGAAGCGGGACGCCGCGCCGGCGGCGACGGCGCGGGCGACGCCCTCGACGATCGTCTCAACGCCCGCATCGCCGCCCATGGCGTCGATCGCAAGCGTGCGCACCTCGGACATGAACTCACCTTTTCACGCGTCGGCGACGCTTTAACACCGTTTCACGAACGCCGCGCAATGCGCGCCGGGACCCCGGCTCAATCGCTTTTCAGAACCGAAAACGGCGACAGCGCCTCGGGTTTCGTCAGCACCGGTTCGAACTCTGCGCCGTCCTTGCGCGGATGCTCGGCCATCGCCAGCGCCAGATACTGGATGAAAAGATCGCCTGCATCGACCGCATCGCCTTCAATGGGTTCGGGAACGTCCGCATCAAGATCAAGCTCTTCTTCCTCGCTCTCGACCGGGTCCGTCGTGAGGAGGGTCTCGAAGGGCGCCTCGATCTCCTCGCGGGCGGGCTCGAGTGTGACGACGCACTGGCGCTTAAGGCTCGCCTTGATCCGACCTTCGACACGTACCAGCGGCCCGGATTTCTGCAGCCGCGCCTCGCCCTCGAGCGCATCGACGCCCGGGATTCTCAGGCGCTGCGCGATCGCGGCGCGCTGGTCGGGCGTCGTCTCGATAGAAAGCGCCATGGGATCAGCTTCGAGCCGCTCAAGTGAAACGACGTACGCCGCGCCGAGTTCCGAAGCGTCAGGCACGGGCGGCGTCCGCGGCGGCGGGCTCCGGGAAGACCGGACCTTCAGTCGTCAGCACCTCGGAGGACTGCTTCGCCAGCGCTGCGTCCATCGCTTGGACGTAGGCGGCGATCGCGGCGGCGCCGAGGGCCGTTTCGTTCTTGAAGACGTTCTTCGCGATCGCGTCGCGGAGGGCGGCCGTGTCGTCGCCGTCGAGCGCCGCGTCATAGGCCTTGGAGCGGCCGTAAAAGGCTTCGGCGAGGCCGCGGATTTTCTTGCCGACGGAGAGGTCGCCGACGCCGATTTCGCGCAGCGCCGCATCGAGATCGCGGAACATGGCGTCGAACACCCGCTGGGCGGCGGGCTGGGCGTCCGCGCCCTCGGCGCGCAGCCGCCGGAAAAAAGCGAAGGCGTGGAGGACGATCATGTCGAACCGCCCCTCCACCGTGTCGGGAACGCCCGCCTCGGCGTAGAACCAGGGCCGCCGGGCCTGCTCGACAATGCGGTCGTAAATCCGCTCCGCGGCTTCGACGTCCGGGTCAGGTTTGCGTTTGAAAATGGAAAACATGGTTTGGCCTCGTCATTGCGAGGAGAGGTAACCCGCATCGGGGCGGACGCAACGGGCGGACGGTCGACGAGGCCCGCTCTTTCGCATAAAAGACCGCTTTCCGGCTGGCGGCGCGACCATTGGTACGAGTTCAGGGACGACGGCGATGACGGCTTTTTTCAAGCGACTGACGCTTCTGGCGCTGCTCCTCGTCGGCTCGGCCGGCTGCGCGCCGATCCTCTACCAGCACGGCTACGTGCTGGAGCGCGGCCAGACGCAGGTGACGCCCGAGCCCTCCGTCGACACCAAGGAGACCGTCCTCTCCGAATACGGCGAGCCCTCGGTGATCGGCACCTTCGACCCGAACGTCTGGTATTACATCTCGTCGAATGAAGAGACGCGGGCCTTCCTCGCACCCCAGACCCAGCGCCGCAACGTCGTCGCCGTCCGGTTCCGGGACGACGGCTTCGTCGACGGGGTCGATCTCTACACCCTGGAGCACGGCGCCGAGATCGCCCTCGTCTCCCGTGAGACCCCGACCCGCGGCAAGACCCTTTCCTTCCTGGAACAGCTCCTTGGCAATGTCGGCCGTCTGCCCACCGACCCCGCGGGGGGCGGCGGCGGTCCCGGAGGACCGGGCGGGCCGTAAGCCGGCTTAGGCGCCGTGGTTCCAGCCTGCGCGCTTGACCGCGACCGGGCGTCCTGAGGCGTCGAGAAGCACGGCGCCCTCCCCCTCCACGACCGTCCCGATTCTCGAAACGCCGACCCCGGCTTTTCGAGCGGCGTCCTCGACGCGACCGGCGGCGCCTGGCGGCGCGGTGAAGACCAGCTCGTAATCGTCTCCGAGCGTCGCGCAATTGGCGCGGCGGGCGTCTGGGGCCGCCGCGACCCAGGCTGCGGCGGCCACTGACAACGGGACGGCCGCCGCCTCCAGTTCGATCCGCACGCCCGATGCCGATGCAATGTGTCCGGCGTCGGAGAGGAGGCCGTCGGAGACGTCCGCCGCCGCGCTTGCGACGCCGCAGAGCGCTTCGCCGAGGCCGAGGCGGGGCTCGGGCAGCTGATAGCGGTCCTTGAGACAGGCGACGTGTTCGCGCGCGAGACCG
>JBCBJX010000030.1:0-30029 GCA_038522735.1 Pseudomonadota bacterium
CGCCGAAACCCTCGCTCTGGCACACGATTTGGGCCATTCGCCTTTCGGGCATACGGGGGAGGACGCGCTTCAGGAATGAATGGAGCCCTATGGCGGGTTCGACCATAACGCCCAGACCCTGCGCATTTTAACGAAGCTCGAACGCCGGCACGCCGCCTTCGACGGGCTCAACCTCACCTGGGAGACGCTGGAAGGCGTCGTGAAGCACAACGGGCCGGTCGCAAAGCCTTACCCCGCCGCGCTCGCTGAATACGCCGCCCAGCATGATCTCGAACTCGGGACCTTCGCCTCGCTGGAAGCCCAGATCGCGGCGGTCTCCGACGACATCGCCTACAACAACCACGACGTCGACGACGGCCTGCGGGCGGGCGTCTTCTCCCTCAAAGACGTCGAGGACGTGCCGATCATCGGCGAGGCCATGCGCCGCGCCAAAGCCCGCTGGCCGGAGGTCGACGAGGACCGGTTGATCGCCGAGGCGGTCTCCGACCTCATCGGCGCCATGGTGGCGGACGTTCGTTCCGAGACGGAACGCCGCCTCGCGGAGGTAAAGCCCGAAAGCGCCGCCGCGGTCCGGGCGGGCGCGGCGCAGATCGTCGATTTCTCCGAAGAGATGAAGCGCGACGTCGATGCGCTCCGGGCGTTCCTGAAGGAGCGGATGTACCGGCACTGGAAGGTCAACCGGGAGCGCTCCAAGGCGCGGCGCATCGTGCGCGACCTCTTCGGGCTCTTCCTCGTCGAGCCTGAGACGTTGCCGGCGGTCTGGCGGGAACGATATGAGGGGCGCGGAGAGGATAAGCTCGCCCGCGCGGTCTGCGACTACATCGCCGGCATGACGGACCGGTACGCTGCGCGCGAGCACGCGGAACTTTTCGGGCCGAACCCGGCCTGAGATCGTGTGCAACGCCCTCGTATCGCCCCATGAATCGCCTTAGCGGTCGGGGGCTTGGATGGAAAAGGGATGACGCCGCGATGAGCGCGACCGACGCCGCTTACGAGGCTGCTGAAGACTACGACGCCTATGAGGACGACGAAGAGGAGGCGCTTCCGGGCCTCTTCATTCTGCTCATGGGCGTCCTGATCGTCGCGGCCTTCTCCGCCGTCGTCTGGATGGCGTATCAGCAGGGCCTGCGCTCCGGCCGCGGAGAAACCGGTACGCCGCTGGTGCAGGCCGAGCCCGGCCCCATCAAGTACGAGGTCGCCGACGAAAGCGCGCCCCCGCGCCGGGTGGCGATGTTCGACGGCATCGATCCGAATGCGGAAACCGTCGAGCCCGAGGTGCTCGTCTCGTCGGCCGAAGAACCGATTCTGGAGGCCGAGCGGAACGCTCTCTCAACGGACGCGAACCGCGACGCTGAGGCCGGGGCGCCGAACGCCGGCGACGGCTCCGACGCCGCTGCGGGTGATCTCGACGCGCTCGCCGCGCGGATCATCGAGGAGGACGCCCAGTCCGAAGCCGGACAGTCGACGCCGGAGCCGGCGGCGAGCCAGCCCGCCGAACGTCCGCAGGCCGTCGTCGAGCGTCAGCCCGAACCGGCGACAGAGGCGCCCGCGACGCCGTCAGGCGCCGCCGATCCGCTTTCGGGCTCTTATGTCGTGCAGGTTGCGTCATTCGCCCAGCGCCGCGAAGCGGACGCCCAGCGCCAACGTTTCGCGACGCGCTATGACGAAATCCTCGAGGGCCTCGCGCCTTTCGTGCAGGATTTCGATCTCGGCGAGAAAGGCGTCTGGCACCGCCTCCGCGTCGGGCCCTTCGCCGACAAGGCGGCGGCGGACGAGTTTTGTTCGGCCCTGAAAACGCGCGGCGGCGACTGCTACGCGGCGCGGGTCTGATGCCGCAGGCCGCGATCTACGGCTGCGCGGGGCTTTCCGTCACGGAGGACGAGCGCGCGTTCTTCCGCAATGCGGACCCCTGGGGGTTCATCGTTTTCGCCCGGAACATCGCCGACCCCGAACAGCTTCGCGCGCTGACGTCCGAGCTCTGCGCGTGCGTCGGCCGGACGGCTCCCGTCCTCATAGATCAGGAGGGCGGGCGCGTCGCGCGTTTGCGGCCGCCTCACTGGCGAAGCGCGCCGGCGATGAGCCTTTTCGGAAAGGCGTATCAGGACGATCGCGAACGGGGTCTTGATCTTGCGCGCCGCAACGCCCGGCTCCTCGCGGCGGAGCTGCGCGCTGTCGGCGTCACGATCGACTGCGCTCCGGTGCTCGACACGCCGCAGCCGGGCGCGCACGACATCATCGGGGATCGTGCTCTCGCGACGGACCCGGACGGCGTCGCCGCTTTGGGGCGCGCCGTCATGGAAGGATTGCTCGCGGGCGGCGTCGCGCCGATCGTGAAGCATGTTCCGGGGCACGGCCGAGCGCTCGCCGACAGCCACCTGGAACTGCCGCGCGTCGACGCCGCGAAGGACGATCTCATCGAGATCGATTTCGCGCCCTTCAAGGCGCTCGCCGACGCGCCGATGGCGATGACGGCCCATGTCGTCTACGCGGCCTTCGACGGAGCGGGGCCGGCGACGACGTCGGAAACGATGGTGCGCGACGTGATCCGCGGGCTGATCGGCTTCGACGGGCTCCTGATGACGGACGATCTCTCCATGAAAGCCCTCGGCGGCCCGATGGCTGAGCGGGTCCGCGCATCCCTCGCCGCCGGCTGCGATCTCATCCTCCACTGCAATGGCGACATGACGGAAATGCGCGAGATTGCGGACGCCGCGCCCGCCCTTTCAGGCGAAGCGGCCCGGCGCGCGCAGGCGGCCGAGCGCTCGATCCCCGCCGCGGTTGATCCGATCGCCTTCGCAGAGGAGGCCGCCGCCCTCGACGCGGCGCTGGCCGCATACGCCTGACCGGCGGTCGCGTGGCCGAGGTCCAGAATCGGCGCTAGAGTCTTTCGGATGAGCGAAACAGAGGACATGACCGGCGAAGCGCTCCCGGCTGAGGGCGCGGAGGAGCCGTTCGACGCCCCGGTGCGCGGCGCCCCGGAGGCGGTCGTCGACGATCCGGACGCGCTCATCGTGAATACGGAGGGCTTCGAAGGCCCGCTCGACGTTCTTCTCGCGCTTGCGCGCAAGCAGAAGGTCGACCTTCTAAAAATCTCCGTCCTCGAACTGGTCGACCAGTACCTCGACTTCATCGCCGAGGCGCGGGCGCGCCGGCTGGAGCTCGCCGCCGATTATCTCGTCGCCGCCTCCTGGCTCGCCTACCTCAAATCGAAACTCCTCCTGCCGCAGCCGAAACTCGATGAGGACGCCGAGCCGACCGGGGAGGAGATGGCGGCGATCCTCGCTTTCCAGCTTCGCCGCCTGGAGGCGATGCGCGAGGCGGCTGAAGCGCTCGACGCGTTGCCGCGCGAGGGCGTCGACACCTTCGCCCGCGGCGCGCCGGAGGGCGTGCGCGTCGTCTCCGCGCCGAAGTGGACGACCAACGTCTATGATCTCACCAAGGCGTATGCGGAGCAGCGCATCCGCGGCGTCGATGCGACGATCAAGATCGAAAAACCGAAAATCTTCCAGATCGAGGACGCCCGCGCCCGGTTCGAGCGCATGCTAGGCCTCTCGCCGGACTGGGCGCAGCTCGATCTCTTCGCCGATCTCGACGTCGCCGACGCCCCGCAATCCTCCGTACGCGCGAGCTCCTTCGTCGCGGCGCTTGAGTTCGCAAAAGCGGGGCGCATCGAACTGCGCCAGGAGGGCTCCTTCGCGCCGATCTACATTCGAGCCCGCCGGGATGCGAGCGGCGAACCAGCAGGGACCGCACACTGATGGACGGACATTCCTTCAGCCGGGACGACGAGACCGAAGAACGCAGCGTGCGCGAGGCGCAGGCGGCGATCGCAGAAGCGTTCGGCCGAGAGTTCGTCGCCGAAGCGGCTGCGGCGGACGAGGACGAGCCGGAGAACGCCGGCGAGTTGCAGCCGCTCGACGCGCCGGTCGAAATCGAAGCGGCGGATCCCGCCGCGGAGGAGGGCGGCGCGGACAGCGACGACCGCCTTGAGATCGACGCGCCGGCGGTCGATGGTTTCGCTGCGCCGACGGGCGAGGCTTTCGACGATCTGGAGGAGGTCGCGCGCCAGGCGCTCGGTCGCGCGCTGCACGTTCGCATGGTGGAAGCGCTGATCTTCGCGGCGTCAGAGCCCCTCGACGCCGCGACGCTTAAGGCGCATATGCCGAACGACGCGGATATCGACGAGTGCCTCGAAGCGCTCCGGGTGCGGTACGAATCCGCCGGCGTGCGCCTCGTCGAGATCGACGGCCGCTGGACCTTCCGCACCGCGCCCGATCTCGCGCATCTTCTCGAGCGCCATCGCGAGCAGCCGAAAAAACTTTCCCGCGCCGCCACCGAGACGCTGGCGATCATCGCCTATCACCAGCCCTGCACCCGCGCCGATATCGAGGACGTGCGCGGCGTCGCCGTCTCCAAGGGCTCCCTCGATATTCTCCTCGAGATCGGCTGGATCGCCCAGCACGGCCGCCGCGACGCGCCGGGCCGCCCGGCGCTCTATGTGACGACGCCGGAGTTTCTCTCGCATTTCAACCTCGCCTCCGTCGGCGACCTGCCGGGGCTCGCGGACCTGAAAGCCGCGGGCCTCCTCGACGGCCGGCTGCCGCCGGGCTTCACTGTCCCGACGCCGCAGGACGCGGCGCCCGCGGAAGGCGAGGAAGAGCGCCAGGGCGAGTTCCTGTCGGAGTTCGTGGAGGAGGACGCCGAGGCGACCTCCGAAACTCCGCCTGAGAGTGACGGTGGCGTAGTCTAGCTGACGCCGCCGTCCTTGATCCGGATCGGCCGACCCTCGAAGGTCGTCAGCTGGAAGCCGTCAAAGTCCTCATTATACGTGCGGCTGAAATCCTGCAGCATGCCGATCGCCTGCTGTTCTCCGACAAGAAGGCCGTCGACGCCGTCCGACCGGTAGTGAACCCCGGCCCAGTCGCGACCAAGGGCGACGTTGTTCGCGAGCTTGTTGATCTCGCCGCCGACGGTGAGCTCGTCATAATACGGAATAAGCGCCGTTCCGTTTGCATTCGCCTGAACGTTTTCGGTGAGGACGAAGTCCTCGTCGAAAACGGCCTTGAGGACCGTGGCGCACGCTCCGGCGACCGTCGCGTGGCCTGCGGGGTAGGCCGGGTGGGTCGGAGAGCCCTCCGCATACGCCATCGGCAGGAGGTAGCCGCCGTGGCGCGAGAACGCCTCGTGGACGAGATCAGACCCTTCAATTTCGGCCGGCAGTCCGTAGTTCTTCGCGCCGACAATCTGGTTGTGCAGACGGCCGCCATAGGCTTCCGGGCGGAGACGCCGGTGGGCGAGCCATTTCTGATACCAGGCCCCCGTCAGCGAAAGCGTCGCCCCTTTGGTGAGGAGGTCCAGAATATCCGGCCCGCCGAAGGTGACGAAGCCGCCCTGGGTCGTGCTAGTCGTATACGGATTGTTCGTATCGACGCCAGCCCCGAGGCCGAGAAGAATGAGTCCGGCGTTGAAATAAGCCTGGAACAGGACGTCGACGTGAACGTATTCGCCGAGGGCGCGGCCATTATAGATGTAGCGCGGGTCCGCCTTGAAGAGCGCCTCGGGCACGCCGCCGCGCTGTACGGCGAGCCAGTTGTCATAGTCCGTCATGAAATCGACGCCGGCGGTCGGAACCACATAACGCTGCTCGATGACGCCCGGCCCGTATGGGATGTCGCGGAGCAGGAACTGCGAAATGTAGGGGCCGACGAGGTCGCCCGGCGTTTCGCCGCGGAAGACGGTCGCCGGCGTCACCACGCCGCCCTGTTTCGGGCCGACCGTTTCAGAAAATGCGTTGAGTGCGTTCACCGCCCAGGCGATGTCCGCATTGCTCCCGAAGTCGGTGAACGGAACCTCGCGCAGAAGCGCCTTGGCGTAGACCTCGCCCATCTCCGCCGCGGTCTCGGCGCTCGCGAACGCCGGGGCCGGGCGCAGGCGCGTCGCCTGTCCGTCGAGGCCGGACATCATGATCTTATAGGCGCCCTGGGGGTTCGCGAGCTTCCGGGTCCGGACCGTCTGGTCGAGACGGATCGCCTCGTAATCGGACTGGCGGTTGCGGCGAAGAGCGCGCAGGAGCGAGCGGTAGGACGCCGGTTTCACTTCCCCGAGCTGGTTGTGTTCCAGCGTTTTCGAGAAATTGCCGCGGAAGTCGCCGTAGGTCGCCTCGTCGTCGTTCGTCTCCTGGCGGCCTGGAAAGTCCCCGAGATAGGACTGCGCGGCCTCGAACCGCACGCCCGCAACTTTCAGTTGTCTCAAGCGTCCGCCGCGGATCGAGCGGTCCGGCGGGTCGAACGAGGCCGCGGATCCGGCGGCCTCGGCCGGGCCGCCGCCGCGGCGGTTGCGAGGCCGGCGCCCGTAAACATCAGAACTCGCCTGTTGACGCCATTTTCTGGCGTTTTCTCGGTGTCGGATAGACGCGTAGCGTTCGTTTCGTCCCGCATCTGGAACCTCCCCTTTCATGATGCCGAAGCCTCACGGTCGATCACGGATGCGTAATTGGCGAGCAAAAATCCGCCCAAGCTGCTCAATTTTTACGTGTATAAGCAAAATCAACGGGATGGTTTGTAAACAGGGGCCGTGCGACGTATCTGTCGTCCCGATAGATTCGAACGAGGTTACTTCTTATGCCCAGTCCTTGGCAGCTTGCCTTAGTAGTAGTGCTCGCCGTTGTGCTCTTCGGCGGTCGCGGACGTATTTCGTCCATCATGGGCGATCTCGCGAATGGCCTCACCGCCTTCCGCAAGGGCCTGAAGGACGAGGACGAGGAAAAGCCGTCCGAAACCCCCGGCCTCACGGCGTCCGCGGAGCCTGAAGAGAGCCCGCAGGAAACCCGCGCGAAGACCGAGGCGTAACGCGCGGCAATGTCGCTCGTTCCTTCCATCGGCGCGTTCGAGCTTCTTCTCGTCGCCGTCATCGCGCTCGTCGTCGTCGGCCCGAAAGACTTGCCGAAGCTGATGCGCGGCGTCGCGGGATTCATCCGGAAGGCGCGTGAACTCGCCTCGGAGTTCACCGCCGGCTTCGAGCAGATGGCGCGCGAGGCCGAGATGGAGGAGATGCGCGAGGAGATCGACCGCCTGCGCCGCGAGAACCCGCTCGATGAAACCAAGAAGACGTTTCAGGAGGCCGTGAAGCCGATCGAGGACAGCGCGTCCGACATCTCCCGCGAGGCGAACAAGGCCGGAGGCGGAGCGTGAGCAAACGGGCCGCCGCGGCGAGCGAAGCGCCGACGGAGGAGGCCGAGGACGACATCGAAGCCTCCCGCGCGCCGCTGATCGATCACCTGGTCGAACTTCGCGGACGGATCATCAAGGCGCTGATCGCTCTCGGCGCCGCGTTCGGGCTCTGCTTCTTCTTCGCGGGCGACATCTTCAAGATCCTGATGGTTCCCTATGAGCGCGTCGCGGAGGGGCAGGAGAACCTGCGGCTCATCTTCACCGCGCCGCTCGAGTTTTTCTTCGCCAAGCTGCGCCTCGCTCTCTTCGGCGGCGTCGTCCTCGCGTTCCCCGTGCTCGCCTGGCAGCTTTACCGGTTCATCGCGCCGGGGCTCTACAGGAATGAGCGCAACGCCTTCTGGCCCTTCCTCGCCGCGACGCCGATCCTCTTCGCCGCAGGCGCGTCGCTCGTTTACTTCCTAATTTTACCACTCGTGATGCAGTTCGCCCTCGGCCAGCAGCAGGCGGCGACGGAGGGCGGGGCGGCGATCGAGTATCTCGGCTCGGTGAAGGACTATCTCGCCCTCGTCACGACGCTCATCCTCGCCTTCGGGGCGGCCTTCCAGCTGCCGGTGCTCCTCACCCTGATGGCGCGGGTGGGGATTGTCACCGCCACGATGCTCCGTTCGGGCCGGCGCTATGCGATCGTCGGCATCTTCCTCGTCGCGGCGTTCCTTACACCGCCGGATCCAATCTCACAGATTGCTCTAGGTCTCTGCGTCATCGCGCTCTACGAGATCTCGATCCTGTCGGTCCGGCTCGTCGAGCGCCGGGAGGAAGAGGCGGCCGAGGCATAGCCTCGCGTCGTGAAGGACGGCCGCCTTCCACTCGCCGGCGTTTCCGCCTAAGAGCCTCGCCATGCACGACATCAAGCTCATCCGCGACAACCCTGACACCTTCGACGCCGCCCTCGCAAAACGCAGCGTTCCTCCGCAGGCGAACAAGCTTGCGTCCATGGACGCGGATTTGCGCGCCGTCGTCACCGAGCTCGGCGAGCTCCAGGCGCTCCGGAACGCCGCCTCGAAGCAGATCGGCGCCGCCATGGGGAAGGGCGAGAAGGAGGAGGCCGAGCGCCTGAAAGCCGAGGTCGCCGACGCCAAGACGAAGATGGAGACGCTGGAGGCGCGCCGCACGGAGGCGGAGACCCATCTCAACAACGTCCTCCTCGGTCTCCCGAACCTGCCCGCGGGCGACGTTCCCGAAGGCGCCGACGAGGCGTCGAACGTCGAGCTTCGGAGCTGGGGCGACCCAGCTGAAATCGCCGGCGCGAAGGAGCATTTCGATATCGGCGAGGCGCTCGGCCTTCTCGATTTCGAGACGGCGGCGAAGCTTTCGGGCTCGCGCTTCAACATCCTCTATGGCGGCCTCGCCCGGCTCGAACGTGCGATCGCGAGTTTCATGCTCGATCTGCACACGGCGGAGTTCGGCTATCTGGAGACGGTGACGCCGGTTCTGGTGCGGGACGACCCTCTCTACGGGACTGGGCAGCTTCCAAAGTTTGCGGACGATCAGTTCAAGACCGAAAACGGGTTCTGGCTCATTCCGACCGCCGAGGTCACTCTCACCAATACGGTGCGCGAGCAGATCATCACGGACGAGGAGCTGCCGAAGCGCTTCAGCGCATGGACCCAGTGCTTTCGCTCCGAGGCGGGCGCGGCCGGGCGCGACACGCGCGGGCTGATCCGCCTGCACCAGTTCTCCAAAGTCGAGCTTGTCTCGATCACGACGCCGGAGAAATCCGAAGAAGAGCATGAACGGATGACGGCGTGCGCGGAGGAGGTGCTGAAGCGCCTGGAGCTGCCGTATCGCGTGATGCTTCTCTCCTCGGGCGACATGGGTTTTTCGGCGCGCAAGACCTACGATCTTGAGGTCTGGCTGCCGGGGCAGAAACAATACCGGGAGATCTCCTCCTGCTCGAACTGCGGCGACTTCCAGGCCCGCCGCATGAAGGCGCGCTGCCGCCCGCAGGGCGAAAAGCAGACCCGCTTCGTCCATACGCTCAACGGCTCCGGCCTCGCCGTCGGCCGCACGATGGTCGCCATCATGGAGACCTATCAGCAGCCGGACGGCTCCATCGCGGTGCCCGACGCGCTGAAGCCTTATATGGGCGGCCTCGACCGCATTGAAGGGATCAGCTGATGCGCATCCTCTGCTCTAATGACGACGGCATTCACGCGCCGGGGCTCGGCGTTCTTGAGCGCATCGCGCGCGAGTGCTCCGACGACGTGTGGGTCGTCGCGCCGGAGACCGAGCAGTCCGGCGCGGCGCGGGCGCTGACGATCTCCCAGCCGCTCCGCTTGCGGAAGGTGTCGGAGAAGAAGTTCGCCGTCTCGGGCACGCCGTCGGACGCCGTCGCCATGGCGATGGAGCACGTGCTGACCGACAAGCGGCCGGACCTCATCCTTTCAGGCGTCAACAACGGCCAGAACATCGCCGAGGACGTGACCGTCTCCGGCACCATCGCGGCCGCGTTCGAGGGGATGACCCTCGGCGTTCCGTCCATTGCGCTCTCCCTCGCGCGGTTCTCTTACGAGCGCGCGCGCTGGCGCACGCCGGAGGTGCACGCGCCGGCGATCATCCGCAAGCTGCTGGAAATCGGCTGGCCTCAGAACGTAGTCGTCAACGTGAACTTCCCCGATGTCGAGGCCGAGGCGGTCACGGAGATCGAAGTCACCCGCCAGGGCTTCCGCGACCAGCATCAGCTGATGATCGAGGAACGCACCGACCTGCGCGGGCGGAGTTACTACTGGTTCGGTTTCAAGGGGCAGAAATCGGAGCCGGACGAGGGAACCGACTTGAAGGCGATTTATGAAGGCCGCATCTCCATCACGCCCCTGCACCTGCAGCTCACCCATGAGGAGAGCCGCGAGGCCCTCGATCAGGCGCTCTCCGGCCCGCCGCTCGTATCACTGACGGAGTAAAGCGGGTACAGATTTTAACCGCTCGTTAACCAAAGTAAGCAAACCGTTTCCCGCGAATCAGATCGGACTTTGACGATCGCGGAGGCGGTTATGACCTTTGGCACGCTCACCGGCGCGGCGACCGCGTGCGCGCTTTTCTCGCTCGCCCTTGGGGCGTGCACCTCGGCGCGCAATTATGCGCCCGTCGAGTATGCGAGCGGCGCGCGCGCTGGGAGCGGCGCGAGCGTGATCGACGACGGCCCGCGGCCGATCGACATCGCGTCCCGCCGTCAGGACACCACTTACGCGCCGGTTGAGAGCCGCAGCATGGCGGACCTCGCGACCCGCACGACAATCGAGGAAGCGCCGCTGCGGGGCCTGCCGTCGAAGCCAGCGCCCGTCCGCAGGGCGCGGATCGACCAGGTCCCGTTGGAACCGGCGCGAGCTGTTCCAGCGGTCTCCCGAGACCTTCCAGACGCATTCTCGCCGCCGGTGGGCTATGTACGGGTCGAGCCGGGCGATACGGTCTACGCGCTGTCGCGCAAACACGGCGTCAGCCCGGGTGAAATCATCGCGGAGAACAATCTCCGCACGCCCTATGCGCTTTCTGTCGGACAGTTCATCCGCATTCCCGGCAAGATTGGCGGGCCGTCGCCGGCCGCCGAAACGCCCCGGGTCGCAACGCGTCGCGTTCCATCCAAAAGCGCCGTGCACACCGTGCGGTCCGGCGACACTCTGTACTCCATCGCCACGCGCAACGGTCTGACGGTCGACGAGGTCGCCCGCTCCAACGGGCTCTCCGCGCCTTACGCGCTGAGCGTCGGCGACCAGCTGCGTCTGCCGGGCGCCGACGGCAAGGCGGATATTCCGAACCTTCGTTTTGTCGAGGCGCCGCGGAAGCCGGCGACGGCGAGGCCCGCCGCCGTTCGGTCGCCGCCGCCCGCCGCAAAGCCCGCGGCGGCGACCGCGGCTTCACCGGGCGGCGCCTTCGACTGGCCCGTGCGCGGTCCGGTGCTCTCGCAGTACGGCGTGCAGGAGAACGGCCGGCGCAATGACGGTATCAACATCTCTGCGCCCGCCGGAACGCCCGTACGCGCTGCGGCTTCGGGGGTCGTCATCCACCGGGGCGACGAGCTTGAAGGCTACGGAAAGCTGATCCTCATCAAGCACGCGGACGGTTGGGTGACCGCTTATGCGCATACGGATCAGATCATCGTCCAGAAGGGCGACAAGGTCGAACGCGGACAGATCATCGCGAAGGTCGGTGCGTCGGGCGGCGTCGCCCGCCCGCAGCTCCATTTCGAACTGCGCAAAGACCTCCGCCCGGTCGATCCCCAGAGCGTACTCGGTTCGGCTTAAGAGGCGACTCTCGCGCGGTCCTCGACGCTCGCCTCGCGTTCGTCCGCCAGCCGCTTGGCGATGACGGCGATGTCCTGAGACGACGGCGCGAGCGGGTGGCGGCTAATCGACGAAACCTGGCCGCGAACGCTTTCGCGCACTTTCGCGTCGCGCCGCACTGATCCCGCGAAGGCCGGCGTCGTTTTCAGGAAGGACGAGCAGGCCGCCTCGAAGCTCTCGAACGCCGCGCGGCCCGATTTCACCGTTTCGGCCATGTTGACAATCGCGTGGAGCCGTGCGCGCGCCTCCAGGTGGCCGAGCACGTTGGCGACGGCGTAGGCGTCGGTGAGGGCGCTCGGATCCTCCGTCAAAACCAGGAAGACGTCGGAGGCGTCGGCGCAGAAGGCCGTGGCGGCCCGGTCGAGACCTGAGCTGAGATCAATCAGTACACGGTCGTAGTGATCCGCCAGCACCCGGACGCCTGCGCGCAGGCCCGCAAGCTCTTCGTCGGAAATGAGGGCGAGAGCGCCCGATCCGGACCGTCCGGGCAGCACGTCGAACGTGCGAGCGCCCGCCGCGTCTTCGTCCGTGGAGCGGGTGATCGCTGCGGCGAGGTCTGCGCCGCCCTCGATCACGTCGGCGAGGTCCGCGTCCGGCTGCAGACCGAGCTGCACGTCGACGTTTGCAAGGCCGAGATCGCCGTCGACGAGGAGGACGCGTTCACCTTTATCGGCGAGCGCCTGAGCGAGGCTGATCGCAAACCAGGTCTTGCCGACGCCGCCCTTGCCCGACGCGATCGCGATGATGCGGCGGGGCTCCTCGAAGGCGTCCGTCTTCGATTTGTTCCAAAACATCAGTAAGCGTCCTCTTCATCGAGAAGGCGACCGGGAGAGGCGGCGAGAAGGCGCCGGGCGAGGAATTCCGCTGAAGCGTCGCGGATGCCTTCGCCGATAAACGCCGTGTCGGAAAAGTGAGCGAAGGAATAGCCATGACGGTAGGCCGCGCCGACGCCTGCGCCGACCCGCCGCGTTGCGTCGAACTTCGTCAGAATGATCCGTTTTGCGCCGAATTCCTGAAAAGCCTGCGCCCAGTCGGCGTGTTCGGACGGATCGCCGCTCGTCGGGAGGACGAGAAGCGGTTCAGCGTCGGCGGCCTCCTGAAAGCTCTTCAGCGCGGCCATGTCGCCGCCATCGAAGGGCGAGACGCCCGGCGTGTCGAGAATCACGACGCCCCGGTGCGCGTTGGAGGCGAGGGCGCGGCGAACGTCCGCCGGCGCTTCTACGGGTACGAACTCCGCCTCCAGAGCGTCTGCGTAGGTGCGCAGTTGTTCCACGGCGCCGGCGCGACCGATATCGGCGGTGAAGAGCGAGGCGCGGGCGCCGGCGGCGATCGCCCGGGCGGCGAGCTTCGCGGCGGATGAGGTTTTTCCCGCGCCTGTCGGGCCGCAGAGCATGACCGGCTGGATCGGCGTGAGCTGCAGGGGCGCGAACCGCATCACTTCTTGAAAGGCGGTCGTCAGCGCGAGGATCTCATTGTCTGTCTCCTGAGCGCCGACGGAGCCGGCGAGCGTCTGCAGAAGTTCGTCGCCGAGGCCGTGATCGCCGACCGCGCGGCGAAGGCTGCGCAGCACCGGACTTTCATCCGTCGCGGCGCCGCGGCTGTCTTTCTGTGTCAGATTTGTGCGGAGGTGCTGCAGGACCTGCTGGGCGATCCGCTGCTCCAGCTCCTGATTGAGGCCCGCCTTATCGACGACCTTGCGGGGCTCGGCGGTCGCCGCCGGGCGCTCTTCCCGGTTCTCCGCCGGCTGGCGACGCGGCTCGTCAGCGCGCGCCATGGCGGCGGCGGGCTCCGGTTCGCGTTTGTTCGCCTCGAAGGACGGCTCGACGACGGGTTCGCGACGGTCGTCGTCTTTGTTCTTGCCGCGACCGAAGCCGAACAGGCCGCGCTTTTTCTGCTTCGCGCGTTCAGCGAGGCCGGCGCGGATTTCAACGCCTGAGCGCGTCTCCCGCTCCGACAGGATTACGGCGTCGTCCCCCATGGCGTCGCGCATCTTGCGCACGGCCTGGTGGCGGTCGGGGGCGGTGAACGTGCGAAGGCGCATGGGATACGGACCTGCAGACTGTCTCTTGCGGTGCGGCGGACGCCGAACCGGAGACCCCTCTCTAAAGTCCGAAACGCGGTAGATGAAGTGGGCCCGTCGATGGGAGGCCGCCTCGACGAGACGGAGCGCTGCGCGCGCAAGGTCGACGGGTGCGGTCATTGGCGCGTTCCGGCTCCTCCGGATACGCCGGGCGGATCGCGCCCGGCGGCCCAAGCTATCGCGCGTTAAGGTAAATTTTCGTTTGACGCCGGGCCTGGCCGCTTACGCTCCGACGCTTAACGGTATTGCTGGACGCGCGTCGCCCGGAGGCCCTGCAAGCCGTGCCGGTCGATCGCCCGCTCCCAGGAGAGATATTCCTCGGCGGTCAGCTGATAGCGCTCACAGGCTTCTTCGAGGGACAGGAGTTCGCCGCGCACCGCCGCGACCACCTCCGCCTTGCGCCGGATCACCCAGCGCTTGGTGTTCGGACGCGGCAGATCCGCGATGGTCAGGGGCGTTCCGTCCGGTCCCACGACGGAACGCACCGGGGTTTCGGCGGCGGCCGCAGCCGCAGATACGCTACTCATGAAACCGTCACTCCTGCACGTCAGCAGCCGTGACGTTAGCCGGACGCTCTGAAAAAACGGCTAAGCGTTAGGGTGAATGAGAGGCTAAGTCCTTGAATAAATGGAAAGAATATCCCGAAACGGGACGCTGCGACGTCCCAAATTGACCGCGTAGCCCGACCGGCGATTGAGCGACGGCTCCGTTCGGCCCATATCCGACGCCCATGTTCGATCTCGACGCCTTCATCCGCCACCGCCTCGACATCGACGCGCCCGCAGGCGCGCGCGTCGTCGTCGCCATGTCCGGCGGGGTTGATTCCTCCGTGACCGCGGCGCTCCTCGCCCGCGCCGGTTACGATGTCGTCGGCGTCACACTGCAGCTCTACGACCACGGCGTCGCCGTGCAGAAAAAAGGCGCCTGCTGCGCCGGTCAGGACATCCACGACGCGCGGCGCGTCGCCGAACGCCTCGGCTTTCCCCACTACGTTCTCGATTACGAGGACCGGTTCTCAGAGGCGGTGATGGAGGATTTCGCAGACACGTACCTCGCCGGCGCAACGCCGATCCCCTGCGTGCGATGCAATGAGCGCGTGAAATTCAAGGACCTGCTTGAGACCGCCCGTGATCTCGGCGGCGTCTGCATGGCGACGGGCCACTATATCCGCCGCGCCGACGGCCCCGCCGGGCCGCAGCTTCTGCGCGCCGTCGATCCGCAAAAAGACCAGAGCTATTTCCTCTTCTCGACCACCCGCGAGCAGCTCGATTTCCTGCGCTTTCCCCTCGGCGGGCTGACGAAGGACGAGACGCGCGATCTCGCCCGCGCGCTCGATCTTGAGATCGCCGACAAGCCGGACAGCCAGGACATCTGCTTCGTGCCTGAGGGAAAGTACGCGAGCGTTGTCGAACGGCTGCGGCCGGGCGCCGCGGAGCCGGGCGACGTCGTCGACCTTAACGGCGAGGTGCTCGCCCGCCATCAGGGCGTCATACACTACACGGTCGGACAGCGCCGCGGCCTCGGGATCGCTGCCGGGGAGCCGCTTTACGTCGTTCGTCTTGATGCGGAGAAGCGCCGCGTCGTCATCGGTCCGCGCGAAGCGCTTCTAACGCGTACGGTGCATCTGAAGGAGCTGAACTGGCTAGGCGACGAGCCGGCGCGCGATGCGTTCGCCGCTGAACGGACGGTGGGCGTAAAAGTCCGTTCCACCCGCCCGCCGGCGCCCGCGCGCCTCGTCTGGCGGGACGGGCCGGCGGTCGATCTTCTGGAGGCGGAGGAGGGGGTCGCCCCCGGGCAGGCGTGCGTCTTTTATACGCCGGCGGACAGCGAGAACGATCCGTATGGACGGGTTCTCGGCGGCGGCTGGATATCCGGCACGACGGCCGCAGCCGAGGCGGCGGCTTAGAACGACCTGCTGATGGCGCCGCCGCCGAACCAGACGCCGCGTTCGCCGCGCTCGGCGACGATCGGGCTTTCCGCCGCGTCGTTGATGTAGTGGCGGTACGTGCCGGTGGTGATAAGGCGCCATTTGCCCCAGAGGCCGATGACGACCGTCGCCCGGCCGCCGTAGTCTTTCCAACCTTCGTCCGCGTCGAACGCGTCGAGGCCGCTTGCAAGCGACGCCTCGGGCGTCACGTCGTAAAAGGCGTTCATGAACTCCTCGCTGCCATAGGTGGCGAAGGGCCCCGCCTGTATGGCCAGCCTTCTACTGAGCTTGCCCCGATAGCGCAGCGAGACCCGGGCGAGGTAGCCGTCATGGCCGCTCGTCACATCCTCGACGTAGCTGCCGTCGAGTGTGAGGGCGTCGCGGATCTTCGGCGTAAACGGCGCCGGAAAATTCATCGCGAAAAAGCCGCCGGCCTCGATCGAGCGCTCCACCTCTGGCAACAGATCCAGCACCGGGTCGTCCGTCCCTGAATCGCCGCCGCGCCCAAAGCGGAAGGAGACCTCGGGGCCCGCCTCAATGAACCGCCAGCCGACGACGTCAGCCCTGAGACCGCCGCCGTCAGTACCGACGAAGTACCGGGAGCCCCAGCGGATCTGGGCGAAAACGAACGGGACCTCCCGATACTCGTCCGAGCCCTCGAAGCGCGTCGTTTGCGCAGGGCCGAGCCCGAACATGTAAACCGGCTTTTCCGCCCGGGCGGGAGAGGCCGCGGCGAGCCCGGCGAAAAGAATGGAGACAGCGAGCCTTACAAACACAAACTCCCCCGCGGCTGCTTGCATGGTGGACCGGAGCGGGACACTACCCACACTTTCTGAAGAAAGCCCCGTTCTTATGCCCGTCCGATACGATTGCGCCAAATGCCCGGCGTACTGTTGCTCTTACGCACGCATCCCGGTCACGGATGACGACGTCATTCGCCTCGCCCGTCATCACAAGATCAAGCCGAACGAGGCGCGCAAGCAGTTTACGAAGCGCGGAACCGAGCCGGGCGAGCGGGTCCTCCGACACCGGGCCGACAAGCACTACGACACGGCCTGTCGGTTTCTCGACCAGGAAACCAGAAATTGCACGATCTATGAGGCGCGACCTGAGATCTGCCGTGATTTTCCGGATACGGCCCATTGCGGCTATTATGAATTCCTGCGCTTTGAAAGACGCACCCAGGACGATCCGGATTGGGTCGCGACAACCGGTAAGTGAGGGACGCGTCGCCCTTTCGATGATCGTTTAATCGGCGGGCCGATTTTTTCAATCGAGCGTTAACGTGCGCGTCGTTATCCCCGGTTCGCAGTTGGTTGAGCAGGCGGACATGGTCGAACGCGCGCGCAAGCTTCGCCGCATTTTTACGCGGCGCTATGTTCTTGGCCTGTCGATCATCGCGATCCTCGCCTCGGTGTCGCTCGCCGTCATCTATGTGCTGACGCAGCGCGAGGAGAGCCGGGCGAGCGTCCTCAGCCTCGCCAACGGCCAGCAGGCTCTCAGCCAACGGATCGCTTTTCACGCCAACGCGCTGGCGGGCGCCGACACCCCGCATGAGCGCGCTGAGCTGCGGCTGGAGCTCGACGCCTCCATTCGAGCCATGACGCGCGCCCACGATCTCCTGACCGGAGCGGAGGCGGCGCCGGGCATCGCGACGCGCTTCCTCGTTCCGATGCGGGAAATCTACTTCGACGACGCCGAGCCCTTCGACGTGGAGGTGCGGCGGTTCCTCAGCCTGGCGCGGGTCCTCATCGACGCCGACGCGGCGGGCGAAGCCGCCTCCGGCGCGGTTCTGCAGGAGCTCAACCTGCTCGCCCGATCCTCGATCATGCAGACCCATCACATGATGAGCCTGATGATGGAGCGAGAGGCGACGCGATCGGTGCTCGCCGCCGAGATGATCCAGACGGTGTTGTGGGCGCTGATCCTGCTCGCAATCGCGATCGAGGCGCCCCTCATATTCAACCCGATGGGCCGAGAAATCGAGGCGAGCCTGCAGGCTGCGGACAGCGCGGAGATGGCAGCCTCGGAAGAAGCCCGCCGCCTCCGAGAGGCCTATGAAGCGAAATCGGAGTTCCTCCGGGTCATGAGCCATGAGCTTCGAACGCCGCTCAACGCGATCATCGGTCTGACGGATCTCCTCAGTCAGGATCCGCCCGATGAGACGCGTCGGGAGTATATCGACCATGTGCGCGGCGCTGGCGACCACATGCTGCAACTTGTCAACGACGTGCTCGACGACGGCCGCATCGCGGCGGGCAAACTGCTTCTGCAGCCGAAGCCGACGGCCGTGCGCGACGTGGTCGTCGGCGTCGCCGCCATGTTGAAAGAACGGGCGGAGGTCAAAGGGCTCGTACTGACCGCTCGCGGCGAGGATGCGGCGAAACTGGATATCGACGCGGCCCGTTTGCGTCAGGTGCTGATCAACCTCGTGGGAAACGGGGTGAAGTTTACGGACGCCGGCTCCGTCGCGATCGAGTTCGAGCAGTCGCCCGCGGACGACGACGGCGCAGTCGTCGAGATCCGCGTCCGCGATACCGGCGCCGGCATCCCCGAGGAGAAGCTAGGCTCCATTTTCAAGGAGTACGAACAGTTGGAGGGGGCCAACGCAAAAGAGCTCGGAACCGGTCTCGGCCTCTCGATCTGCCGCAAGATCATCGACGCTTTCGAAGGCGAGATCGTTGTGGAAAGTGCGCTCGGGGTCGGCAGTCTCTTCACCGTCCGTTTCGCTGCGCGTCTGTCCGCCTCGGCGGACGGCCCTGAGGACGCGGGAAGCGCTCCCGTCGCCGCAAAGGGCGAAGGACGGGTGCTGATCGTCGACGACAACCTGACCAACCGTCTGATCGTCAGGGCGTTTCTGGAAGATGCAGGATATGCGGTCCTGCAGGCCGAGAACGGGGCCCAAGCGATCGACCTCTGCGTCGCGGTCGAGGACATCGACGCAGTGCTGATGGATATCGACATGCCGGTGATGCGAGGCGATGAGGCGATCTGGCGGTTGCGCGCTATGGGCGGCCGGTTCGCGGCTCTGTCGATTTTCGCCCTGACGGCCAACGTTCTCCCCGAGGATCAAAAGAAGCTGATAGAAGCCGGGGCCGACGGCGTAATTTTCAAACCGATCCGTCGGGACGTGCTGACCGCGCGGCTCGCCGGCGAGGCGGGACCTGCATCGTTTCAGGCCGCATCTTGAGGGAGCCGGTGATGACCGCTTTCATACCGCATATGTGCTTGGCCGTTCTGGCGGCGGCCTTTTCGACCACTTCGTTTGCGCGCTATGCTGACGATCAGCTAGGAGATCACATCACGGTCGTCGGCTCGTCGACGGTTTATCCCTTCGCGCGCGCCGTGGCGGAGCGGCTGGAGCGCGAAGGCGTCCTCATCGATATCACGCCTACGGGCACGGGCGGCGGGGTTCAGTTTTTCTGCAGCGGCTCCGGCGAGGCGTTCCCGGCCGCCGTCATGGCGTCGCGCCCGATAAAACCGTCTGAGCGCAACGCCTGCGCGGCGAACGGCTCCGGCGCGCTCGTCGAGCGGGTCATCGGCGTCAGCGGCATCGTCTTCGCCCAGGCGCGCGGCGCGAAACGGCTCGCGCTGACGCGACGGGATATTTTTCTCGCGGCCGCCGCCCGCGTGCCTTCGTTCGACGACGACTGCACGTTGATCGATAATCCGTATCGGACATGGCGCGATATTCGGCCGTCCCTGCCGGACCAGCCGATCGCGCTTTACGGTCCGCCGCTCTCGTCCGGCACCCGGGCGTCCTTCGTCGATTTGGCCTTGGTGAAAGGTGCAAGCGCCATTCCGTGCCTCAGAGAACTGAAAAAAACCGATCGGGCCGCCTTCGACGCCGTCGTCAACACCTTGCGCATCGACGGCGGCTGGATCGATGCGGGCGAAAACGACCCGGCGATCGCGACGGCCGTCCACCGCATGAAAACGGTGGTCGGCGTCTTCGGTTACGCGCACTTCGCTGCGAACCGAGGGCGGCTGATCGCCGCTGAGATCGAGGGCGTGGAGCCGACCGAGGTTTCAATCCAAACGGGCGAATACCCGCTCGCCCGCACCCTGCGGGTCTACGCCAAGGCGGACCGCGCGCGCCCGGGTTCGCCTACGGCGCGCTTCCTAGACGAATTCTCAGAGCCGCGCGCGATCGACGACGACGGCTACCTCAGAAAGCTCGCGCTGCTGCCAGCGGAATAGATCCGTTTTTCTCGAAGTCCGGTTGGTAGCGGAGGGCGGGCTTGAACCGCCGACCTCAGGGTTATGAATCCTGCGCTCTCACCAGCTGAGCTACTCCGCCGAAGGGCCGAAACCGGCCCGGTCGAATAGGCGAAATCCGAAGGCGAGGCAACGGCCTCGCGCCGCCTTTTGCGCGCCGACGGCGGATTGCGGTATCGGTCAGGTTTGTCGAGAGGAACACGATGGCGCGGTTTCCGGACTTTCTGTGCGTCGGCCAGCAGAAGGCGGGCACGACCTGGCTCTGGAAGAACCTGCGCGCGCACCCGCAGGTCTATCTGCCGTTCGTGAAGGAAATCGATTACTTCAACGATCTCTACATCCCGGAATCGCGAGCCTGGATCAGCCGCACCCGGCGGCTGCAGGAGTTTCTCGGCTATCGCGACCGGGTGGCGGACAAAGACGCCCAGGCGTTCAAGGAGCTCGTCGCCCACGCCCGCTTCGCACCGAACGATGTATGGTATGCGGAGCAGTTCGAAGATGCGGGGGCGCGGATCGCGGGCGATCTGACGCCCGGCTACGCGCTTCTGCCGCCCCAGGGCCTCTGGCACGTTCGTCGGCTCAATCCCGAGGTGAAGATCATCCTCATGGTGCGCGACCCGGCGGAGCGGGCCTGGTCGGCCGCGCGTCATTACCTCAGGCGGGTGTCGAAAGATCCGGAAGAGACCGATCTCGTCGCCTTCATCGAAGAGCATCCGGACATTTTGAAGAACAGCGACGCGGCCGCGATCCTCGCGAGCTGGCGCAGGATTTTCTCCGAAGATCAGATTTTCGTTCACTTTTTCGACGATGTGGCGGAGCGGCCCGAGGCCTTGCTTGCGGAGGTCTGCGATCAAATCGGCGTCGATCCCGGCTATGAATTCACCGCAGCCCACGAGCCGGTTTTCCCAGGGATCGAAGTCGAAACGCCGGCCGCCGTTTCGGAATATCTCGCCGAGGCGCTCGCCCCCGCCTATGCGCGCCTTGAAGCCGCCTTCCCGGAGCGTCATTTCGCCCCGAAAGGCGTCTGACTTTCCCTGTGGCGTCCCCGTCGTCTAGAGCGGGTTTCAGGGGAGACGGAGCGTCCCCGAGGTCACCTTATGAGCGCCGCGCGAACGATCATGCTTGATACGTCGGACCCCGCCCTCGTCGATCCCGCCTTCCGGCCGTCAAACCTCGACGGCGCCGTCGATCGCGCCTTGGGAGACGCGACGGACTGGCTCCTCGACCGCCAGAAGGAGGATGGCCACTGGGTCGCGCGTCTTGAGACCAACGCGTCCATGGAGGCGGAATGGATCCTCGCCCTCTGGTTCATGGGGCGCGACGACCACCCGATCATCCCGGGCCTCGTCGCCGCGCTCCTGCGCGAGCAGCGCCCGGACGGGTCGTGGCAGGTTTATCACGGCGCGTCGGGCGGCGACGTGAATGCGACTGTGGAGGCGTACGCGGCGCTCCGCTGCGCAGGGCTTGCGAAAGATTCAGATGCGCTGAAGCGCACCCGCTCGTGGATCCTCGAACGGGACGGGCTCTCCAATATCCGTGTCTTCACCCGCTACTGGCTCGCCCTTATCGGCGAATGGCCGTGGGAGGAGACGCCGAACCTGCCGCCTGAAATCATCTGGGCGCCGAGCTGGTTCCGCTTCTCGATCTACAATTTCGCCTCCTGGGCGCGGGCGACGCTGATGCCCATCGCGATCCTCTCGGCGCGGCGCAAAAGCCGACCGCTGCCAGCGGACCGTCGGCTCGACGAGCTCTTTCCTAAGGGCCGCGAGGACTTCGAGTATCGGCTCAACAAAGCCGACGACGTCCTCAGCTGGCGGAAGTTTTTCCTTGTCGCCGACAGGGCGCTGCACGGGCTCCAGTCCGCCGGCGCGACGCCGGGGCGCGAGAAGGCGATCCGCGACGTCGTCTCATGGATCGTCGATCATCAGGACGCCGACGGCGTCTGGGGCGGCATTCAGCCGCCCTGGATCTACGGCCTAATGGCGCTCCATGGCGAGGGCTTCGGCGCGGAGCACCCGGTGATGAAGAAGGGCCTCGGCGCCCTCGACGATCCGCGCTGGCGCTGGGAGGAGGGGGGCGCCGTCTATATGCAGGCCTGCGTCTCGCCGGTCTGGGACACGGTCCTCGCGCTGCTCGCCCTGCAGGACGCGGGCGTCGCAGGGCAAGAGCCGCGCGCGAGCGAGGCGGCGTACCAATGGGTGCTCGACAACCAGGTTCTCGAGCGCGGCGACTGGTCGGTGAAGGCGCCGAAAGCCGAGCCCGGCGGCTGGGCTTTCGAGTACGCAAACCGCTGGTATCCGGATACGGACGACACCGCCGTCGCCCTGATCGTTCTTGCGGAGATCAAGGATGATCCGGTCTGGCGCGAACGCGGCGTGGAGGAAGCGATCCGCCGCGGCGTCGACTGGCTTTTCGCCATGCAGTGCCGCGACGGCGGCTGGGGCGCGTTCGACAAGGACAATGACGACGGGTTCATCACCAAGATCCCCTTCTGCGATTTCGGCGAGGCGCTCGACCCGCCGAGCGTCGACGTCACCGCGCATATCCTTGAAGCCTTCGGCAAGCTCGGCATGCGGAAGGACGACGATCCGCGCATCGCCAAGGCGATTGAGTGGGTGAAGGCCGAGCAGGAGCCGGACGGCGGCTGGTTCGGCCGCTGGGGCGTGAACTACGTGTACGGAGCAGGCGCAGTTCTGCCGGCGCTGGAGGCGATCGGCGAGGATATGTCCCAGCGATATGTTCAGGACGCGGCGGACTGGCTGATCGACCGCCAGAACGCCGATGGCGGCTGGGGCGAGAGCTGCGCCTCCTATATGGACCATGCCCGCCGCGGTCGCGGCGTCTCGACCGCCTCCCAGACCGCCTGGGCTATGATGGGTCTCACCGCCGCGGGCCGAGCGCAAGACAAAGGGGCCGTCCGCCGCGGCGTCGCATTCCTCACCGAGACCCAGCGCGCCGGCACGTGGGAGGAGGCCGAGTACACCGGCACCGGCTTCCCGGGATACGGCGTCGGCCTCCGCATCGATCTCGACGATTCAGGGCTGCAGAAACGGCTCGCGCAGGGCGTCGAGCTCAGCCGCGCCTTCATGATCCGCTATCATATGTACAGGCACTATTTCCCGATGATGGCGCTCGCCCGGGCGCGCGGCTATCTGAACGGCGCGTGACCGCGCCGCCTTGCGAGTGAATTTCACTGTCACTATTGTCCAGGTTCGCTGACGGCACGGAGCCGCCCATGACCTTCGACGACGCCGCCGACCCGGCTGCGCTTCAGACAGAGCAACCCGAAGCCTCTTCGTCGCTCACGCCGGCGGCTTCTGCGCCGCTCTCCGCGCTCGCTCCCGGCGCGACGGCGCGGGTCGCGGGGTTCGCCGCCAACGGGTTCGAAGCGAGCCTCAGGGAGATCGGGTTCGCAGAGGGGGACGAAGTCGAGGTGATGCGGCGCGGGCCCTATGGCGACGTCATCGCCGTGCGCCTTGAGCGGGCCCTCGTCGCCGTGCGCCGGGCCGAAGCCGACGGCGTTCTGGTCGTTTCCGGCTGATGGCGGCGGACGGCGCCAAGGTCGCGGCGGCGGGCCGCACGGTTCGGCTCGCCCTCGTCGGCGCGCCCAATTCCGGCAAGACGACCCTCTTCAACGGCCTCACCGGCGGCAGGGCGAAGGTCGGCAATTACGCCGGCGTCACCGTCGAGAGCCGCGTCGGCCGCTTCGCAACGACCGCCGGCCGCGCCGTCGAACTCATCGACCTGCCGGGCGTCTACGGGCTGACGGCGCGCTCCTCCGACGAGGCGGTGACGATCGAGGCGCTGAAAGGCGGGCTCGACGGCGCAGAGCCCGACGCCCTCATCGTCGTCATCGACGCCTGCTGCCTGCGCACCCATCTTCAGTCGGCGCTGCAGTTGAAGACCCTCGGCCGCCCCATGGTGGTCGCGGTCAACATGATGGACCTCGCCGAGCGCGACGGCCTGGAACTCGATGTCGCCGCGATCGAGGCGCGCCTCGGCGTCCCCGTCGTCGCCGTAACCGCGACGCGGTCGCGGGGGCGGGCGGCGTTCCTCGATCGTCTCGATTCGGAGCTGTCGCGCCTCGACGCGGCAACGGCGCCGGCTGAGGTCCGTCCGCTGCCGCAGTTGCAGAAAGAAGCCCGCGCCATCGCCTCAGCGGCGACCGTCCGCGAGGCGCCCTTCAACAAGGCGACGCGCGCCGTCGATGCGGTCGTGTTGCACCCTGTCGCGGGCCCTGCGATCTTCTTCGCAATCCTCTTCGTTATCTTCCAGGCCGTGTTCGCCTGGGCGGCGCCGGCGATGGACGGGATCGAAGGGGCGTTCGGCGCCCTCGGCGATGCGGTCGCGGCGGCGACGCCGGACGGCTGGCTTCGATCCCTCATCGTCGATGGAGCGATCGCCGGCGTCGGCTCGGTTCTCGTCTTTTTACCGCAGATCCTGATTATGTTCGCGGCGCTCTACGCGCTTGAAGCGTCCGGCTATATGGCGCGTGCGGCCTATCTCGCGGACGGGCTGATGCGCAAGGCCGGTCTCAACGGTCGTGCGCTCATCCCGCTTCTTTCCGGCTTCGCCTGCGCGATCCCGGGCATGATGGCGGCGCGGACCATGAGCGAGGAGCGGGACCGGCTGACGACGATCCTCGTCACGCCGCTGATGACGTGCTCCGCGCGGCTGCCCGTCTACACGCTGATGATCGCCGCCTTCATCCCGGCGACCCCCGTCGGCCCGTTCAATCTGCAGGGGATCGTCCTCTTCGCGCTCTTTCTTTCAGGCATCCTCTCGGCGCTGATCGTCGCCGCAATCCTGCGTCGTACGAGCCTCGCCGGGCCGGAGCAGCCGCTCCTCATGGAAATGCCGACCTACAAGCTGCCGACCGTGCGCGACCTTCTCGCGACGCTCTGGGACCGGGCGGGGGCCTTCGTGAAGCGGGCCGGCGGGCTCATCTTTGCGACGTCCGTCCTCCTCTGGTTCCTCGCGAGCTATCCGGCCTCCGATGACGGCGTGCGCGGCTCGTTCGCCGGCATGATCGGCCGGGTTCTTGAGCCCGTCCTGCGGCCCATCGGCTTCAATCTGGAGATCGCCATCGCGCTCGTGCCCGGCATGGCCGCGCGGGAAGTCGCCGTCGCGAGTCTTGGTACGGTCTACGCGCTTTCAGGCGACGACGACGCCGTGGCCGCGGGGCTGACGGACGTTCTCGCGAGCGCCTGGGAGTTGCCGACGGCGCTCGCCTTTCTCGCCTGGTACGTCTTTGCGCCCATGTGCTTCGCGACCATCGCCGTCGCCCGCCGCGAGACGCAGTCGTGGAAATGGACAGGCTTCATGGTCGGCTATCTGTTCGTCGCGGCCTATGTGGCGGCGGGGGCGACTTACTGGATCGCCCGTGCGTTCGTCGCCTGACGGCCGGCTACTTACGGCCGGCGGCGCTGAAGATCGCCGCGCTCCGCCGGATCGCGTCCGACATGAACTCCGCGTACGCCTCAAGCGCTGAAACGGCGTGGTCCGCCTGCAGGCGATAGGCCTGATCCGGCGTTCCGGCGGTCATCAGCGCCTGCCCCGTCGCCACTGCGGCAGCCATGCGCTTTTCGCAGAACTGCAGGGTGTCGCCGTGGACGTCAGCCGCCGCACGCAGGCTCGCCG
The DNA here is from genome assembly GCA_038522735.1 of Pseudomonadota bacterium. GTDB lineage: Bacteria > Pseudomonadota > Alphaproteobacteria > Caulobacterales > Parvularculaceae > JBCBJX01. The sequence goes on from JBCBJX010000030.1 coordinate 25,372, forward strand.
CGCCGAAGCCCGAAACCGCTTCCGCGAAGTCCGTATGCAGCCCTTCGCAGCCCGCCACATCGAAGGCGCCGGCCGGCGCGGCGCGCTCCGGGAGTGTCTTGGCCGCCGGCTTCGCATCGGCGGAGTCGTCGCTGATGATCGACGCCGCGTTCGTTCCGTCCGCCATGTCCGATCCTTCCGTTGTTATGATTTCGGGACGCCACTCGCGCCTTGAATCGTTAACGGGAGAACCGTTGCGCGCAAGACACGCCCGACGGGAATTTATCCACACACGCCGATGTAAAGTGGCGCAATCAGCGGGCGAGGCGTTCTTTTTCAACGAGATACGCGGCGATTTTCTCAGCCGCGTCTTCCGCGCTCATCGCCGTCGTGTCGATCACGATTTCTGCGTTTTCCGGCGGCTCGTAAGGGCTGTCGATGCCGGTGAAGTTCTTGATCTCGCCGGCGCGCGCTTTCTTGTAGAGGCCCTTCACATCGCGCTCTTCGGCGACCTCAATCGGCGTCGCGACATAGATCTCGACGAACTCCCTCTCATCCAGGAGGTCGCGGGCGAGGCGACGTTCGGCCCGGAAGGGCGAGATGAACGAGACGAGGGTGAAGAGCCCCGCTTCGGTCATCAGCCTGGAGACTTCCGCGACACGCCGGATGTTTTCGACGCGGTCGGCCTCTTTGAAGCCGAGATCCTTGTTGAGGCCGTGGCGGACATTGTCGCCGTCCAGAACCATGGTGTGGGCTCCCCGGGCGAGGAGAAGCTTCTCCAGCGCGTTGGCGACCGTGGACTTGCCGGAGCCCGAAAGCCCGGTGAACCACAGGACCGTCGGCTTCTGGCCTTTCAGGTCCGCGCGGGCCTGTTTATCGACGTCGAGGGCCTGCCAGTGGATGTTCGACGCGCGGCGCAGCGCGAAGTTCAGCATGCCCATGCCGACCGTGTTGTTGGTCATCCGGTCGATGACGATGAAGCCGCCGAGATCGCGATTGTCATCATAGGGATCGAAGGCGATCGGACGGTCGAGGGAGAGAGTCGCGACGCCGATCTCGTTCAGCTCCAGCGTTTTCGCAGCGAGATGTTCGAGGGTGTTGACGTTCACCTTGTGCTTCGGCGCATTGATGGTCGCCGTCGCCGTGCTTGCGCCGATCTTGATCATGTACGGACGGCCCGGGAGCATCGGCTGGTCGGCCATCCACAGGATGCGCGCCTCGAACTGGTCGGAGACCTCGCACGGGTCGTCGCCCGCCGCGACGACGTCGCCGCGGGAGATGTCGATCTCGTCTTCAAGCGTCAGCGTGACGGACTGTCCGGCGACTGCGACGTCGAGATCGCCGTCCATAGTCACGATCTTTTTGACGACGGAGGATTTTGCGGACGGCATCGCCTTCACAAGATCGCCTGGCCGCACGGAGCCGGACGCGATGAGGCCGGAGAAGCCGCGGAAATCGAGGTTCGGGCGGTTCACCCATTGGACGGGCATACGGAAGGGCAGGGCCTGGTTCGTTTCCGCGACTTCGACGGTCTCCAGATGCTCCATGAGCGTCGGGCCGTCATACCAGGGTGTTTCATCCGAGTGCGCGACGATGTTGTCGCCGTTGAGGGCGGACATGGGGATCGGCTGGATGTGGCCGATATCGAGTTTCTCCGCGAACCCTCTGTAGTCGGCTTTGATTTCCTCGAAACGCTCCTGCGAATACCCGACAAGGTCCATCTTGTTGATCGCGAGGACGACGTTCCGGATGCCGAGGAGGGAGACGATGTAGGAATGGCGCCGGGTCTGGGTGAGAACGCCCTGGCGCGCGTCGATCAGCAAGATAGCGAGGTCGGCCGTGGAGGCGCCCGTCGCCATGTTGCGGGTGTACTGCTCGTGGCCCGGCGTGTCGGCGACGATGAACTTGCGCTTATCGGTGGAAAAGAACCGATAGGCGACGTCGATCGTGATGCCCTGTTCGCGCTCCGCGGCGAGGCCGTCGACCAGAAGGGCGAAGTCGATCTTCTCGCCCTGGGTGCCCATTTTTTTTGATTCAGCTTCGAGGGTCGCAAGCTGGTCCTCGAAGATCATTTTCGATTCGTACAGCAACCGTCCGATCAGGGTCGATTTGCCGTCGTCGACGGAGCCGCATGTGATGAATCGCAGAAGCCCTTTGTGCTCGTGGGCTTTCAGATAGGCCTCGATGTCTTCGGCGATGAGGTCGGATTTGTGAGCCATCAGAAATAGCCCTCTTGTTTTTTCTTCTCCATGGAGGCGGCCTGGTCATGGTCGATGACCCGACCGGCGCGCTCCGAAGAGGTGGTGAGCAGCATTTCCTGGATGACTTTCGGCAGCGTGTCGGCGCGGCTCTCGACGGCGGCCGTGAGCGGGTAGCAGCCGAGGGTGCGGAAGCGCACCCACTTCATTAGCGGCTCCTCGCCCGGCTCCATCCGCATGCGGTCGTCGTCGACCATGAACCACTGGCCGTCGCGCATGACGACGGGCCGCTCTTTCGCGAGGTAGAGACCCGGGAGTTCGATGTTCTCAAGGTGGATGTACTGCCACACGTCGAGCTCGGTCCAGTTGGAGATCGGGAAAGCGCGGAAACTCTCGCCCGGCGCCTTGCGGGTGTTGTAGAGGTTCCAGAGTTCAGGACGCTGATTCTTCGGGTCCCAGCGGTGCTGGGCGGTGCGGAAGGAGAGAACCCGCTCCTTGGCGCGGGACTTCTCTTCATCGCGCCGGGCGCCCCCGAAAGCCGCGTCGAATTTGTATTTGTCGAGGGCCTGTTTCAGCGCCTGCGTCTTCAGCATGTCCGTGTGCATGGCGGAGCCGTGGTCGAACAGGTTGATGCCTTGGGCGATCGCCTCTTCGTTCCGCTGCACCAGGAGTTTGACCCCGAGCTTTTCCGGGAGCGCGTCGCGGAAGGCGATCATCTCCTTGAACTTCCAGCTCGTATCGACGTGGAGGAGTGGGAAGGGGGGCGGCGCCGGGTGAAACGCTTTCATGGCGAGGTGCAGCAGCACCGCGGAGTCCTTGCCGATCGAGTACAGGAGAACCGGGTTCTCCGCCTCCGAGGCGACCTCGCGGATGATGTGGATGCTCTCCGCCTCGAGGCGTTGCAGGTGGGTGAGGTCGATCATGATCGGGTCCGTTCCGCTTGCGCGCGCCGGTTCGGGCGTTCGCGCCGTCAGCGACGGTGCGTTGCAAACGCCGCCGACGGGGTCAATATCGCACGTGCGAAAAGCTCGCACGTCCCGGCAGGACCCTTAACGGTTGAGCAGCCAGAGCGCGAGGGTGAGAACGGCGCTAAGGACGATCGACGTCGCGAGGGGCAGATAAAATTGAAACCGCTCGCGCTCGACGACGATGTCGCCCGGCAGCCGCCCGAGCTGAAACTTCTCAAGCATCAGCCACCCCAGCCCCGCCGCGGCGAGCAACAGGCCGGCGATGATGAGCATTTTAGCCATTTTGAGAGAATGCACCCGCAGCGGCCGGGATCAAGCGGCGATCAAGCGCCGTTGATGGATCGGTACGGAATGTTGGAGCGCCCGGCGTGACCCGCACCCTCTATTTCATCCGCCACGGCGAGACGGACTGGAACCTTGAACGCCGGATGCAGGGGCGGTGGGAGTCCGATCTCACGGCGAAAGGCGAGCGCCAGGCGGAGGCGAACGCGGACCTCGTCGCCCGCCTGGGCGTCGACGCCATTTATGTTTCGCCGCTCCGCCGCACGCGACGCTCCTGCGCCTGTCTTGAGGCGGCGACCGGGATCGGCGCGGCGGTCGATGAGCGTCTGGCGGAATGGGATGCGGGCGCCTGGTCCGGTTTTCTCTATGCGGAGATCCCTGAGCGTTGGCCGGAGGCGTGGGCCGCCTGGCGGGCGGACATGTGGAACGCCCGGGCGCCGGACGGCGAGAACTTCGTCGATCTCACCGAGCGCGGGAGCGCCTTTCTCGACAAGGCGCTCGCCACAACAGCCGGGCGCATCGCAATCGTCAGCCACGGCTTCATCGGCCGGGCGATGATCGGCGCGCTGCTGGGCCTGCCGGCCGACCGGACCCTCGCGCTTCACACGGCGAACGAGGTCGTCTTCCGGCTCACCGGGACTGAGGCCGGCTGGTCCGCCGACCGTTTCGAGGCCGGGGCGGGGCCGAAAGCCGGCCTCTTCGACGCCGAACCCGGTTCACTTGCGTGAGCGGGCCTCCCTTTCGCGCGCGGCGCTCCCTATTCTCCCGCCGATGACCGAAACCGCCTTCAGCCCGCACCGCTTCTGCGTCGCGCCGATGATCGACGGGACGGACAGATTTAAAAATGCGTTTTGAAACAATGGGATGTGATGTTGTACTAGGTCGTGTTGTACCCCGTGTTGTATTTTCCCACCACGCTTTGGGGCGACTCGTATTGCCGGTATCTCATTTGCCCGGGTTTTCGGCGTGATTATCGCGCCGAAAGTTTGGCTTCTTAGTACGTGCAAAGAGAAAAAAGATTGGGCTGACATCGCAGCCCAATAAAAAAGGTCGCATACCGCAAGTGTTCGGCGAAACGAGCCTGGCCTGTGTTGAGAAAAGTGGTCCGGTTTGAGTGAGAGAATCTGGCCTCCTTCGTTGATGGAAGGAGAACGAGATGAGCCGGAAACGTTATTCGCCTGAGCAGATCATCGGGATGTTGAGAGAAGCCGAGGTTCGGCTTTCGCAGGGC
>JBCBJX010000031.1:0-29613 GCA_038522735.1 Pseudomonadota bacterium
CCCACGAAACTGATGCCGACTTCCCTCACCGGACGCTGGAAACGTGTCGCCGTGAGATGATTGATTGTGCTTCCCGCAGTCGTGTGACAGCGTTTACGCACACATGAGTTATGTCTTGGGGGGAGAGACCAAATGCCGATTGTCTGCGGCCATTGCCAGCAAAGCGCCTTCGACTATGCGGGCGTCGTCACCAACCCCACGGACTTTTACTGGGATCTTGTAGCCGGCGGCGCCGGCGCGCTCACGGACCCGGTAGACTTAGGGCCGGAGCTGACGTCCCTGTGGACCTTCGGGGCGCCTGCAGGAACCGACGGGCTTTATTCCGAAACCGGCTCGATCTCCCTCTCCATCGACGTTGTAGGCGGCGCCTCCCAGACCCTCTCTTTCGTGCTCGACACGGCGACCGGGCCCCAGTCGAACGGGCTGTTCGCGACCTGGGGCTCTTTCAACAACATCACCTTGACGCCGTTCATCGGGGCGGACGCCCAGGACAAGCTGATCGTCGACATCATCGGCTCGGGCTTTGCGCCCGATGACGGAACGTCGACCTTCACCGACGCTGACGGGATCGACGTCTCCCTCGCGACAAACGACTTCGATGCGTCCGAGGACGCCGCACAGGCGCAGGGGATCTGGGGGATCGGTTTCGATCTGCCCGGTACGGACGGAAACTCGGAGTACACGTCCTATACGCTAAGCTTCGACTACGACTTCTCCACTTACGACACACAAACCCCGGTCTCTGAGCCGGCCGCCGCTGGGCTGGCGCTCGCCGCCTTCGCCGCGCTCTGGCTCGCCCGTCGACGCACGGCGCGGGCGTAGGCCAGCTTTGAGACCTTAGGAGTTCAGATCAATGCCCATTGCTTGCCCCGGCTGCACCGCTTCGACCTACGACTACCTTGCTGTTATCTCCAATCCGACGTCGTCGTACTGGGATCTTGTCGCCGGCGGGGCCGGGACGCTGACGGACCAGGTGGATCTGGGGCCTGAGCTGACGTCGCTTTGGACCTTCGGCGCCCCCGCCGGAACCGATGGGCTTTATTCGGAGACGGGATCGATCTCAGTCACGCTCGATATCATCGGCGGCGCCTCCCAGACCCTCTCCTTCGTCCTCGACACGGCGACGGGCCCGGATGCGAACGCGGACTTCGCCACATGGGGCTCGTTCACGAACATCACCCTGACGCCGTTTATCGGCGCCGACGCCCAGTCCGCGCTGGTGGTGGACGCCTTTGATTCGCCCTTCGACCCGGATGGCGGGACCGGGGTGTCCGACGGTCCGGACGGCCTTAACATCAGCCTGGCGACAAATGACTTCGACGCGTCCGAGGACGCCGCTCAAGCGCAAGGGATCTGGGGCGCCGGCATCACGCTGCCCGGTACGGACGGAAGCTCGGAGTACACGTCCTATACGCTGAGCTTTGATTACGACTTCTCGACTTACGACCATCAGACAACCGTTTCAGAGCCGGCCGCCGCTGGGCTGGCGCTCGTCGCCGTCGCCGGGCTGTGGGCCGCTCGACGTGCGAAGCGGAAGGGCGTTCCTGGCTGACGGGTTGCTTCTACTTCAACGCCGCGACCGGGATGAGATCCGCGACCACCTTCGCTGATGAAACGACGCCCGGCGCTCCCATGTTTACGCTTCCGTCCGAAGAAGAGTGTCGCGCCGCCTTCCGAAACAGGCGAAGCGCGAGCGCCGGAGGGGCGAAACTCCTCTCCGATGTGGAGACCCTCGCCGCCGGCCCGATCCTGCCGCCGGACGCCGACTGACCGACAGTGCCCCAGGCTTTTCCAGAGGGGATCGAGAAGATGATCCGAAGACGATAAATCCCGCCATCGCCGGGATGTTCCGGAACGAACGCTCCGCCCCGGGCTTCCCGGTGCGCACGGCGCAGCGGTCGGCGACGGCCGAGGTTCGGGCTGACGCGAGGCGGTGTTGCGTCCGCACCACTGTCGCCCCAAAGAAAAGATCATACCCTCTGTTCGCCATCAGAAAATTGAGACACCGGAAATCCCGAAGTCATGCATCAACAGCTCGTCAATCGAATTTGGATCTTTTCGGCGGTCACGCTCGCTGTCGCCAGCTGCACTGAACGCAGCCCCGCTCCGCCCGCCGCCCCTGTCCTCGCCGAACGCGATCAGGCGATGGCCCGGATCATGGACGAGCACGACATCGCGACCGTCGGCGCGGCGATCATCTCCGACGGCGAGGTCGTCTGGACCGGCTATTACGGCGAACAGGCGTCAGGCGTTCCCGCCACGGAACAGACAATGTTCAACGTCGCTTCGATCGCCAAGACCGTCACGGCCGAGCTGATCCTGCGGCTGGTCGACGCCGGAGAGATCGATCTCGACGAGCCGATGGCGCCCTACTGGGTCGATCCCGATATCGCCGACGACCCCCGCCATAAACTGCTGACGCCGCGGATCGCGCTGAACCACACGACGGGCTTCAAGAACTGGCGGTTCATGGAGCCCGACTTCACACTCCGTATACACACTGATCCCGGAACGAGCTACAGCTATTCCGGCGAAGGAATGGACTATGTCGCCCGTTTCGCCGAAAAAAAGCTCGACGCGCCGTTTCAGACGCTGGTGCAGGAACGGGTCCTCGACCCGATGGGCCTCGAAAACACCTCCATGGGCCCCAAGGACTGGGTGCGGCCGCGCATCGCCATTCCGATCGACGATGAAGGCGTTCAGCACACGCCGTTCTGTGAAGGACCACGCGAACGCTTCTGCCTCGCCGACGGCGAGTGGTCGTCGGCGGCGGATCTCGCCGTCACGGTCGACGACTACGCCCGCTTCATGATCTCCGCCATGAACGGAGAAGGGATCAGCGCGGACCTGCAGGCGGAGCGCTTCAGCGTGCAGACGAGCACCGCCGACGATCCGGTGCTGGCGTGCACGCTGCCCGACCAATCCCGATGCCCGAAAGAAGAAGGAATGGGGCTCGGTTGGCAGATTTACGAGTTCGACGACGCCAAGATCATCGGACACGGCGGCAACAACTGGTCGGAAAAAGCCATCGCCTATATCGACATGGAGACGCAGGACGGGCTGGTTCTCTTCATGAACAGCTCCGCGGACCCCGCCGGAACGCTGGCGCTCATCGAGGGCATGGAAGCGCTTGAACCCGGGTCCCGCATGGCCATGCTCTATCGCAACTGGATCAAGAACTATGGGCGGCAGGGCGAGGCGAGCGAGTAACGTCGCCCGCTCCGCCGAGAGCGCGAATCTCGGTCCTCGCGGTTGGCGCCATTGGTTTGAGAATGCGCGAGCCGGAGGTCCAGGCGAGCGGGCTGTCCGTTTGCCAGAACCGGCGAACAACCCTCTTTGCTAGGGGCGTTCGCCCCGTCCGCGTTTACATCGGATCATTGACGAAATGGCCCGCGTCTCCCTCACTTATGTCTGCCAGTCCTGCGGCTCGACCTACGCCAAATGGGCGGGGCGCTGCGAGAACTGCGGCGAGTGGAACTCCATTGTCGCGGAGGAAGCTGCGGCCGAGACGCCGATGGGGGCCGCGGCGAAGGCGTCCGGGTCCTCCAAGGCGATCGAACTCGTCGCCCTCGACGGGGAGATCGTCGCCTCTGAACGACTCGCAACGGCGGATGCGGAATTCGACCGGGCGACGGGCGGCGGGCTTGTTCCGGGATCGGCGGTGCTCATCGGCGGCGATCCCGGCGTCGGCAAATCGACGCTGCTTCTGCAAGCTGCGGCTCGCGTGGCGAGCGCGGACAAATCCGTCGTCTATATTTCCGGCGAGGAGGCGGTCGATCAGATCCGAATGCGCGCCGCCCGCCTCGGCCTTGAAAAAGCGCCGGTGAAGCTCGCCGCAGCGACGGCGCTGGGCGACATTCTCGCCACCCTGAAGCGCGAAAAGCCCGACCTCGCGGTCATCGATTCCATCCAGACCCTGTGGACGGACCGTCTCCCCGCCGCGCCCGGCACTGTGACGCAGGTGCGCTCCTGCGCCCAGGAGCTGGTGCGACTTGCGAAAACAACGAACACGGCGCTCATTCTCGTCGGGCACGTGACCAAGGACGGCCAGATCGCGGGCCCCCGCGTCGTCGAGCACATGGTCGACGCCGTTCTTTACTTTGAGGCGGAGACCGGGCGCGACTTCCGGATCCTCCGTGCCGTGAAGAACCGCTTCGGCCCGGCGCAGGAGATCGGCGTGTTCGAGATGGGCTCTGACGGTCTCGCCCCGGTCGCGAACCCGTCGGATCTCTTCCTCTCCGATCGCGGCGACGTCGTATCCGGCTCGGCGGTTTTCGCAGGCGTTGAAGGGACGCGGCCCGTCCTCTGTGAGTTTCAGGCGCTCGTGACGCAATCGGCGCTCTCCTCGCCGCGGCGGGCCGTCGTCGGCTGGGACGGGGCGCGGCTCTCCATGCTTCTGGCCGTGCTCGACGCGCGGTGCGGCTTCGACTTCGCCCGGCGCGACGTTTTCCTCTCGGTCGCCGGCGGCCTGCGGATCACCGAGCCGGCCGCCGATCTCGCGGCTGCGGCGGCCCTCGTCTCCTCTCTTTCCGACCAGCCTTTGCCGGCGGACGCCGTCGTCTTCGGCGAAGTGGGGCTGTCCGGCGCCGTACGAACGGCGCCCCGGACCGACGACCGCCTCGCCGAAGCCCGAAAGCTTGGATTTCTTAAAGCCTACGGACCGGAGGGCCTCGAAGACCGCGGCATGGATGCGACAGGCTTCTCAAATCTCGGCGAATTCGTCGCGCGGATGGCCGGCGAACCGGGTTAGGGTCGAGACGCCCGCGAACTCGTGTTACAGCGTCGAAACGCGGCGCGGGGGCGTCGGCGGGCGGTGCGCGCCGCTCACGGTTGAGTTGAAGCGCCGACGGTATCGGCGGTCGGTTCGGGGAAGCGGAACGTAGGTCATGACCTGGTTTGACGGCGTCGTTCTCGGGGTGATCGGGCTTTCCACCGCCTTCGCGGCCATCCGCGGCTTTTCGCGCGAGTTCGCCTCGATCATGGCCATCGCCTTCGCCGCCGTCGCGACGCTCTACGGCTTCGCAGGCCTCGCGCCGGTCATTCGGGCGGATTCCTCCCTGCTCCTCAGCGTCGGGTTCGGCGCGGTGCTCTTCGCGGTCACGTTCCTCGCGTTCTGGATCGGCTTCGGCTGGATCGCGGACCACATCCACAGGGGCGCCGGCCGCACGGCGGACCGGGTGCTCGGCGGCGCGTTCGGCGCCCTGCGCGGCCTCGCCCTGGTCGGCCTCGGCTACCTGATGATCTCCTACTACGCCGAGGAGAGCCGCCAGCCGCCGGCGGTGACGGAAGCCCTCACCTTCCCGCTCGCAAAGTCCGTCGCAGACTTCTTCGAAAGCCTTGCTCCGGAAGGAACCCGCCTCGAGCCCGACGGCCCCGCCTCTGACGATGATGGGGAGGAGGAAAGCCCCGGGAACGACGGCGAGGGCTCGCAAAACGCATTGAATGCGCCTATGTCCCCGGCGAGCTACACGACCGGCCAGAGCGAGGGCCTCGCGGAGATCATCGCGACCCGCGGCGCGGACGCCGGAACCGACGCGACAGACGATGAGCGGCGGGACGCGTCCCGACCGGAGTGACGCCCATGATCACTGCCCGCACCGCCTCCGCCTATCTCGACCAAGTCCGCGAGAAGGCGAGAAAAACCCATGCGTATGCGGACCTTCTCGCCGGCGATCGGCTGCATGAGGAATGCGGCGTCTTCGGCGTCTGGGGCGCGCCGGACGCGGCCGGCCTCGCCGTCATCGGCGCCCACGCCCTGCAGCACCGCGGCCAGGAAGGCGCCGGCGTCGTTTCCACGGACCGCGAGCGGTTCTTCGCGGAGCGCGGAGCCGGCCTTGTCTCGGACGTCTTCTCACGGGAGGAGCGGGTCGCGGCCCTGAACGGCGAAGCGGCCGTCAGCCATACCCGGTATTCGACCCAGGGCGGATCGTCCGTCGACAACATCCAGCCCCTCTTCGCCAATCTCGGCCCCCAGTCCTTCGCCCTCGCCCATAACGGCAACCTCACGAACTCGCGCATCATGCGCCGCCAGCTGATGCGGGACGGCGCCCTCTTCCGCTCCAGGGCGGATACGGAGGTGTTCCTCCACCTCGCCGGGCGCTCCCGCGGCGCGACCCTGGTGGACCGGCTCGTCGACGCCCTCTGGCAGGTGGAAGGATCCTACGCCCTCGTCGCCCTCGGCCGGGACATGATGATCGGCGCCCGCGACCCTGTCGGCATCCGCCCTCTTGTCCTCGGCAAGCTCGGCGGCGCGCACATTCTGGCGTCCGAGACCTGCGCCCTCGACTTGATCGGCGCGGAGTTCGTCCGCGACGTCGCGCCGGGCGAAGTCGTGGTCGTCACCGAGCATGGCGTCGAAAGCCGCAAGCCCTTTCCCCATGCGAATGCGACGGCGCGGTCCTGCATTTTCGAGCTTCTCTATTTCGCTCGCCCGAACTCCATCGTGGACGGAAAGAGCGTCTACGAACTGCGCAAGGCTTTCGGCCGGCAGCTCGCGCGGGAAGCGGCCATCGACGCCGATATCGTCTCGCCGATCCCCGAATCCGGCGTGCCCGCCGCCATCGGCTACGCCGCGGAGACGGGCGTTCCATTCGAACTCGGCATCATCCGCTCTCACTATGTGGGCCGCACCTTCATCGCCCCGCGCCAGGACATGCGCGAGCTCGGCGTCAAGAAAAAGCACTCGATCAACCGCTCCCAGATGGAAGGCAAGCGCGTCGTCTTCATCGACGACACGCTGGTGCGCGGCACGACCTCGAAGCAGCTGGTGCGCATGGCGCGCGAGGCGGGGGCGAAAGAAGTCCACATCCGCATCGCCTCGCCGCCCATTAAGCACCCGGACTATTACGGCATCGATACACCGTCCAAAGAAGAGCTGATGGGCGCGAACTACACGGTGGAGGAGATCCGCCGGCAAATCGGCGCCGACAGCCTCGCCTACCTCTCCGTCGACGGTCTTTACGAAGCCCTCGGCGCCGGCCCCCGCGACGCGGCCGCCCCCGCCTTCACCGACCACTGCTTCACCGGCGACTATCCGACCCCGACGCCGGATGTGACGCTACTCGAAAGCGAAACCTCCATCGAGCAGCTCTCGCTTCTTGCGGAACCGGTTTGAGGCGGTCGTGAGCAAAGCGTTCGCGGAGAAGCCGCTCGCCGATCGCATCGCCCTCGTCACCGGCGCGTCGCGCGGGATCGGGTATGCGACGGCGCTCGCCCTCGCCGGAGCCGGCGCGCACGTGGTCGCCCTCGCCCGTACGCAAGGCGGGCTCGAAGAACTCGACGATGAGATTGGCGCTGCGGGCGGCTCGGCGAGCCTCGTCGCGCAGGACCTGAAGGATCTCGACGCCGTCGATCGTCTGGGGCCGGCGCTTTATGAAAGGTTCGGGCGGCTCGACATCGCGGTCCTGAACGCCGGCGTCCTCGGCGACCTCACCCCCCTCGCCGACCTGCAACCGAAAGTCTTCGACGAGACGATGCTGGTGAACGTCGCGGCGAACTGGCGGCTCCTGCGCACGCTTGATCCGCTGGTGCGCGCCTCCGACGCCGGACGGGTCGCCTTCGTCTCCTCGCGCGCGGCCGTCCACTTCCGCGCCTATTGGGGCGCGTACGCCATGTCGAAAGCCGCCTTCGAGGCGATGGCGCACACCTACGCGCGCGAAACGGAAGCGACGGCGCTTCGGGTCTCGGTCATAGACCCCGGCCCGACGGCGACGAAAATGCGCGCCGCCGCCATGCCCGGCGAGGACCCCGCGACAATCGCTCAGCCCCCGGATATCGCGGACATGATCCTCTCCGCGTGCCTCCCGAGCTTCGACGATCACGGAGCGCGAATCGCTTACCGAGAGTGGAAGACCAGCTAGACGCTAACTTTTAGCGTACGGATTATCCGGCTTCTTCACGATCAGGCGGATCGGCACCGCCGGAATGTCGAACGCCTCTCGAATGCCGTTTACGAGGTAGCGCTTGTAGCTCTCCGGAAGATCCGCCGCGCGCGAGCACTGGGCGACGAAAGTCGGCGGGCGCGTCTTCGTCTGCGCGATATAGCGGATCTTGATGCGTCGGCCGCCGACGGCGGGGGGCGGATGGCGGGTCGTCGCCTCGTAGAGCCAGTCGTTGAGGGCGGAGGTTTTCACCTGCGCGTTCCAGTCGACATAGACGGAGGTCACCGCCGGCATCAGCTTATCAACGCCCTTTCCAGTGAGGGCGGAGAATTTGACCAGCGGCGCGTCGGGGATCTGCGGGAGGAGCGTGCGCGCCCTCTCGCGCAAATGTTTCGCCGCGGCGTCGCGCTCCTCCACCGCGTCCCATTTGTTGGCGGCGAGCACCACCGCCCGCCCCTCCTTCACGATGAGATCGGCGATCTGCAGATCCTGCTTCTCGAACGGCTCGCTCGCATCGAAGAGGAGGACGACGACTTCCGCAAAGCGGACGGCCCGCAGCGTGTCGGCGACGGAGAGCTTTTCGAGCTTTTCCTGCACCCGGGCCTTCTTCCGCATGCCCGCCGTGTCGAAGAGTTTGACGGGCCAGACCCGCTCGCCGTCGTCCCAGCGCCATTCGACGCCGATCGCGTCCCGCGTGATGCCGGCTTCCGGGCCGGTCAGCATGCGGTCTTCTCCGATGAGGCGGTTCACGAGGGTCGATTTGCCGGCGTTCGGTCGCCCCACGATTGCGACCCGGAGCGGTTTCAGCGCGTCCTCGTCGGCCTCGCGCTCAGGCGCCGCTTCAAGGGCGTCGTAATGGGGACGAAGCGCCTCGTACAAGTCCGAAAGCCCTTCTCCGTGCTCGGCCGAGATCGCCGCCGGCTCGCCAAAGCCGAGGGCGTAAGCGTCGTAGACGCCGCTCTCACCCGCCGTTCCTTCCGCCTTGTTCGCCGCGAGCACGACGGGCTTGGACCGCACGCGCAGCCGGTCCGCCCAGCTTTCGTCGGCAGGCGTTACGCCCGCCCGAGCATCGACGAGGAACAAGATGACGTCGGCGAGATCGACCGCCGTCTCCGCCGCATGCCGCATGCGGCTTTCAAGGGCCGCTTCCGGCGCCTCCTCAAGGCCCGCCGTGTCGTAGACGAGAAGATCGAGGTCGCCGAGCCGCGCCTCGCCCTCGCGTCGGTCCCGGGTGACGCCCGGCCGGTCGTCGACGAGGGCGAGCTTGCGCCCGACGAGGCGGTTGAAGAGCGTCGATTTTCCGACATTCGGCCGGCCGATGATGGCGACCTTCAGGCGCGGCTTTTCACCCGAGGCGATCGGCTCGGACGGATCGTCCGAGGTCTCCATATCGGCCTCACCGGTAAGCGGCCAGACGGCCGCCTTCGCTTAGGAGGTAAACGGTCTCTCCGGCCACCACCGGGCTCAGGAAGTGCGGCTCCTTGATGTCGATGGTGCGCAGGAGCCGTCCGTCTTCCGGCGCGATCTGAGCGAGGCGGCCGTCCGACGAGGCGAGGATGAGCGCGTCGCCTGCGAGGACCGGACCGGACCAGGCGATGCGGCCGGAATTGTTTTTTTCGTTCTTGAAGCGGGGGAGCGGCGTCACCCACGCGACAGCGCCGTCTTCGCGAGAGATGCAGACGACCTCGCCTTCGACAGAGACGACGTAGACGAATTTTCCGGCGACCCACGGCATATCGACGCTCGCCACGGGAAGCTCCCAGATCGTCCGCCCCGACCGGACATCGACGGCGGCCATGCGCCCGCCATGGCTGGTCGCGATCACGAGGCCGCGATCGATCACCGGCGCGCCGGCGATATCGTTGAGCGAAGAAAGCGAGGTGAACTGGGAGGCGCGCGACAGCGTCTCGTCCCAGATGCCGCGACCGTTCTGCGCCCGGAAGGCGATGATCTCCCCAGAGGAGAACGGCGCGACGACGAGGTCCTCTCCGGCCGCCGGGCTGCCGGAGGCGAGGATGCGGGTCGCCTCTTCGAAGGACTGGAAGTCCCAGCGCACGTCGCCGGAAGCCTGGTCGATGGCGATGAAGTCGTTGGTGACGGTCGTGACGAAGACGAAACCGCGATAGGCCGTGGGCGGCGTGCGCGCCGGGCCCGGAAGATCCGTCCGCCACAGCTCTTCGCCCGTTTCGGCGTCGACGGCCGCGGCGAAGCCGAAGCCGGATGCGACGAACACGCGCCCGCCATCATAGGCGGCGCCGCCGCCGAAGCCTTCCTGCTGCGGCTTCGGGCGGCGCAGCGGCCGGCGCCAGCTCCAGGTATCCTCCGGCTCGTAGAGGTCCGACCGCCAGAGCTTGCGGCCCGTTTCCGCATCAACCGCGTGGAGCCGCGCGAGGGCGTCGAAGACATAGACGCGGCCCTCGACGATGATCGGCGGCGCGGTCAGAGGCGAACGTCCACCGGATTTCGTCTGCAGATTGACGGACCAGGCGCGCGCCACGTCGAACTTCGTATCGAGGTGATGGAGCGCGTGGTCCGCGCGACCGCCCGCCTGCGGCCAGGCGGCGTTGACGACCGGCGGCGGCGTGCGCACCGGGTCCTCTGCAAATCGGGGGTCCGGGGCGAGGGATTCGTCGAGCGACAGTACCGCAATCAGGTCGTCCTCCTCCGCCTCCTGCTGCGTGCTCGCCGGCGCTTCCTCGTCGCCGCGATTGCGGCGGAAAGGATTTAAGACGCAGGCGGAAAGCGCGGCCGACAGAAGGACGACCGCCGCGAGCGGGTGCAACCGGGTCACGGGACTACTGAACTCCCTCGCCGTCTTCGGCGGCGTCTTGATCGTCTTCGGCCGGCGCGCTCGGTGAAGCGGCGCTTTCAGCGGGGTCTTCCGCAGGCGGTTCGTCTTCCGGCGCAACGTCGTCGATGTCGGCGGCCGCTTCGGCTTCGGCGGCCGCGTTCTCCAGGACGCCGGCCCCGCCAAGACCGAGGGCGCCGGTCAGGTCGCTCGCCTCGAAGCGCGAGGACTGTTCCGCGATCGCCTGTGAGGACCGGGCGAAGGCGGCGTATTCCTCCGCACGCGCGCGCATCGATTGCGGCGCGCTCAGGTCCGCCGCGATGCCCTCGAACTGCAGCTGAGCTTCGTTCGTACGGCCGGTCTTCAGGGCGACGAACGCCTGCACTTCCCGCACGAAGGGGAGGAACGCGCCGGGATCGCCCTCAAGCTCGGAGACGACGAGCGCAGCGGCAGACGGGTTTTCATCAAGGCTGAGGTAAGCGAGCCGCAGGCGGGCGAAGTTCCGCATGCGGCGGGTCGGCGCGTCGGCCGCGACAGCGGCGAAGCGCGTGCGCGCTTCATCTATGTCGCCGCGATCGACCGCTGCTGCGGCGAGGCGGAGCGCGGCGAGGTGCGCGTAACCTTCGCGCCCCGTCTCAGCCTGCGCCTCCAGAGCGGCGCGGCCGGGCGAGCGGCCTTCCGCCTCGCCATCGGCCTCAAACGAAGCGAGCGCCGCCGAATAGGCTTCGCCCGCCTCACGCTCGGCGCGGGTCTTCAAGCCGTTCTGAAACTGGAAGCCGGCGACGGCGATCAGGATCGCGCCGGCGCCGCCGAGGAGGATCGGCGCGCGCTCGCGCAGCCAGCCGAGGAGCCGCTCTTCGTTCAGGTCGTCGGAGACCTCTCGAAGAAGCGCGTCGTTGTCGTCGCGCTTGGGCGCGTCATCGCGGTCAGCCACGGGCCAATCCTGTCGCGTGTTGAAACGAGCGCATCTCCTATCGCCCGCCGCGTCCCTGTGCAACGGAACCGGATCGCGACGGACGGGCCCCGCCTCAGGCCTCCCGGAAGCTCCGCCGAAAGGTGTCGATCAGCGGGTCCATCAGATACTGCAGCACCGTCCGCTCGCCGGTGACGATGAGGACGTCCGCCGGCATGCCGGGCAGAAGCTCGTATTCGGTGCGGTCGCGGGCCGACAGCGCCTCGATCTCCGCGAAATCGACCGCAATTTCGGCCTCGTAATAGCCCTCGCCCGTCGCCTCGTCGGTGAGAACGTCGGCGGAGACGTCGCGCACGAGGCCGGTGATCTGGGGCAGCGTCCTTTGTGAAAACGCCGAAAGGTTCACCTTCGCCGTCAGCCCCGACCGGACAATGTCGATGTCGAACGGCGAGATGCGGGCGGTGACGACGAGCTCGTCGGTCTCCGGCACGATCTCCATCAGGGTCTCGCCCGGGCGCACGACGCCGCCGACGGTGGCGATCTGGGAGTTGAGAATGCGGCCCGAAACGGGCGCGCGCACCGCCGTGCGCTCAAGAACGTCCTCGCTCTGGATGATCTGCTGGACGATGGTCGAAAGCTCGGTCCGCGCCTCGTCGATCTCCTCCGCGACGGCCGACCGGAGATCGTCCTCCTGCGCCATGATTTGCAGGCGCGTCTCGCCGATCGCAGCCTCGGCTCGGGCGATCGAGGCTTTGAAATCGCCGAGGCGGCCCTCGAGGGCGGCTTTCTCGCGTTGCAGGGTCGTCAGGCGGGTCTTCACCGCGAGCCCCTGATCGACCAGCGTCGAGATATCGGCGATCTCCTGATCGATCAGCGCCATCTGGTCGTTCGCGGCGCCGATCTGCGCCTCAAGCCCCGCGATCTGCTCCTGCAGCTGGGAGATGCGCGCCTCCAGAACGTCTGCGCGCCCGGTCATCGACTGACGGCGGGCGGCGAAGACGTCGTTCTGGCTCGCGATCAGGTCCGCGACGGCGGGATCGGACGCATCGGCTGTCAGCCAGGACGGATAGGCGACGACGTCTCGTCCGATCCATTCCGCCTCGAGCCGGGCGATGCGGGCGGCGAGCGCCCGGCGGCGCTCCAGATAAACATCGAAACCCGCCTGCGCCTGGGTGTCGGCGAGGACGAGGATGATTTCTCCCGCGCTGACGAGTTCGCCTTCCCGGGCGCGAATGTCCGCAACGATGCCGCCTTCCAGATGCTGGATCGCCTTGCGGGCGTTGGCGATGGAGACGACGCCGGGCGCCGCCGCGCCGCTCTCAAGGCGCGCCGTCGCCGCCCAGCCGCCGAGAACGCCGAAAAAGAGGAGGACGACGGAGGCCGCGAGCATCAGCGGCCCGCGCATGCGGAAGGCGAGCGTCGGGACGCCGGTCTCCGAGCCGTCGAGCCCGTCGCGGGGATCGAGGATCCGAAGGCGACGGGAGATCCATCCGTAAACGCCGCGTTCCGCGGCGCTCTCGTCGCGGGCGCGGCGCTTCGCCGGTTTCGAGACGGCCGCCTGCGTCGAGGGCGCGACCGTGATTTCTTTTTGCTCCGCATCCGTCATAGGTCAACTCACCGAACGCCGGTGATCGTCGGCGGCGCCGTCGAGACCTGTTGGCGTTTCTGCGGGCTCGAGGAGACCGCCCCCTTGGCTTTCAAGCGGGCGCCGGTTTCCAGGTCGCCCATCACCTCGTTGCGCGGCCCGAAGGCGGATACGGACCCGTTCGCAAGGACCAGCAGCTTGTCGACATGCACAAGGGCGCTCGGCCTGTGGGCGACGAGGACGACCGTAACCCCCGTCTCCTTCGCACGCGCGATCGCGGCCTGCAGCGCGGCGTCGCCGACCTGATCGAGATTGGCGTTCGGTTCGTCGAGGACGAGAAGCTTCGGGTCGCCGTAGAGGGCGCGGGCGAGCGCGATGCGCTGGCGCTGGCCGCCTGAAAGAAGCGCGCCCTGGGCCCCGACGCGCGTATTGTAGCCGTCCTGAAGGCGGACGATCATGTCATGGGCTCCGGCGAGGCGGGCCGCCTCCACGACGTCCTCATCCTTCGGCTCGCCCATGCGGGCGATGTTCTCCGCGATCGTGCCGTCGAATAGCTCCACGTCCTGCGGCAGGTAGCCGACATGGCGTCCGCGCTGCTCGACGCTCCATTGCGTGATGTCCGCCCCGTCGAGCCGCACCGCGCCGAGGGTCGGCGGGCGGACGCCGACGAGAAGCCGGCAGAGGCTCGTTTTACCGGAGGCGGAAGGTCCGATGAGCCCCATCGCCTCGCCCGGCTGCAGCGCGAAGGAGACGTGGGTGAGGATCGGCTGACCGCCAGCGCCGCGCAGCGAGACGTTCTCCGCCGCGATCGCCCCGCTCGGCGTCGGCAGGGTCATGCGACCCTCCGTCGACGGAGCGAGTTCAAGGAGCGTACGGAGCCGTCCGCGCGCGGTCCATGCGTCGACGGCGCGCCGCCATGCGCCGATGAGCTGGTCCACAGGCGCAAGGGCGCGGCCCATGAGGATCGAGGCCGCGATCATGCCGCCCGGAGCGAGGTCGCCGGAGAGAACGAGAAGCGCGCCGACCGCCAGAACGGCGGTCTGGGCGGCGAGACGGATCGATTTCGCCGCCGCGCCGAAGGCCGCCGCCCGGTCGTTCGCGACTGCGGCCGCCTCCCCCGACAGGTCATCGACGACCGAGAACCGCCTGTTGAGCGCCGGCGCCATCGCCATCGCCTCCACCGCCTCCGCGTTGCGCAGATAGCTTTCAAGGAGCGCGTAGCTTTTTAAGGACGCCGAGCCGCTTTCGTTGAAGGCCGGCCGGGTCGTGATATCGTTCAGCACCGAGATGACAAAGAGGATCGCGCCGGCGATGAGCGCGACGAAACCGAGCGCCGGGTGCAGAAGAAAAAGCGCGATGAGAAAGATCGGCGCCCACGGCGCGTCGAGCACCGGCGAAATCGCCTGCCCGCCGACAAAGCCCGCGACCTGCTTCAAATCCCGCATGGGCTGAGCCCCGCGCCCGCCGTCGACGCCGAGGCTCATGGAAAGGGACGCATCGAGCACCGCCGGCCGAACGGCGTCGCCCAGCCACTGGCCGAGCCGGGCGAGCGCCGCGGAGCGCGCGGCTTCGAGGACGCCGAGGGCGAGAGCTGCGACGACAGCGATGATCGTAAGGAAGAACAGAGTCTCCTTGCCGTCGGTCGGCAGCACCCGGTCGTAGACCTGCATCATATAGAGAGGGCTCGCGAGGTGCAGGAGATTGAGGAAGAGGCTGAAACCGACAGCGATGAAGACGCCGCGGCGCACGCGCTTCAGCGCACGCGATAACGGGTCGTCCGCCGCGCCCTTTTTTGGGTTGCTATGCGCCAGCGCCAAGGTGCCGTCCGCCTCCTCGCTCTTATGGTCGGTCCGCCGTCAGGAAACGTCGAAATTCGTAGTTTAGGGTTACTGCAGATTGCGTCTCGGGGCGAACCGCCGCGCGGCCGTCTGGTGGGAACTGCGGTGCAGCATCGGCGCTATGGCGCGACTGAGGCGGCTCGCCGGGCCCGCGCCGCCGCCAACGCCGCGTCGAAACGCGCGAGGCGTCCCTCCCAGCTGTAATCCCGCTGAACGCAGGCCCGCGCCGCAGCGCCCAACGCGGCGCGTCGTTCAGGATCGTTGAGCAGGGAAAGCGCTTCGCGGGCGAGCGTCGCAGTGTCCGAGGCCACGATGATTTCTTCGCCAGCCGCGGCGTCGATCCCGGTCGCCGCCTCCGGTGTTGCGAGGACGGCTCTGGCCATCGCCATCGCCTCGAGCACCTTGTTCTGGACGCCGCGGGCGATGCGCAGCGGCGCGACGGAAACGGACGCTCCGGCGATATAGGGCCGAACGTCCTCCACACGGCCGGTGACCGTAACGCCTGCCGCATCGGCGAGCTTCTGAACGTCCGCGCCCGGCCGCGCGCCGACGACGCCGAGGCGCGCTTGCGGGGCTTCGGCGCGGATCGTCGGCCACACCTCGGCGACGAACCAGGAGATCGCCTCGGCGTTCGCCCAATAGTCCATGGCGCCCGTAAAGACGAACTCGTACGGCTCGGCGAGCAGCTCGAAATCCGCTTCCGGGTCGAAGACGTCCGTATCGACCCCATTCGCCCACCAGTCGACTTTTTCAGCCGGCGCGCCCGTCGTCTCGACGAGAATGTCCCGCTCGGCCGGCGTCACAAGGAACGAAGCGTCCGCCCACTCGGCGATCCGTCGCTCCGCCGCGCCGAGCCGCTCCGCCTCGCGGGCGTAGACCCAGGACATGGGGAACGACTTCGCGGCGGCATAGGCCCGCCATTTCTCCGAATCCGCATCGACGAGGTCGACCAGCCGCGGCCGGCCGTCAGGCGCCGCTTCAAGATAAGGCGCCATTGTAGAAGAGAATGCGACTTCGAGATCGAGCGGGCGCCGGCGCGTCTCTCGGACCCACTCCGCCATATCGGCGACGCGGTAATAGGGCATGGAGAGCGCCTCGCCCGTCGCAAACCCTCGTAAGCTGAGGAGTTTCCTTCGGGTCGGATCGATCTCGACGAGCTTCACCGATGCGCAGACAGACTCCAGGAAGGCCCTATGCTGAAGGTCTTCGGGATCATCGACGAAGGCCCCGAGATGGACCTGGTGGGTTTTCGCGAGATGGCGCAGGAGATTCCAGGAGCGGATCTTGTCGCCCTTGTCCGGCGGATAGGGGATCCGGTGGACGAGATAGAGCGCCTCCAGCGCGCCGTTCGGAGCCATCGATCAGGCGAGCTGGCGAGCGAGGAACGGACCGAGGCGCGTCGAGACGGCTGTCGGCAGCTTCTTCCAGGCCGAGACGAAGACGGCGTATTTCGGGTTGTTCGGATTGACGTCGGGCACTGCGTCCGCCTTCACGAGATGATACTGGTACTGAAGAGGCGTCGCCTCGAAGCCCCAGAACTTCTTGTAGTCGTAGGCCCCGGTGCCGATCTTCGAGCGCCCGAAATCGAACTCCGTCGCACCACGTGCGGAAGCCCGACGCATGAGCGACCAGTAGAGATAATCATAGGCGTGCGCAGCGCGGGCCGCCGGCAGCGCGCCGCCGTAATAGGGGAGCGCCGTTTCGCGGTGGAAGAACGTAACGAGGCCTGCGAGCGGCTGGCCTTCCTTCGAAACGACGGAGAATTCAACATCATCGCTGAAGGCCGCCGCGATCTCGTGCAGGAGCTTTTCCGGGAAGACCGGCGTGCCGAGATTGCGCACGGATTCCGCATAAAGATGATAGACAGTTGAAACACTTGCGTTCGCCTCGGCGATGATGGCGCCCTCGCCCGCCGCCTTGATCCCCTTGCGCACGTCCGCCCGCTTTTTGCGCGGGACGAGCTTCAGGTTCTCGTCCTCATTCTCCGGGATCGGTCCCCGGAAAACGGCGTAGACGCCTTCTTTCGTCTTCCATTCGGGCAACGACGCGGTTTCGGATCGGAGTTCCACGTAGTCCACGCCGAGACTGTCGCCGAGCTTCGCCGCCTCGATCGCTAACGCGGCGCGCGCCGGCTGGCTCGCCGCGGCGAGGCCGCCGCCGACGGTGAAGGCCGTGGCGATGAGGGCGGAGCCGAAGAGCATCGTCTTGACGTGAACGAGCGGCGCGACGCCGACGACCTCGCCGTCCGCCTCGGCGATCAAAAAGCGCGGCTTGTGCCCGTAGGTGCGTTCGATCACGCCGCCCCAGCCAAAGCGGTGGAAGAAGGTCGCTTCATCAGAGGAGAGAACGAACGCGTCCCAGCGCGCCGCATCCGCCGCCGTCGCTTGGCGTACGGAGACGGACGGGTCCGCCGCCGTCGGCACGGTTTCTAGCGCGGCGCTCATTCCGCCGCCTTTAGGTTCGGCGCGCCGACAGCCGCTTCCGGAAAGACGCGGTCGATCCGATCCCAGACGAAGCGCCTGCAGAGCGCCTCGAGCTTGCCTTCCATCCGGTCGAGATTGACATAGTGGCGGAAGCGGGACTTCCACGGCAGCCCGTCGACCTTGGGTTGGTCCGGATCGACTTCCCACGGATGGAAGTAAAAGACCGCCGAGCGGCCGTCTTTCCGATTGACCCGATCAATGAGCGAGGCGGTCCAGACCGTCGGCCAGAGGCGGAACCGCCCGCCGCCGGCGCAGGTAATGCGGCGACCGAACAGTTCCGCGACGCCGACGGGGATTTCCGCGAAGTCAGCGCCGGCGACCGGCCTGTACGGCGTTAGCGGCGCATCGGGCGCGGAATAATGGTCGTGGTCGATCGGATGGATGCTGGAGGAATAGGCATGACCCGCCTCCATCAGCATCTCATGGGCCCAGGGCGTGCGCTCGTCGATCGAGAACCCGGCCGCGCGATAGCCGCGCGCCTCGACGCCGGCGATGTCTTCAAGGATCGTCCTGGTGCGCCGGGTCTCCTCCAGGAACGCGTCCTGAGAAAGATCGAACACCTTCTTGTGGTCGTAGCCGTGGCTGCCGAGCTCATGGCCGCGGCCGACGATGTCGCGAATGAGATCGGGGTGGCGTTCCGCGACGCAGCCGAGGGCGAAGAACGTGCCCTTCGCGCCGGTTCGGTCGAAAAGATCGAGCACCCGGGTCGTCGCCTCGACAACCCGCGGTGCGATGTCGTCCCAGTCCTCGCGTTTGATCGCGAAGGAAAGCGCCCAGACCTGGTAATAGTCCTCGACGTCCACCGACATGGCGTTGGGCGTCGGGACGTCCGACGTCGGGGCGTCAGGTCGCGCGGTCGCGGTCTGCGTCATCGCTCATCGCCGCCCGCCCGCGTTACTCCGCGGCGGCGGCCCCCTCTTCCAGTCGCTCGAGCGCCTCTTCCATACGCTGCAAACGCAACAAAATCGTTTCGCGCATCTTGCCGCTCGACTGTTCCAGCCGACGGGCGCGGTCTTCCAGCGCCTTCGCGCGTTCCGCGACCCGGTTCGCGGCCGCCTCCGGCAAGGGCGCGGCGTCTTTTTTCGCCGTCTGCACGCCGTTCTTCTCGGCTTCTCGGCCTGTCCCGGCGACCGACTTCTGACCGCTCGGAGGCTGGTCCCCCTGCCAGGCCGGCCGTTCGGCGGCTGCGTCTTTCGAGGCCATGCCGGCCCCCGGCCCTGTGGAGTCCACCACCTCCTCGGTGACGATGTCGTCCAGCACGTCGCGCACTGTGACGCTCTCGACGACGTGCACGTCGTCAAGGGCGCAGCTCAAGAGCAGACGGTTGCAGAGGTTGTTGATGAGACGCGGCACGCCGCCCGAATGCTGGTGGATGACCCGGAAAGCTTCGTCCGTGAACGATGGGTCCTGCCGCCAGCCGACGCAGTTGAGGCGGTGAATGACATAGTCTTTGGTCTCGTCTTCCGAAAGCGCCGTCAGGTGATAGCTCGCGATCACTCGCTGGCGCAGTTGCTCGAGCGTCGGCTGGGCGAGGATGTCCCGGAATTCCGGCTGACCGATGAGAAAGATCTGGAAGAGCGGCTCGCCCTCATAGTTGATGTTCGAGAGCATGCGCAGCTCTTCGATCGTCTGGGCGGGGAGGTTCTGCGCCTCGTCGACGATCAGGAGAACGCGCCGGCGGGCCCGATGCTGGGCGATGAGAAACTCCTCGAACGCCTCGATCTGCGCCGGCCGGCGCTCCGAAGGCGGTTTGATCTTGAACCCGGCGAGGATGAACCGGACGATGTCGGCCGCCTCGATCGACGAGGTGACGAGATGGGCCGCCGCGATCCGGGAGTGGTCCAGCTCGTTCAGAAGCTGCCCGATGAGGATCGACTTGCCGGCCCCGATCTCGCCGGTGATGACGATGAACCCCTCGCCCTGCTGAATGCCGTAACGCAGGTAGGCGAGCGCCTTGCGGTGGCTGCGCGAGCCGAAAAAGAACCGCGGATCGGGGCTCAGCCGGAACGGCGACCCCGTCAGATGGAAGACGTCCTCGATCATCGCCGGCGGGTCTCCCACGTCAAAGCGATGCGCGCGAAAACCTCCTCGACATCGTTGAGAAAGACGCTGGTGCTGTTCAGCCCGCTGCCCTGACCGCCCGTGAGATAGCCGGTTTCAACAAGACCAAACAAACGCTGACCGAACCGCGCCGTGAACTGGGCCCGCGCCCGGTAAATCTCGAACTCCTGATCGATACGGAAAACCGCCTCGTTGTTTCCAACGGACTGTTCCAGGTCCTCGCGAACCTCGTCGGAAATCGGCAGATCGTCAGGAATTTCGGGAACGTCGAATTCAAAATCGCAAAAAGCCTGGGTGTCGAGCGGCAAAATGCAAAGTTCGCGTTCGCTCCATGACGCCGAGACGCCGATTTCCGCACGGTAACGTCGGCCGAAGCGTTTGCCGAAAGACGCCGAAACCGTCTGAACTTCGGATGCAATGTCGCCGAAGTCGAAATCGACATAGCCTGCCTGGAGCGTGACGTCGTATGTGTCGCCCCGATAGCCGATGGTCGCGTTTACGCGATCGGTGACGCCCGGCTCGCTGCTCTCGCCGCTTGACGCCGCGAGGGCGTTTTGAAAATCGCTCACCGGAGATAAGGACCCCTGCAGACCAGTGTCCGGTATGCGGAAAAAGGGCTGACCGTTCAGGATCAACTGTTGCCCGTTTACGATGACAGGTTCGGAGAAGGCGAACCGTCCGTAATTGTCATAAAACGAGATCAGCCGTTCGGCGGAGTCGATCCCGGCGAGCGTGTTGGAGCCAAACTGGATCTCAAGCGCCCGCGTCGCTCGCGCGGAGAAGGTCAGCCGATCGCGAAAGACATATGTGGCGTCGCCGGCGAAATACTCGTCCCCGAAACGCCGGCCGTACCTTGCGAGGACATTGAAAGTGCGACCCGTCGCAGTGAACCCGCCTGACCAGAAGGTTCCGTCGAGCCGCGCGTTGTCGAGACGCTCCGACTGCACATCGTCGACGCCGCCCTCGGCGATCAGGCCGAACGTTTTGGTGACCGCGGCCCATCCTTCAGCGACAATGCTTTCGCGATCGAGGAACGTGAACCCCCGCCCCGTCGCATTCCCATCGAGGTTCAGGCGATTTTCCGTCCGAAGACGATCATAACCCGCCGCGAATTGGAGGCGTTCATCAGGCGTGCTTGCATAAAACCCGGCGCCATATTCGTTGATGCTCGACCGGCCGTCCGTCTCTTCGCCGAAACGCCACGTCTGCCGGCGCGCGTAGCGAAGATTGAACCCAGAGAAGCGCGACAGCGGCTGTGTGAATGTCGGCGAAACAGACGCAGACGTCGCGATGTCCCGGTTCTCGGTGTTGGCGAACTCATTGAAGGAGCTGATCACCTGTTCATTATTATTGGTGCGCGTTGCGTTCACTGCGGCGTCGATCACCAACTTATCTCGGAACGCTCCTGTTTTGCCGATAAGGGTCGCGGCGGGCGTCACCCTCAACTCATCGTTCTCGCTGTCCTGAAAGACGACGACGTCGCCGCCGCCGAACAGCTCGTAGGACGGCCGAATAAGCTCCATCCGGAGATTCGTCCGGACCGCCGCGACGGACGCTTCGTTCGGCTCCAGGTCCGCGAAGATCGGCGCCGTCTCGAACGCCGGACCGCCCGCGGTCGGCGGCGGGCACTCTTCCGGCGGCGAAAGCGAGCCGTCGGCGAGGCATATCACGCTCCGAGCACCGTCCTCCGGCTCAAGAAAGATGTTTGTTGTATACAGATATTCCGGCCCGATCCGCAGGCGCATATTGGAATCGCGACGACGCGTTGCTGGGGTCCGGTCCCCGAGGAATTGCTTGATCACTTCGGCGTTGCCCGCGGCCACCTGAGCGCGGGCCGGCGCGGACCAGACGCCCATCGCAGCCAGAACAAGAAGCGGCCCGGCGAGCGGCGCCCTTCTCTTACGCGTCACTGTCGGCGCCTGCGCCGTGATCGGTCGCGGCATACTCATAGTAAGATCCGTAATGGGACGCGGACTTGTTAATGGCGCAGAAATTAAGGACGAAGTTCACCCGCTCGCGGGCCTCCGCCAATTCCTCCAGCGCCGTTTCGAGCATCGGCGCGCGAGTTTCGTTAGCCTGCACGACGAACAGGATCTCGTCGACTTCCCGCGCGATCAGGATTGCTTCGGTCGCTGCGAGAACGGGCGGCGCGTCGATCACGACAATGCACTCGGCATAGCGCTTTTTGAGATCGCGCAGCAGGGTCTGGGCTTTTTCCGAGCCGAACAACTCCGCCGGGTCGCCGGCGGCGAGACCGGACTGCAGAATATGAAGCGGCGCGCCCTCCGCGCGAAAAACGCAGTCCTCGATCCGCAGCGCGTCGTCGGTCAGCAGATCGGCGACGCCCTCGCTCGGCGGCAGTCCGAGCTGCGCTGCGACTTTCGGACGGTTGAGGTCGGCATCGACGAGCAGAACCGGCGTGTTGTCTTCAAAAGCAAGGCTGAGGGCGAGGTTCAGGGAAAGAAATGTTTTCCCTTCGCCCGGGCGCGTCGACGTAACGAGAACGGACGTTTCGATTTGGCGCGCTTTGGAGGCGCCAAGACGGGGCGCCTTGAAGTAACCGATCCGCCCCAGGAGCTTCCGCTTCAGCGCACGCAACTCCATGCCGAGGCGGGTCCGCTTGCGCAACGGCGAGAACATGCCGTTCTCACGGAGCGCATTGAAATCGATCCGCACACGCCTTTCTTCAGGAACGTTCGAGCACCTCATCGGTTCCGTCGGAGGAAAGCCGTGCTCCAGGGCCGCGATTTCGGCCTCCATGCGTGCTTTCTTGTCGGCGTCGCCGCCTCGGCCGCCGGACGTCTCCCCCGCCGCCATCACGGCTTTTTCAACTAGACCCATATCCCCCTCCTCAACCGGACTGGCTGACGACCGGCTTGTCGAGGGCGCCGGCCACCTGCACTGGGCCGCGCGTGACATAAACGAAGCTGATCGTCGCCGCGATCAGGAACAACCCCCCGAAACCGGCTGCGAATAGGCCCAGTTCGCGCAGACGTCTCGGCGTCGCAAGCGTCGCCGAGACGATCGAGACCGCCCCTAGAACCGGAAGCCCGTAAGCCGCCGTGAGTTCGTCCGCCTGCGTGAAACTCCGGTCCAGGAGGATGAGACCGAAGGCCGCCGCAGCACCACCTCCGATCGCGACCACGAGCACTACGGCGGTGAAGATCAAACGCGGCGGGCCGGTCGGCTCCAGCGGCACCAGCGGACGCTCATCGACCTGGTAGATGACCTGCTCCCCGCTGTCGCCCACCCCGGCCGAAATCTCCAGCGCCAGGCGTTGATCCTCAAGCGTCCGCCGTTTCGACTTCAGATTCTCGAGGCCCCGGGCGATGTCGTCGAGTTCAACCATCGCCTCCGGGGCGAGACTGAGCGCGCTTTGCGATCCCGATATCTGGTCGCGCAGCGCATCGCGTTTGGTCTCCAGATCGACGACGGCCTTGTCGAGGAATTCCGCAGTTCGTTGAAGCCTTTCGTATTCCGGATTCACGGCGCCGGCGCGATCAAGCCGACCACTCAACTCCGCGATCCGCTCTTTCAACGCGACGATGCGCGGATAGTCATCGGTGTACTGCGCCTGAAGATCCAGCAGCAGTTCCTTCAGCCGCAGGATTTCCGGGTCGGTCTCTTTCGCCGCGCGCGGCGTGCCGGCCAGCCGTTCTTCAATAGCGGTGCGCTGAGGCGCAAGCGCGTTCAACTCGCTCTCATAACCCTCGAGCGTGTCGTTCATGCGGGCGATGTCCTGCGCGAGACGATCGGGACGGCTCAGCTCTGCGCTGTACTGGCGTCGATACTGAGCGATGCGGCGCTGCTGCTCGTTGATCTGGGCGTCGAAATTCGCAATCTGACGATCGATCGCCGCGCGGGCGTTGTCTAGGCCGGAGAGGGTCGAGGAGAGATCGCTCTCAATGAAGATGTTGAGAAATCCGTTCACGACCTGTTGCGCTTTAACGGGGTCGTCGCCGGTGTATCGGATTTCGAAATAGTTGTTCCGCTGGGCGCGGACTTTCACGCCCTCGACCAGATCGACGAGCGCGCGCTCATATTCCAGCTGATTGCGGGTCTCGAGATCGAGGCCGATCGACCTGGCGACTTTTTCAACGTTGGGGCGCGTCAGAAGGCGCAGGCGCAGAAGATCCACACGGTTCTGAAAATCCGGTCGCGGCGCGATGTTTTTGAAGACCTGATCGGTCATGGACTCGGTCTGGACGTGAATTTTAGCGTGTGAGCTATAAGAATCAGGCAGCGCCGCGACGACCAGCCAGCCGGGAACCGCGAGCGCCCAGGCGACCGCCAGAATAATCCACTTTCGACGCCAGAAGCCGACGACGAATTTCAGAACCGGGGCCGGGATGTCCGCAAGAGGGATCATGAGCCTGCCTGTTGCGCCGCGAATGCGACAGGAAAAGGAAGCGGGACGCCCGCGCTTCCTGTCATAAAGCAAAGTCCGCGCCGAAGCGCCGGTCCATGCGTCAGAAACGCCGCTCGGGCACGACGATCACGTCGCCCGGAAAAACCGGCGCGTTGGTCCGGATGTCGCCCCGCCGCAGCATGTCGTCCAACCTTAACGAGTACGTTTTGCGATCCGATCCGCGGCCGCGAATAAGCACCGCGCGATTGCCGGCTGCGAAGTCCGTTAGGCCGCCGACGGCGACCATGACGTCGAGAACCGTCATGCCCGCCCGGTGGCTGAACGCCTGCGGATCCTGAGCGGCGCCGAGAACGCGGACCTGCTGGTCGAACGTGCTGGAAAAATCCTTCACCAGCACGGTGACTTCCGGGTCTTTCACATAGCGTGAGAGCGCGTCCTCGATATTTTGCGACAGCTGCGCCGGCGTTTTCCCGGCCGCGACCATATCGTCGATAAGCGGCGTCGAAATACGCCCGTCCGGACGGACGATCACCTCTGTGGAGAGTTCGTCGGAGCGCCAAACGAAGACGTCGAGATTATCGAGGGGGCCAATGACGTAGCTCGGCGTAACGGAATAGTCTTCCGGACCGGCGGCGGGTTGGGGCAGGTAATTTGGGGCACGGGTCATGAACCCGGGCAGAGTGCAGCCGGTCAGGAGAAGCGTCGCGAAGAAGGCGGCCGCTGCGTAACGAAACTGTCGTAGAGCGTTCACCTTAACCTCGTACAACGATTTGAAACTCGGAGATTTTTCTTGATTTCGTGTATGGGAAGCCGGCCCTTCGATCAATATCGAAGGTGCGACCCTGAAGACTTCAGGCGCGGTTGATGGTCGATCGGCCTTTAATCCCGGCGACGGCTCCTGCTACGCCCTCCCCCGAGGGCGCCGGCGTCAGCCGCGAACAGATCGCGCGATCGAGCGTCATGACGATCGTCGGCTGGGCGGCGGCGATGGCGACGACCTTCGTTCTCACGCCCTTTCTGGTCTCGACCCTGGGCGACGCCCGATACGGGATATGGTCGCTGATCGGGGCGGTCGCTTTCAACGCGCATCTCCTCCTACTCGGCGTGCCGCTGGTGGTGGTCCGTTTCCTCGCCAAAGCGCGGTTCGACGGCGACGAGGCCGAAGCGCGGGCGATCTACTCGACCGCCCTCGCCTATTTGAGCGCCGCGGGCCTTGTGATGATGGCCGCAGGTCTCGCGGTCGCCGCAGCGGTGGAAGCCGGCCTCGCTTTTCCGGAAACGGGAAACCGGGAGATCGCTGTCGCGATCGCGATCATGTCGGCGCTGGTCGCCATGGAGTTTCCGGCGGCGGCGGCGGGCGGCGCCATCGGATCCGTCGCCCGCCACGACGTCTCCAGCATGATCATGGTTTTCCGCTCCGTCGCGCGCCTTGCGGCGGCGTTCCTGGTGCTGACGCGCTACCCGCGGCTCGACGTGCTAGCCGCAGCAGCGCTCGCGGCGGACCTCCTAACCCATGCGGCGATGTTTTTCTGGGCGCATCGGCTGGCGCCCCACGCGCGCTTCGAGCGAGCGGCGGTGAGCCTTAAGACCCTGTGGCGCGCCCTCAACTCCGGGCTTTTCACCTTCCTCTCGAACTTCGCGAACAAGTCGCTCTTCTACTTCGACCTGATGATCATCGGGATGCTGATGACGCCGGTCGCAGTCGCCTATTATTCCGTCGTCGTGCAGCTCATTGCGCGGGTGCAGACGGTCGTCGTCATGGCCTTCGGCGTTCTCGTGCCGGTCTTCGCGCAGTACGCTTCGGAGCCGAAATCCGAAGCCCTCAAGACGCGCTTCCTCTTCACCCTGCGAGTCGCGACGTGCATCTCGGCCTTCGTCATGGGCGGGCTCGCGGCCTTCGGCGGGCCGTTCCTGGCGGCTTGGATCGCGCCGGAGTACGCGAGCGCCGCGCCCGCCATCCTCATTCTCGCTGCGGCGATGACCGTCGAACTCGCCCAGACGCCGATGACGCGCCTCGCCGTCGCGCTTGACTCGCACCGGGTGATGAGCACGGGCGATCTCGTCGTCGGCCTCGTCAATCTCACGCTCACCTTCGCGCTGATCGGCCCGTTCGGGCTCACCGGCGTCGCGATCGGAACGGCGATTCCGTTGCTTGTCTTCGGGCTGTTCGTGCGGCCGGCGATCATCGCCTCGAAGACGGCCGTGTCCACAGGCGAGGTGTTCCGCGCCCAAATCCGGGTGCTGGCGCCGGCGCTTGCTTTACAAGCGCCGGCGTTCCTTCTCGTTCGCGAAATAGACCCTCAAGGGCTCCTCGAGGTGACCGGCCTCGCCGCTGCGATCTATGGTTTTCTCGGGGTCGCGATTGTTTTCTGCGCCCTGCCGCTCTCGGACATCCGTCAGTTGACGGCTGTTCTGCCGGCTCGGGTGCGCGCCCCGCTTTTCGCTGCGGCGCCGGTCCTTCGACCGCGCGCCGCAGACTGAGGTTCAGGATCGCAACTGCGCCTGCAGCGCTTCGGCGTCGGCGCGCTCCGGGAACGTAGCATTGCGTTCCAGAGCCCGATCGAGGATCTGCAGCGCCTCTTCTTTGGAGCCGTCCGTCTTCGCGATGGCGGCGGCGAGGTGGTACGCGATCGTGGCGTTGTCCGGCGCGTCCTCATAAGCCTCGCGCAGGAACCGCAGCCCCTCCTCAAACTCGCCGTCCTCATAGAGAATCCATCCGAGGGTGTCGGCGATTTCCGCGCTGTTCGGCGCAATCTCATAGGCTCGGCGGGCGAGGTCTTCCGCGCCCGGACGGCCGGTCTCCTGGCGGACCCAGGCGAGGTTGTTGAGAAGCGGAGCGGAGTTCTGGCGCTGGGCGAGGGCGGCTGAAAGGACCCGCTCGGCGTCCTGCAGTCGCCCGTCTTCGATCAGCACCGTGCCGTAGAAAATCTGCCCCTCAGCGTCGCGCGGGTTTTTCTGAAGCCACGCCTGCATCTCCTGCAGGGCTTTTTTCCGATCGCCTTTGCGGATGCGGGTCGAAAGGAGTGCGCGCGCGAAGGCCGGGTCAGGCTTGGCCGCCATCGCATCTTCAAGCGTTTTGATCGCCGCGTCGGCGTCTCCCGCCGCTTCGCGCACACCGGCCTCGAGGACGACGCCGGCCGCTCGGTTCTGCTCCGCATACGCCTTGGCGACAGCAATCGCCTCGTCAGTGCGGCCCTCGCTCGCGAGGATGCGGGCGAGCGTGTCGCGATAGGCTGCGACCTGCGGCGCTCGTTCAACAAGATTCCGAAGATCCGTGATCGCCGTCTCGGCATTCCCGAGAGCGATGTCGGCGCGTGCGCGCCCGATGCCGGCCGCGAGTATCGTCGGGTCGTCCGCAACAAGATCATCGAAGAGGCGCTTCGCGCTTTCGTTGTCGCCGATGCGTTGCGACATGGCGGCCGCGAACGGTACGGCGAGTTCGTGGTCGAGCGTGGAGATGCGGCGAACGGTCTCTTTCGCCGCTTCAGTATCGCGGCGGGCGAGCTCGATCCGCGCCTTCACCTGAAGAACCTCATACGGATCGTCGACCGAGGAGGACGCGTCCTGCAGCACCCTGAGGGCCTCCTCTTCGCGTCCGCGAACATAGAGGAATTCGCCCATGCGGCGGGCCAGAACGGCGGAGTTCGGGAGCTCACCGCGGGCCCGACGCAGCCGCGCTTCAATGGCGTCGAAATCGTTGTTGCGGGCGTCAAGCCGGTCGAGGTTGAGGATCGCCGCGTAGAAGGCCGGGTTCTGTTCCAGCGCCGCCTCAAGCGCGGCGCGCGCCTGCGGCAGCTCGTTTCGCGCCATGTGGACAGAGGCGAGAAGGTTTTGTGCGACCGGGTTCTCCGGCGCAAGATCGGCGACACGCTTCGCCGACCGAAGCGCTTTTTCATCTTCGTTCGAGCGCAGATAATCAATAGTCGTCAGGATCTGACGCTCCACGTCGTCGAGCTCGAGAACTTCAGCGTCGGTATCGCCGCCGACGCCGAGCATTTTCACGATGCCTGCGGACGATTGTTCGCCCGTGGTCGCGGCGACCTGCATCGCGGCCGCCGCTCGGTCGTAGTCGCCCTGGCGCATGGCGACGCTTGCGCGCAGCTGGTAGGCGCCGGCGCTCTTCGGGTTGGCGGCTAGCACCTCATTGATCGTGCTGTGAGCGGCCTCATAGCGCTCGCGGCGCATCTGAACGGCGGCGAGGAGCAAACCCGCCTCCTCCGAACCCGGGCTTTTCGCCCGAAACGCCGAGAGCGCCTGCTCGGCCTGGCCGAAATTTCCGGTTTTGAATTTGATGAGGCCGGTCAGGAGTTGGCCGTTCGGAAGGTTCTCGATCGCATCGCCGACCTGGGCGAGTTGTCGATCCGCTTCAGCGAACTCGCCGGCCTGGGCGGCAGCCAGCGTGCGAAAGAACGGGACGCGCGCATCGCGCGGGTTCTTCTCCTCCACCTTACGGATGGCGGCCTCGGCTTCTTCGAGCCGGTTCGTCCGCATCAGCCCCTCGATGCGCGTGATCGAAGCGACCGCATTGTTCGGATCAATTTCGAGCGCCCGCTCGGCGTACTCGATGGCGGCGGCGTAATCACTGGAGCGACTGGCGATCTGAGCCTTCATGAGCCAGGCGTTCGCGAACTCAAGATCATTCTGGACAATCAAGTCGAGGCGTTCCTGAGCCTTTATGAGGTCCCCCTCCGCCAGATAGCTGCTCGCCGCAAGATAGTTTGCGATCGTGTTAAGAGGATCCTCCTCGATCACTCTGTTCGCGTCCGAAAGGGCGCCGGCGCTATCCCCTTTCAGCCGCTTGATCTCACCGCGGAGGAGAAGCTTCTGCCGACGGGTCCGGCCGTCCTGGGCCTCTTCCGTTATGACCTCGAGCGCCTCATCGAACCGCTGGAGCGAGGCGAGCGCACGTCCGTACTCGATCTCGACCGCGTCCGAGGGAGTGTTGTCATACGCCAGTTTCAGTTCGTCTACGGCGATATCCGCACGGCCGAGAGCCATGTAGACGTTTCCGAGAAGCCGGCGGGCGTCCCAGTCCTCGTCGTCAGCCTGAACGGCGTTGCGAAGCTCGATCAGCGCCGCCTGCGGATCGTTCGCAGCGAGGCGTTCGCGGGCCTTTTCGACAAAGCGCTGGGAGCGCGGATTGGCGTCGGCGGTCGCGGCGAGGGCGAGCCCGGCGCCCACGAGGCCGGCGATCAGTTTGCGGTGCGTCATGGCGTGTCCTCCTTCAAATTCGTCAGGTCGATCCCTCAAGATCGTGTTGTTTCATGAGGTTATAGAGCGTCGGGCGGCTGATCCCCAAGATCTTGGCCGCCGCGGTGAGATTATCGCCGGCCTCGGCGAACGCCGCTTCAAGGGCGGCCTTTTCCGCTTCAGCTCGCGCGTCGCGGATGGTGACCGGGCGAGCGGGCGCGACCGGCGCTGCGCGAGCGCGGGCGGGCTCGGGAAGCGCGAAATCCGCCACCGTCAGTTCGTCGCCTTCGGCGAGAAGCGCGGCGCGGTTGACGGCGTTTTCGAGCTCGCGAACGTTGCCGCGCCACGAATGCCCTTTCAGAGCGTCCTCAGCTTCGGGCGAGAGGCGTTTCGCGCGCGAGCGTTCGCGCTCGGCGTGTTTGTCGAGGAAATGGCGCGCGAGGAGACCGACGTCCTCGGCGCGTTCGCGCAAAGGCGGGATACGGACCGAGATCTCTCCGATGCGA
>JBCBJX010000032.1:0-29304 GCA_038522735.1 Pseudomonadota bacterium
ACTTTCGCCCGGGCTCGCCATTGGTTAAACAGGGGTTAACGGTCAGGAGCGGGACCCATGAACAGCATCGACAAAGTCTTCGGCATGCTCGCCATCGCCATCGTCGTCGCCGCGGCGTCGTTCGCCGTCGTGAACAGCTATTTCGGTCCGGCCGCGTCCGCGCCGCAGACCGCAACCTCGGGCTCGACAACGACCGCGACAGGGCTTCCGACGGTCACCCTCGCCTCCGGCCCGCGCGTCAACGAGAAGTGCGAGTGCTATCGCAAGGCCGTTTCCGTCGCGAAGGACGAAAACCATAACGCCACCTCGCCGCTCTACGAGGCGGGCTTCCGCGACTGCTATGAACGTCTTGGCGGAGAAGGCGGCGCCTACTGGACCGCCGGCTGGCGCGCGAGCGAGGACAATCCACGCCGCCCGCAAAGCTGCCGCACCTTCGAGGCGAGCCGCCGCTAAAGCCCCTCCGCCCGGAACGGCCGGGCGAGCAGGGACCGCATCGCATCCGAAACGGTGACCCGGCCGGCGACCAGCGCATCGACGGCCTTCGCGATCGGCGTTTCGACGCCTTTTTCCTCGGCGAGCTTCACAAGCGCCTCGGAGGTCGCCGCGCCCTCCGCGACGCTGCGGCGCTCGCCAAGCACTTCGTCCATTGATCGACCTTCCCCGAGGGCGACGCCGAGGGACATGTTCCGCGACTGGCGCGAACCGCAGGTGAGGATGAGATCGCCGAGCCCCGCGAGCCCGCCCAGCGTCTCCGCCCGCGCGCCGATTGCGGCGCCCAGACGGGCCATCTCCGCATAGCCTCTGGCCATCAGCGCCGCCTTGGCGGAGTCGCCGAGCCGCAGCCCCTCGCAGACACCGCAGGCGATGGCGAGGACGTTCTTCGCCGCGCCGCCAAGCTCGACGCCGAGGAGATCGTCCGTCCAGTACGGCCTGAAGGTCGGCGCCCCGACCGTCGCGATCCAGCGCTCCCCGCGCGCCCGGTCGGGGTCCGCGAGGGTCACCGCCGTCGGCAGGCCGCGGGCGACGTCCGCGGCGAAACTCGGCCCGGACAAGGCGGCGACCGCATCCGTCGGCCAGAGGTCCGCGGCGATGTCGGTCATGAACGCGCCCGTCGCGCGCTCGATTCCCTTCGAGCAGAGAAGAAGTGGCGGGCCGTCGGGGCGATGCGCCGCCAGCTCCTGCAATAGCGGCCGCGAGAACTGCACCGGCGCGACAAAGACGATCGCGTCGGCCTCGGCGACGGCGGCCGCAAGATCGGCGGTGATCTCGAGCGCGTCCGGCAGATCGACGCCCGGCAGGAAGGCGGCGTTCACGCGGGTCTTCGCGGCTTCCCGGGCGACGTCGGGCTCGCGGATCCACAGGGTCGTCGTCCGACCGTTGCGGGCGAGGACCGTCGCGAGCGCCGTCCCCCACGCCCCGCCGCCGATGACGGCGACGCGCTGGAAAGGCGGGGACTGTTTGAGGTCCGAGGACATCGGCGGCGTCTCCGAAGGCGTCAGGCTTTCGCGCCCTTGCGGCCAGACCCGTAGGCCCTGGTTCGAGGCGTCGGATCGAGCGGCCAGCGGGCGCGGGCGGACGCAGCGTAGGCCGCTTCCGGATCGTCCGCGAGCCCGGCTGCAAGGCGCTCCAGCCCCGCCCACGCGACCATCGCCGCGTTGTCCGTACAGAGCCGCAGCGGCGGCGCAATCAGCCGGAAGCCCTCCTCTGACGCGGCAGCCTCAAGCCGGGCGCGGATCGCCTTGTTCGCCGCGACGCCGCCGGCGACCACCAACCGGCCGGCGCCCTCGCCGGAAAAGCCTCGCATCGCGCGCGCCGTTCGGGCGGCGAGATGATCGGCGGCCGCGGTCTGAAACGCCGCGCAGAGATCGTTTACGTCGGTCTCCGAAAGCCGGCGCCCGCCTTCCGTCAACGCCTCCGCGCAGACGCGGACGGCTGTCTTCATACCGGAGAATGAAAAATCACAGCCCGCGTGCTTCAGGAGCGGCCGGGGCATCTCGAAGCGGCGGGGATCGCCCGCCGCCGCACGTCGTTCGACCTCCGGACCGCCGGGATGGCCTAGCCCGAGGAGCTTCGCAGTCTTGTCGAAGGCTTCGCCCGCGGCGTCGTCGATGGTCGTGCCGAGCCGGCGATATCGGCCGACGCCCTCGACCGCGATCAGCTGGGTGTGGCCGCCGGAGACGAGAAGGAGGAGGTACGGGAACGGCGTCTCGTCCGCGATCCGGGCCGAAAGCGCGTGCGCCTCCAGATGGTTCACAGGCTGCAGCGGGGCGGCGTGGACGAGCGACAGCGCTTTGCCCGTCGCGAGGCCCACCATGACGCCGCCGATAAGGCCCGGCCCCGCCGTCGCCGCAATGAGATCGAGATCGGCCCATGAGGCGCCCGCCTCCGCCATCGCGTCCTCGATGAGGCCGTCGAGCCGGTCGAGATGAGCCCGCGCCGCGATCTCCGGGACGACGCCGCCATAGAGGGCGTGGGCGTCGGTCTGGCTGAAAATCCGGTCGGATAGGATCTCCGCGCTTCCGTCCGCGCGCCGCCGCACCACCGCCGCCGCCGTTTCATCGCAGGAGGTCTCGATCCCGAGGGCGAGGAGATCGCCCGCCGGGGCGTTGCCGATCGTCATGGCGCCCGGTACCCCGCCTCCATGGGATTGTCGAGAAATCCGCCGACCCTCCTCGTCACCCGGCCCGAGCCGGACGGATCGGCCCTCGCCGCCGAAGCCGAAGCGCGCGGGTGGAGACCAGTCGCCGCCCCGCTGATGCGAATCGCACCGCTCGACGCGTCGGTCGTGATCCGGGCGGGGGAGAGCCTCGCCTTCACCTCCGCGAACGGCGTGCGCGTCTTCGCGCAAAAACGCCCCGAGCGCGCTTTAACCGTCTTCTGCGTCGGCCCCGCGAGCGCAGACGTCGCCCGTGCGGCGGAATTCGAAGACGTGCGGACCGCAGGCGGCGACGTCGAGGCGCTCGCCAGCCTCATCGCGGAAGCGCGCCTTGGTCCCGTCATCCACATCGGCGGGGTGGATCGGGCGGGCGACCTTGTCGGAGAATTAACCCGCCTCGGCGTCGAGGCGCGGCGCGAGGACGTCTATAAAGCGGAAGAGGTGTCTGCGCTGAGCGAGGCGGCGCTGGAGGCGATAGGCCGCGGCGAACCGGGTCGGGTCTGGGTCGCCCTGTTTTCGCCGCGAACGGCTCGAATTTTCGAGCGCGCGACGGCGGCGCAGGACCTCGGAAGGCTCGGCGCCGCGTGTCTCAGCGCGAACGTCGCCGCCGCGCTTGAGCGGCGCGAGCGCTACAACCGCGTCGCGATCGCCGCGGCGCCGTCGACGGACGCGCTTCTCGCCGCCGCGGAGGCTGAAATCGCCGCGGGCGGCTTGTGACTTCGGGGTCCGCGCGTCTATCTACGTAAGAGAGGGACGGCGCATCCGTCCGCACAAGGATTGTGAAAGCGGCGAAGCCGTTTGGAGAGCGCGATGACGGGACCGACCGACGACGACAAGAAACCGACCGACGACGAAACGCCGATCGACGCCGCCGAGGCCGGCAAGGGCGAAGCCGGCGCGGGCGAACCGGAGACCGTCGAAGCGGAGATCGTGGAGGACGCCGATCCGGTGCTCGCCGCCTCCGACGCCGACGAGACCATCGACGCCGAAGCCGTCGATGCGGACGCGGACGCCGAAGACCCTGATCCCGCGGTTGCAGCCGCAGCGAACGCTGCGGGGGGCAGCGCGTCCGGGACGAACGCCGGCTTTTATACGCTCGGCTTTTTCGCTTTCGCCCTCGCCATCGCGGTCGCCTTCTCTCTGACGACGCCGGACGACAGGGACGAGCCGATCCGCATGGCGAACGCGACGGAGGCCGATTACGCCGCCGGCCGCGACACGGAGGCGTTCGTCGATGACGTCGCGACGCCGCTTGCAGATGAAAGCGAAACCGAAGCGGAGGCGGTAAACGAGCCGGCCGCGGACGAGGCGGCCGCCGTCGAACCGGTCGCCGCGGAGGCGGAAGCCGATGCTGCGCCGGCCGCCGTTGAAGAAGTCGCCGTCGATGAGGAAGAAGCTGTAGAGACGATTGACGTCGAAACGGCGGAAGCGACCGAAGACGAAGCGGCCTCCGACGCCGAGGCCGCGCCGGCTGACGCTGAAAATGCGGCGGTCGCCGAAGAACAGAGCGAGCCCGCCCCCGAAGCGGCGGAAGACGCCGCTCCGACGGACGCGATCGCTCAGCAATCAGACGACGTATCGGAGAACGATCAGAACGCTGCTGAAGATAAGCAGACGGACGAAGAGCAAGCTGAGGACGACGCTCCGCCGGCGGCCGAACAGCCTGTCGAGGACGCCGCGCCGGCCGCGCCGCGGACGGACCCGCTTGTCCAGGCGCGCATTGAGCGCCTCGAAGCCCAGCTCGCCGGGGCGCAATCCCGCGCCGACCAGGCCCTCGCCCTCGCCCAGGAAGATCCGGAGGCCGACGCCGAGGTGGAAGCCCTGCAGGGCCGCGTCGCGGAACTCTCCAGCCGGATCGAAGAACTGCGCGGCGGCGTTGCGACGACGACCCGCCTCGAAAACGACCTCTCCAGCCTGAAGGCCGAACTCCTTCTCGAAACGCAGGCGGCGACGCAGGCTGCGGAAGCAGCGGTGCGCGAGGCGCAGTCCTCCCGCAACTCCCTCGCCGCCGATCGCGAGGCGATCAACCGCCAGCTGCAGGAAATCGAACGTCTGCGCTCGGAGGTTCGCTCGACGATCGAAAGCCGCGACGACAGCGCCCGGCAGGAACTCCAGTCCCTCCGCCAGCGGATCGACCGCATCCAGACCGAAGAGGTCGCAGCGGCGAGCAAGACGGCCGCAACCTCCCTCGCGCTTTTGAACCTGCAGCGGCAGGTGACCCAAGGCCGACCTTTCGCGAACGAGCTTTCCGCCGTGCGCGGCCTGTCGCCGAACCTTGCGCCCCTCGCCCAGCTGCAGCCCTACGCCCGCGACGGCCTGCCTTCCGTCGCGTATCTGGAGCGGACCTTCCCCGAGGCGGCGCGGGCCGCACAGACAGCGGCCAAACGCGCCGGCGCGGAGGGCGGCGTGTCCGGCCTCGTCGCGAACTTCATGAGCCTCGTCACTGTCCGCAAGGCGGGCGACGTGCCGGGCGAAACGCCGGGCGCGATCCTCTCGCGGGCTGAAGCAAGACTTGAAGAGAACGATCTGAAAGCCGCCGTCGAGGAGCTCGAAGGCCTCAAAGGCGAGGCCGCCGACGCCATGGACGAATGGCTGGCGGCCGCCCGCGCCC
Source organism: Pseudomonadota bacterium (assembly GCA_038522735.1). GTDB lineage: Bacteria > Pseudomonadota > Alphaproteobacteria > Caulobacterales > Parvularculaceae > JBCBJX01. The sequence goes on from JBCBJX010000032.1 coordinate 5,268, forward strand.
GGGTCGCCGTCGACGACCTGATGGACGACGTCAGCGCCGAGGTCGTCGGCGATCTCGGCGATCGCTAGGCGCCGGCCTTCTGAATGATCCGCGCCCTTTTCTTTCTGATCGCCGTCGCCGCCTTCGCCTATCTGGCGGCGTATCTCGGCGGGCTCGACGGGCGCCTGACGGCGACGGTTCAGGGCTATGTGGTGGACGCCCATACGGGCCTGATCATCGGCCTCGGGCTTTTCGTCCTTGCCGTGATCTTCGCTTCGGCGATCGGGCTCAAAACGCTTGTCGACTGGCCTGGCAAAGTGAAGCGCAAGGCGTTCGAGGCGCGACGGGCGAAGGGCATGCTCTCGCTGACCCGCGGTCTTGAAGCGGTCGCCGCCGGCGACGCGACGGACGCGACCCGGCTTGCGAACGCCGCGAACCGCCAGTTGGAAGAGCCGGCGCTCACCCGCCTCCTCACGGCGCAGGCCGCACAGCTGTCCGGCGATGAAGGGACCGCCCGCGAGGCGTTCACTGCGATGCTCGCCGCGCCGGAGACGGAGTTTCTCGGCCGACGGGGCCTTTACCTGCAGGCGATGAAAGCGGGCGATGCGGAAGCCGCCGCGACCCACGCCGAGCGCGCCTTCCGCCTGCGCCCGAACGCCGAATGGGCCTTCCGCTCGGTCTTCGATCTCGCCCTCGAACGCGCCGCCTGGGGCGAAGCGCGCGCCGCCCTCGACCTCGCCCAGAAAAACGGCGTCGTCGGCGGCGAGGACGCGGCGCGATCCAAGGCCGCCCTTCTCACCGCCGACGCCTACGCCGCGAACGCTGCGGGCGACGGACAGACCGCCCTCAAGGAAGCTGAAGAAGCTGCGAAGCTGGCGGCGGACTTCACGCCGGCGGCGGTTCTCGCCGCGCGTCGTCTGGCGGCCTCCGGCAAGACGGGCCGCGCGGAGAAAACGCTGGAAGCGGCGTGGGCGGCGAAGCCCCATCGCGCCATCGCGCTCGCATACGGAGAACTTCGCCCGAAAGAGACGCCGGCGACGAAAGCGGAGCGGCTGACGAAGCTCGCCGACCTCCTTCCGTTCCATGAGGAAAGCGTTCTCCTGCGTGCTGAACAGAACGTCGCCCTTGAAAACTGGTCCGCCGCCCGCGAGGGGCTGGAAACGCTCCTCACCCAGAAGCCGACGGCGCGCGCCTACTCTCTGATGGCCGCTGCAGTGGCGGGCGAAAGCGGCTCGCAGGAGGCGGCGCGGCCCTGGTACGACCGGGCGGTCACGGCGCCGCGGGAGACGGGCGTCGGCCTCGACGGCGCGTTCGATCTCTCGGCCAGGGCATGGTCCCGTCTCGTGCAGGAGTACGCGCAGCACGGACGGCTGGAGCCGCCGTCTCTCGCCGACGCGCCGCGCGGGTTGACGCCGGACGAAATCCGCATGCTGATCCCGGCGCGGCCCGAGCCGGCCGACACCGATGATGCGGCGGAGGAGCAAGCGGAGGCTCCGGAGGCGGCGAGCGGGCCCGAGCCTTCACCGTCGCCGGAATCTCCGTCCGACGAAGCCGCCGCTTCAGCCGACGACGGCGAACCGACAGCGCCGGGCGGAGAAGAAGAGCCGACGCCGGTCGAAGCGCAGGAGGACGCGCCCGCCCCGGCAGGAGAGGACGAACCCGCCGCCGCACCCATCTCGACCGAAGAGGCGGAAGACGAGAAGCCTCAGCAGTCGGACGAGACGCCGGCGACGGAAACCGACGACCGGAAATCATCAGCCGCCGGCTCCTGAAGCCGGCGCGCTCCGCACCAGTATTGCGCGGGGGTGTTTTCGTCGCTAAAGAGCCATTTCTCGCGCCCCGGGGCGGCCCGACGCCGCCTCCCAAAACCTCGATAAGCTCTTGTTTATCAAAAGGTTTCGCCGCTGTAGCTCAGGGGTAGAGCAGGTCATTCGTAATGACAAGGTCGGGAGTTCAAATCTCTCCAGCGGCACCATCTTCCGCCTCGCGGCGCGCGGCGGCTCCGACGGCGCGGGCTGACCGTTCGGGCGCCGTCGCGGCCTTCAGGTACCGTGTTGAAACGCGCCGGGTCTTTGCGCTCCAGCGAATTTCAAAACGAATTCAATCGAATAATGGCGGGTGCGCCGCGCGGCGGCATGTGCTACCGAATTCGGGCGAGTAGCGGAGGCGCGGCGTGAGACGGTTCGGGGCGTGGGCGAAACTCAGTTCGGCGGCGATGATCGCGGCTTTGGCCACGGGCTGCGGCGGCGTATCGACAGGCGGACTGCCGTTTTTCGGCAAAAAAGAAGTCGCGCCGGCGGAACCGGAATGCCCCGTCCGCCCGGGCCTCACGGCGTCGGAACGGCTGCTTGAAGCGCGCTCTTTCCTCAATGACGGTCAGTATGCGCCGGCGACCTGCGAGCTGAAAGCAGCCCAGCAGGCGGCGAACTATACCGGCAACGCGCGCCAGCTGGAGACGATCGACAAGTTTCTCGACCAGCTGGAGCTCAGCCCTCTCGATTTCTTCGCCTATGAAGGCGGGCGTAAATATTCGTACACGGTGAGGCGCAATGAAGGCCTTGCGAACATCGCCCAGAACCAGCTCGGCGACGCGACGCTCTTCGTCGCCCTTGCTCGCTTCAATGATCTCGCCCGACCCGGCGATCTCTCGGTCGGTCAGGTCATCCAGATCCCGGGCGAACCGCCGCGACGCCCGACCCCGATCCCGGCCCGGTCCGCCGATGAGCCGGACGCTCCGGATCCGCGGCCGATCACGCCGCCCGAACGGCTCGCTCTCGCCCGGGAGGCTCTCGCGGGCGACGACCACCTGACGGCGCTCTCTCAGCTGACGGTGATATCGACGTCCGGCCTTTCGGAAACGGCGGCGACCGAGCGAAACGCCCTGCTCGCACAAGCCCAATGTGTGGAAGCCGACCGGCGCGCCTCTGCGTCAGCGCAGACGACGGCGCGCGCGCTCATCGCGTGCGCCCGGCCGATGGCGGACGCGCCGGACCCGACGCGACGCCTTGAGGCGCTCGCAATGGCGAGCGATGCGATCGGACTTTACCGCTCGACGCCGGGCGGGTCCGAGCTTGTCGGGCAACTGCGCGGCTCCCTGCAAAGCGAAGCGCAGTCGTGGATGATCGAAGCCTCGCGGGCGATGGCTGACTACAACTACAAGGAAGCGGCGACGCTGGCCGAGAAGGTGGTTCTGGTCGATCCCGACAATGCGACCGCGCGCCAGCTGCTGGAAAACGCCCGGCGCTACCAGTCCGGACGCTGATAAACACGCCTAACTTGCGGCTTTGTCTGATGTTGCAGGTTCATCTGCATCGTCCGGCGCATCGCCGTTCTGCTCGAGAATGGATCGCACCCGGTCGAAATAGCCGCCGAGGCTTTTTCTGAAGGCGTCGATGGACGGCTCTTCGTCCTCAGTTTTCTCACTCAGCGGCGGCGCGACAGCGGGGCGCGAGGCGAAATGGGCGAGGGCGCGGGGTCGCTCGAGCTTCTGCAACGCCTCCAGTGCGTCCCGGCGGGTCGGATCGACCGCGAGAACCCGGAGATAGGCCGCGCGTGCGCCGGCCGCATCGCCGTGAGCGCGCAGTCTTTCGGCATGCTCAAACGTCTCGTCCGACTGCGTGCGGACTTTCAGCGCCAGCTCCGAGAGCGCGCCGTCGACGTCGGCGCCCAGAGAGCCGGCGGCGCGGTAGGCGAGCCGCGCTTCCGGATAGAGGCCGCGACGCTCGAACTGCTCAGCCTTCGCCGTCAATGCCCGCGCATCGGCGTCGTCGCCGAGGCCCGGAACGACCGGCGCCGAGGCGCAGCCGACGGCGACCGCGGTCGCGACCAGCGCCGTGATCCGCAGCATTCGCGCCATCACTAGTTCTCCATCTTGACCGCCGCCGTAAGCCGGCGGGCGAAGGTCGAAAGATCGTCCTCGCCGTAGATCATCGTCCGCTGAAGGACGAAGGGGTGCGCGAAGGCGGGATTCGGGCCCCGCCGCACCGTCAACGCAATATCGTAGCCCGCGGCCTCGGCGGCCTCGGATATCGCCTGATCTGTGGCTCCGTAGGGGTATGAGAAGGCGAAAGGGGCCGCCCCGAGGTTTTTCGTCAGCGCATCCGCTGGCGTCTTCATTTCGCCCTCGACACGCTTCGCATAAGCCGCGCTGGTCTCACCATTGCGACGCTGCGTTAGATCCGCGTGGGTCTTTGAATGAGACTGGACGTCGATGATACCTCCGCGATCGAGATTGCGAGCTGTCGCCCAGTCTATGGCGGCGGAGGCGCCGACGAAGTCTGTATAGAGAAAAAGCGTCGCAGGATACGCCCGCTCCCGGAGGATCGGCTCGGCGATCTCGGCCGTGGAACGCCAGCCGTCGTCGATGGTGAGAACCACGGCCTTCTGCGGCAGCTGCCGTTCGCCTTTGAGAAAGGCGGCGAGATCGGAGAGCGGCACGACGTGGTAGCCCTCGCGCTCGAGGTAGTCGAGCTGGCGGGCGAACTCCCCGGCGCAAACGACCATCCCCTTGCAGGGCCCGGTCATCTCGAAGCGATGATAGGCGAGGACGGGGACGACCTGATAGGCGTCCGTCCGCACACCGGTCGGCCGCCAGTCGCCCAACGGGATAAGGACGTGATCGCCGGGCCTTATGGGCCCGTTGAAATCAGCGATCCGCCAGGCCTCCCGGCGATCGCCGAGGAACCGCTTCGCGAGTTTCTCCGCATCCGCCCCACGTGAGGCTTTGACGACGACCGCCTCGTCCGTACGCGTCACCACGCGGCTCGCGCACCCGGCGAGCCCCGCCGCCGCCAGCGCCGCAGACAGGGCGAAAACCAGCCGAAACCGCATCGGGCTTACTCCCCCGCCGGGCGGTTCGGTGTAAAGATCGCCGTCTTCTCCGTATCCGGCGCCTCGCCGGCGTCTTGAGAACCGTCCTCAGCGGACGGCTCTCCCTCGCGCGTTTCGATCCGTGTTTCGGCGTGGGCGTCTTCAAGGCCTGCATCAAGATCGGACGCGTCGTCGTTTTCTGAGCCCAGCGACAGCGCGTCCAGAAGGTCGTCCGTCGCCGGCGCCGGCCGCCCGCCTTTCTGGGCGGCGACGGCGTTGAAGGCGTCGTAGGTCTCCGAAACGAGGCCCTGCCCGCCAGAAAGGCGAACGTCCGTGTCGCCGATGGCGAGATCTTTCAGAGCGTCGCGCAAACGCGTCATCGGGCTCGCGAAGCGCCGGGTGGCGAGATAGGCGAGGGAGCCGACGGCGCCGACCGTCATCAGGGTGAGGAGCGTCAGAAGGCCGAGCGTCAGGCGCGCGGCGTCGCGTAGCGGCGTCGTCGGCACTGCGATCAGCGTCTCCGCGAAACCGAGCGTATCGTCCGGACGCCTCAGGCAGGAGACCGTCCGGACCGTGAGGACTTCCCCGACACCGTCGAGCCGGCCGATGGCGACGGGCGCCCGCCCGCCCGTCCCCGGCGCCGCCGTCAGGTTCTGGATGACGCGCCCGCTCGCATCGCTTTCGGCGATCACCTCCCCCGCCCAGGACTGACCGCCCTGCCCGCAATTGCGGTCGCGCGGATTGTCGAACGGCAGCCGCGCGGCGAGCCCCGGATCGTCCTCAAGACCTGTCACGCGAATGAGCGAAACGGATTCGATGTTCTCCGCATAGGATGAAAAAATGCCCTGAAACGAGAACGACCAGGCGAGGGGATCATTGTCGGAGGCGTTCCCCATCATCCGCCCCAGGACGTCGCCGAGGGCGACAGCGCTTTCCGCCGTCTGCGTGCGGGCCGTATCCGTCAGACGGTTGTAAAGAAGCGATCCGCCGATGATCATGATCGCCGCGACGATAGCGGCGAGCAGGCCCGCAGCGCGCACCTCCGGCGGCAGCCCGGTTTCCTTGCGCGCATCGCGGTTGGAAAGGTTCTGCTCCTCGCGGCGCAGCGCAGTCGCCAGTTCTTCGCCGGACTGGAAGCGCCGTGTCGGGTCTTTTTCGAGGAGTTTCGCGACGATGTGTTCGAGCCCGGGAGACACATGCGGGGCGAGCTTGCGCACGGGCTCCGGATCATCCCGGGTGATCTCAATGAGGAGGGCGGTGATCGTATCGGATCGGAAAGCCTTCCGTCCCGTGAGCAGCTCATAGAGGACGACGCCGAGGCTGTAGAGGTCAGACCGGCCGTCGACGCCTTTCGCCAGCGCCTGCTCCGGCGACATGTAGCGCGGGGCGCCGATCACGACACCGGTCTTCGTCGCGGCGTGGTCGTCGCCGGACTTCATGCGCGCGACGGAAAAGTCCGTCAGCTTGGCGACCGCCCGGTCGGGGCTCATCATGATGTTGGCGGGCTTCACGTCCCGGTGGACGACGCCGTGGGCGTGCGCCGAGGCGAGGGCGTCGGCGAGTTGCGTTGCGAGGCGGATGACCGAGGAGACCGGGATCGACGCTTCGCCCGCCATGACGGCGTCGAGGGGCTCGCCCTTGAAGAGTTCCATGATGATGTAGGGCCGCCCGTCATATTCGCCCGCATCGTAGACGGTGACGATGTTCGGGTGGGCGAGATCGCCCGACGCGCGGACGGCGGCGCGGCCTTCCTCCCGAAACCGCCGCACGGTGTCTTCATTGTCGATCTGGTCGCTGCGGAGGATTTTGAACGCGCGGTCGCAGCTGAAGACGGGATCGTGGGCGCGATAGACGACGCCCATGGCGCCGCGCCCGATCTCTTCTTCGATGCGATACCGGTTCTCGACGGTCTGACCCGGCTCGATCGTCTCTTCGGCGCTCATCGCCCGGCTCCTTCAGCGTGCTCGTCTGTCGAGCGCGACCTTAGCGGCGTTCGGGCGCGGCATCACCCGTCGGAAACGGCGAAGCGCACGCAGACATGGGATTCGGGGTTCCAGGCGAAGAGCCCGTCCCAGGGCTCCGCGCCGTTGAGGATCGCGATCTCTTCAGCGCCGTAGCGCTCGCTCGCCATCAGCTTGAAGGCTTCGGCTTTCACACCGCGCTCGGCGACGGCGGCCTTCCATTCAGGCTTCGTTTCGGGCGTGACGAAGCCGCCGGCGGCGCGCGCCTTTTTCATCGCGGCGGTGAAGTCCGCATAGTTCACCTCGACCAGCCGGGCGATCTTCATGGCCCTGTTCGCGCTCCCGTCGGCTCGCCGCCTGAAGCGGCCTCAAAAGGTGATACGATCCAAACCTTTAGACAATGTCATAAGCGAAGTCGCCGTTTTCGACGCGAATTTCCGCTTTTGAGACGGGCTCGCCGTCCATCGCCCGCATGAGAAGCCGCTCCGAAAGGGTCGGCAACACAGTGTTCGTAAGGATCGCGTCGATCACCCGGCCGCCGCTTTCGCGCTCCTTGCAGCGGGAGGCGACGAGCTCCACCACCGCGTCGTCGAAGGCGAACGCGGCGCCGTAGGCGTCGGCGAGGCGGCGGCCCACCCGCTCGAACCGCATGCGGATAAGCGTACCGAGAACGGCGTCCGTCAGCGGATAATAGGGAAGCACGATCATCCGGCCGAGAAGCGCCGGCGGGAAGACGTCGAGGAGCGGCTGGCGGATCGCCCCGCGGGCCTTATCGACATCGGGTTCGCCGCCCGTGCTGTCGGCGAGGTCGGAAAGCGCCCGGTCGCCGACATTCGAGGTGAGAAGGATGAGGGTGTTCTTGAAATCGACGAGGCGGCCCTCGCCGTCCTCCATCGCCCCTTTGTCGAACACTTGGAAGAACACCTCGTGGACGTCCGAATGCGCCTTTTCCACCTCGTCGAGCAGAATGACCGAATAGGGTCGTCTGCGCACCGCCTCGGTCAGCCGTCCGCCCTCTCCGTAGCCGACATAACCCGGCGGCGCGCCCTTCAGGGTGGAGACGGTATGGGATTCCTGAAATTCGCTCATATTGAGCGTGATGAGGTTCTGCTCGCCGCCGTAAAGCGCTTCGGCCAAGCTGAGGGCCGTCTCCGTCTTGCCGACGCCGGAGGGCCCGCAGAGGAGGAAGACGCCGATCGGCTTCTGCGGATCGGCGAGGCCCGCGCGAGACGTGCGCACGCGCTTCGCGATCTCGTCGAGGGCGACGTCCTGCCCGACGACGCGGGATTTCAGCGTGTCGGCGAGGGCGAGAATGGAGGCCATCTCGTCACGGACCATCCGGCCGACGGGGACGCCGGTCCAGTCGCCGACGACCTGCGCGATGGCGGTTTCATCGACGGCCGGAAGAACCAGCGGATCCTCGCCCTGGGCGGCGGCGAGCTCCTCGATCGCGGCGCGCAGCTGCGCGACCAGCGCATCGCGATCCTCCGCCGGCGCTTTCGGCGTCGCCGCGGCGTCCGCGTCGGAGGTCTCGTCCAGGGCCTCGGTCTCAGCGGCCGCCTCCGGGTCCTCGTCGCCGGAAAGTTTGCGACGCAGGGAGAGGACTTTCTCCGTCGCTTCCTTCTCTTTGGCCCAGCGGGCGTTCAGCTCCTCCAGCGCTTTTTCGGTCTCCGTCCTGGCGCTGAGAACGCCGTCGCGGCGATCGTCCGCGGCGAAGCCTTCACGGGCCTCGCGATCAATCGCGGCGATCTCCCGGTCGAGGGACTCGATCTTGCGGCGGGCGTCCTCCACCCGCGCCGGCGTCGCATGCTGGCTGAGACCGACCCGCGCGCAGGCGGTGTCGATGAGGCTGACGGCTTTGTCCGGCAGCTGACGGTCTGGAATATAGCGGCGCGACAGGGTGACCGCCGCCGCCAGCGCCTCATCGAGGATGCGGACTTTGTGGTGCTTCTCCATGGCGCCCGCGATAGCGCGCATCATGGCGATCGCTCGGGTATCGTCGGGCTCGTCCACCTTGACGGTCTGGAAACGCCGGGTCAGCGCCGGGTCCTTCTCGATGTGCTTTTTGTACTCCGCCCATGTGGTCGCAGCGATGGTGCGCAGCTCGCCCCGCGCTAGCGCAGGCTTCAGAAGGTTCGCCGCATCGCCCGTCCCCGCCTGACCGCCGGCGCCGATGAGCGTGTGCGCCTCGTCGATGAAAAGAATGATCCGCGAGGGGCTCGACTGCACCTCCTCGATCACCTGCTTGAGACGCTTTTCGAACTCGCCCTTCATGCTTGCGCCCGCAGAGAGAGCGCCGACATCGAGGCTGAGGAGGCGGACGCCCTTCAGGGCCGGCGGCACGTCGCCATGGGCGATGCGCCGGGCGAAGCCTTCGACCACCGCCGTCTTGCCGACGCCCGCTTCGCCGGTAAGGATCGGATTGTTCTGTCTACGGCGCATCAGGATGTCGACGACCTGCCGGATCTCGTCGTCGCGGCCGATGATGTTGTCGATCTTTCCCTCCGCGGCGCTAGCGGTGAGATCCGTCGTGAACTGGGCGAGCGCCTCCTCGCCCTTGCGCGGGGCGGGTTTCGCCGCGCCCTCTTCGCCGGAAGCGGCCGCCGGCGCCGACTTCGCGACGGAGCCTTCCTCCGGCGAGGACGCGACGACGCCGGCGAAGCGTTCCGAAAGGTCCTCCACCTTGATCGCGGTGAGGCACGGCGCCGCGGCGAGGAGAGGACCGCGCAGCTCTCGCGTCTTCAGAACCCCGTAAAGGAGGTGTCCGGAGCGAACCGCATGCTCGCCGAAGAGGAGGGAGCCGAAAACATAGCCGCGCTCGGCGGCCTCCTCCAGATGCGGCGCGAAATCAACGACGGCCGTCGCGCCCCTCGGCAAGGCGTCGAGGGCCTTGTCGAGTTCGTTCTGCAGGCGCGCCTTGTCGATCCCGTAGGCGTCGAGGATGAGGAGAAGGTCCGAGGCCTGCAGCTGCAGGATCTGGTGCAGCCAGTGAATGAGCTCAACATACGGATTTTCTCTCAGTCGCGAGAAGGCGTGGGCGCTTTCAAGACTTCGAAAGCAGAGCGGGTTGAGCCGCCCGAAGAGCGCTGAGCGCGAGATTTCCGCCATGGTCCGTCTCCTTACTGCGCCGGGCTTGTCGGCGTCTGGTAGCGCTCGGCGCTGAATACGAGGTCGTCGAGGGGCGGGCCGGCCTTGGCGACCGGCCCGAGCCAGCAATCAAATCCGAGGGGCGACCCCCCGTCGAGCCGCGCCGGGGCGACGCCCGTGCGCTCACGGCGCAGACGCGCCCGCCAGCCGAAGGAGAGCCCGGCGGACAGTCCGACCACGTCGCGGAGGCGCCCTGCGTCCGCGCCGGCGGGCGCAAGGCGGCGCGCGTCTTCGCCGCCCATGGGCCCGAGGGCGATCTCGAAGGCCTGGTCGCGGGTGAAGACGCGCTCGCCGAGGACCGGCGGCGCGGCGCGATCGAGCCGGACGGCTCCGAGCCGCGCGAGATCCCGTTCCGGCGGCCGCATCCAGACGCCGACGAAAGGACGCGCCTCGACGCGGACGCCGAGAAGTCGCGCGCCGATGCGCTCCAGCGTCTCCGCACGCGCGGGTCCGCCGGCGAACTGCACCGCAAAGGGAACGATGGCGTCTCCGAGGCTTGTCGCCTTTCGGGCGTGCTCCAGACCGCCGAGGGCCGCGAGATAACGCACGAACGGGTCCCGGTCGCGGCGGTCGAGGGCGAGTTCCGGTCGCCCGTCCGCCCACGCACGGAAAAGAAGAGAGTAAAACCGGTGATGAAAGATGTCCGCAAAACGCGCCGCCGCGTCGTCCCGCGCCTGCTTCATGCGGTCGGCCGTGCGCTCCGTGTCCGTCGCGGGCAGGGGGCCGTTCGGGCCGTAGAGCCCGTTGACGAAAAGCTCCAGCCGATGCGCGGCGCAGTCCGCCGGGGGCGGCGTCAGGGCGCTGATCGTTCGGGGAGCGAACGCCAGGCTGGGGTGATGGGTGAAGCGCACCGGATCATCGGCCGGCTTGCCGCTGCGCCCGAAGCCCGGCGCCTCGGGGCGCGCGGCCTGCAGCCGGCGCGCCGCCGCGAAGAAATCATGCGCCCACGGCGCCTCGCGAAGGGCGGCGAGGAGCGCTAGGCTGTCGGACGCGTTCCGGTTCTCACCGGCCATCGGACCCGCTCCTCTTTCTGATCGCGCAGGACGAATTCAGTTGCAGCGTTGAGCGTCGAGGCGCGCGCGAAATACGCCTCAAGCACCGCGGCGAGCGTGAACGAGCCGGCTCCGCGAAAAGCGTCCGGGTCCGTTGCAAGCTCGATTTCCAGGCCGCTCACATAAGCGGGCGGCCCGTCGAAGAGACGTCGACGCATGATCCGCCCGGCGCGTATCGAGGCGACGCCCTCAATCAGGCGCCTCGTTTCGGGCCTCGGTCCGGCGAGGGCCGTCAGCAGCCGGCGGAGCCCCGCAGCGTTTTCGGCGCCTTCGCCGACAAGCTCCGCGTGACTTGCGGAAAGAAGCTCGACGAGGCTCCAAGACGCCGCGCCGGCGGCGAGAGCTGGCCGCGGCGGCGTCGGCCCTTCGAGGAATGTCGCCTTGAGGACGGGGCCGGCGCCCTGGGGCGAGAGAGCGTCCCCGGTTCGCAGAGCCGCCGGGAGCGCGCGGTTCGTGCACACCGTATCGACCGCAAGATGCGTCAGGTCTCGATCCGGCGCCCCGCGACCCGTCTGGTGCAGGCCGAGATAGACATCGACGCCGAAATAGCCGCGCTCTGAAAAGAGCGAACGCTCCCTCCGTATGGAGAACCGCCCCGCCGCCTCACGCTCGCCTCTCCCGTCGGACGGCGCGGCGTAGAGCGGCTCGAAAACAACCGGCTCCGCCCCGCGATCGCTGACGCCGCGCACGCCGGTGACCGCGTAGATTTCAAAGTCCTTCGGCCGCGTCCGATCGACGACGAGCTGGTGCTCCCGATGGCCGGCGGAAAGCCGCGACCGGTCGCCCTTCCGCTCAAAGAGGTTTGCGGCGGGAGCGCAGTGGAGCTTCACCGCGCCCTCATCAAGCCGGTCTTTCAACTCATCGGCGGCCCGCAAAAGAAGAATGTAGACATCGACAGCCCGCGCCTCGTCGTCCTTCAGCGCCCCGTCGAGCCCCGCCAGCTCCACGAAACGGAAGCGCGGCGCGAAGATAAAGTACTCCTGCAGCAGACGATGGCCCGAAAAGAGCTCCGGCGTCTGGGGAATGAGCGCCTCGTCGTCGCGAAATCCCTGATGGCGGACGGCGCCGCCGGGCAAGAGGACGGGACGCCCCGCGCTTTCGACCGGCGCCGCGACGATCCCGACATTGCGGCCGACGATGTTTTCAAGGAGGGCCTCGGACCGCCCGGCGTCCCCGGCGAGAAAAAGGGAGACGGAGGCGAGGTCGAGCGCCGACAAGGCGTGGGCCCCGACGCTTCTGATCCGGATGCGGACCGCCGCCTCGGCGCGCACTCCCTTCACAAGCGCTGCAAGCTCCGACGGTCGGTCGATATAGTCGACGGCGTCTATGGCGATGGGGCGCAGGACGACCGACTGGGCGAGGCGGTAGATGCAGGTCGAGCCTGCATCGCCGACGCGCGCCGTGAACGACGATCCGCGCGGGACGCGGAAACCGGATTTCAGCGCCCCTTCTGAGAAGTCCGGCTCAAGCTCGAGGATCGCCGTGGAGGGGGAGGGCGCAGTCAGATTGGGCGCGACGGCCTCAAGCAGGCTCTCGGTGAATTTCGGAAACTCCGCATCCATCCGCATACGCACGCGGGCCGTCAGGAAGGCGAAGCCGTCGAGCAGCCGCTCGACATAAGGGTCCGGCGTCTCGCCGTCCTTGAGGCGCAGGCGCGCGGCGATCTTCGGGTGCGAGAGGGCGAACTCAGCGCCCATATCGCGCATGAAGCGGAGTTCTTCTTCATAGAGATCGAGGAAACGCGGATCCATCGCGCGCCTCACCCTCGCCCTTCGACGAGGCGCGCCGCGCCCGTCTCAAGGTCGATTTCCGCCTCAAGGGCGATGCTTTCGCCCGACGGCGCGTAAACGCCGCTGATCGAAAGACTGAGAACGTCGCGCGCCTCACCGTGCAGATCGACATCGACCGACAGGGTGTCCGGCTGCAGGCGAGGTTCGTAACGGTGGATCGCCTCGCGGATCTCCCGCGCGGCGGCGGCCGTATCAAGAGCGTCGGACGACTCGCCGGAAAAATCCCGTATGCCGAAATTCAGCGCCGATGCGGCGACAAAAGGGTGCCGCGAAAGATCTAGCCGGCCGTCGACCGACACCGTGCCGAGGAGCGCGGCGAGATCGCGGCGAATGATCTCGCGCATACGCCGCGGGGAGATCTGGCCGGCGCTCGCGGGCTCCGATTTCGACGCGGGATCCGGATCGGTCAGCCGGTCGATGAGCGCCGGCTCGCTCATGAGCCCCGCCTCGCGCGCCGGACCGCCTCATCCGCCTGCCGTTCGTAGCCTTCTGAAAACGCCTTCCAGAACACGCCGGTCGAGCGTTCGTGGAGATCCGTTTTCAGCTTCTCGAAGACCTCGCGATAGCGGTCCTTGGACGCGCCGAAGGCGCCGAGTTTCAGCCGGCCGCCGCTCTCGAACCGGTCCGGGTGGAGCTGATCAAGGAGCTTCGCGACCCCCGCCTCGACGCCGGCCATGACGGCGAGTTCGTGGGCGCGCAAATCCGCCATCATCTCCCGCGACGCCTCGACCGGCGGCATGAAGCCGGCCGCCGTTCCGCCGATGAGCCGCTGCAAGGCGTCGTCCACGTGGACGGAGAATTTCAGCGGATTGTTCTCGCTGGCGCGCACCATGGTGGCGGCGAGACGCAGCTCGTTTCGAAGGCCTGAGCGGGCATTCATCAGATCGAGCGCGCCGGACATCAGCTCCCGGAACGCTGCGCCCAGCACCTGCGCGGCTTCCTCCCGGTTCTGCGGCGGCGACACCCCGAGGGCGTCGAGAAAGACGTCGAACGCCTCGCCGGTCTCCTCAGCCGCTTCCGCCGCAATGGGGGCGCGGACCGCCTCGGGCGGAGACGTCGGACGAGCGGGCGCCGGCGGAGGCTGCTGGGCGGGCGCGAACGGATCGCTCGTCGGCGCTGCGAAAGGGTCGTCCGGGTCCGGCGCGGCGGGCGGCTCGGCGACGGGGTCGGGCGCCCCGTCCTCCTCCCACCATTTGTCGCCGGCGCCGGAGGGGATCGGCGATTTCGGCGGCGTCGACGGCGGCGGCTGAAAGAAGTCGTCCGGGCTCGCCCCCTGATCAAAGCCCTGGGCGTCGCCGCCGAGGGGATCGCCGGCCGGCGCGAGCCCGAACGGATCATCGGCGGGCGGCGTCTCATCGAGGGACGACGGGAACGGGTCCGGATCCGCCGCAGTCGGGCGCTGCGCGGACGGCGGGGCCGCCGCGTCCACTGAAATGAGATACCGGCCGATCCGGAGGCTGTCGCCGGCGGCGAGAGGCCGGCGCCCGTCCTTGCCGAGCGGCGCTGCGTCGTCGTTGACGAACGTGCCGTTGGTGGAGCGGTCCTCGACGATGTAGCGCCCGCCTTCGAGCCGGATCGCAGCGTGCACGCCGGACACGTGGCGCTCCGGGTCGATCAGCACCCAGTCGTTCGTCGCGTTTCGGCCGATCGTCGCGCCGTCGGCGAGCGTCGCCGCCATGGCGACCCCTTCCGGGGCCGTCGCGGTCGATACGATGGAGAGTTTCAGCGTCATCCGTCTTCGTACGCTACGCTTTCTTCGCTTCCGCGCGAACCACGATCGCGGTGATGTTGTCCCGCCCGCCGGAGGCGAGGGCGTTGTCGATCAGCATGGCGGCGGCGCGGTTCGGATCCGGCTCGCGCAGCCGGTCGGCGAGCATCGGCGTTGCGACCTCCTTATAGAGACCGTCGCTGCAGAGGAGAAAGACGTCGCCCGGCGCGACGTCGACATCGACGCCCTCGAGATCGAGCCCGTCATGGGCGCCGATGGCCCGGGTGATGACGTTTCCGGCCATCGCCGCCTCGATGAGGGCGCTTCCGGCCTCGCGCTCGCGCATCTCGGTGACGAGGTCGTGGTCTTTGGAAATCTGTCGAAAATCGCCGCCGCGCAGGCGATAGAGCCGGGCGTCGCCGGCCCAGAGGCAGCGCGCGGCGTCCTCGCGGGCGACGAGGGCGACGGTCGCCGCGCCGATAACCGCGTTCGGCCCGCGCTCGGCGGCCATGGCGCGCAGATCGGCGTTGGCTGCATGCAGCGCGCCGCCGACGGCGTGGACGGCGTCTTTCAGGCGTTTCGGCGAACCCGCCCGGTCCGCCCGATCGACGATGAGCGCCGAGGCGACATCGCCCGCTTCGTGGCCGCCCATGCCGTCTGCGACGAGCCAGAGGCCGCGATCGGACCGGCTGAGATAGTTGTCTTCATTGATCTGCCGGACGAGACCCTTGTTGGTCGCGCCGGCGGCGCGCCATGTGATCGCCGCGCCGCGGCCGCGCAGGAAGCCGAAAAGGCCGTCCTTGTCGGTCATAAAAGGCCTCCCGCTTCGCCCGCCCGTGTCTGGATGAAATCTGCATACGGTGCGTCGAAGAGCGCGCCGTCGCGTTGCAGTTCAAGCCCGTCCGCGCCGCCGCGCCATCTCGACGTCCGGCTGTCCGCCGCCACCGTGTCGGGCGCGTCGAGGCCGTCGATGCGTTCGCTCCAGAGCGCGAGATCGAAGCTTTCAGGCGCAAGGGCGTCTCGCACCGCGGCGTCGGCGGCGTCGAACCACGGGCCCTCAAGATCGCCGTCCGCATCGCCGCCAGCGACCTCCGCGGCGATCGCGAGAGGGAAGTAGCGGCCTGCGGCGTCGACGCTCGGGCAGAGAACCCCCGTCCAGAGCGCGTCGCCGAGGCCGCCTGCAAAACGCCAGACGGGCGAGACGAGATAGGCGTCGAGCCAGCCCTCCGCATCGCGCTCTTTCGCTTCGGCGAGGCCGGCCTTGGCCCAGCGTTCCAGACCGTCCGTCAGCGACCGCGGCAGGCCGCGTCCGATGAAATCGCCGCGAGCGGGCGCTTTTCCGAAATAGCCGAGGGCGCTCATTCCAAGGCCTCGGGACAGCGGAAATTCGGCCAGGACCGAAGCGTCGTGAACGGGTTGACGCTTGAGGACGGCCGGAAACGATAGCTCGCCCAGAGGGTCTCGGTGCTCAGCGCGATGGTGAGCGCTCCGCCGGTCACCCGCCCGCCCCGCTGCGAAAGCATGCGGAAGAGATGCCATTCATCGTCCGCAGGCAGGGTTTCCGCCGCGCCGGAGAGGCTCGTGAGCGAGAGCCGCGAGGGCGTGTCGCTCGGCCAGCGAAGACCGCGCGTCTCCTCCGTCTGCGTCTGGCGAAAGACGATCTCCTTGCCGCCGGCGACGAGGATGGCGGTCGCGACGTCCGGGTGCGTATCGACGGGCTCGACGGCGAAGGAGACGCCGAGCGGGCCGGCGCAGCCGGCGAAGAACATCTCGCAGATCTCCCGGGCCGCCTGGAACTGCCGAAGCACGTTCGGATCGCCCCGGGACGCGTCCTTCCAAACCCAGGTCGAGCCGGTATCGTCGATCAGTGGCGCAAGCTCCTCGTCGACGAACGTCATCAGCCGCCCGCCGAAGCCCGCCGGAGCGAACAGGCGCTGGAAGTCGCCGAGCGGGATCGCATTGCGGGCGTTCCGGGAGAACGGGAATTTGTTGAGCGTCAGCGTCCGGCATTCCCGAGCGTGCTCCCGCGCCCAGGCGTCGCGAACATTGTCGAAGCGGCTGCTCTCGCTGTCGCTTTCCGCCGTCGTGGCGATCTCGTCGATGACATTGCTGAGACCCTTCGTGGCCGGATCATCGAGGGAGGCGGCCGCCCCCCGCATGCGCGAGATCGCCTGGGTCGCGGGCGGCGGGAGATCGTCCACCCGGCCCGTGTTGAGCTCCGTGACATGACGATCGATGATCTTCATGTCCTCCAGGAACTGCGCGAAAGCGCGTTCGCCCCCCTCGCCCTCCATCAGGGACTTTAAGGGAGCGAACTCGTTCGCGACGCGCGCGAACGGGCTGTCGGCGTCGGGCCCAGAGGGGGTCGCGGGCTGCCCGAAGAGAGAGCGCGAGGTGTCGACGGCGGCTTCGGCGGCGTTCTGCGGCGGCGTCAGATCCGTGTTTTGATGAACAAGCACGAGGAAACGCTCGAGGGGCGAATTCGGCCTCGCGAGCCATTTCAGACCCTCGAACCCGTCCCGCCGCCAGACGCCGACATCTTCCAGAGCGAAAGTCCAGAACTCGATATAATCATCGACGTAGAGGTCGATCATTTTCTCCGTCAGCGCTGCTTCGTCGACCGGCTCAAAGCTCTCGACGGACGGCCCGTAAGCGAAGGCGTCGGCCTGCATGTCGCGCAGGGCCCGGCGCGCGCCGCCGGCCGCCACGAACGCCTCGAACCCCTCGCGGGTGTAGATCTGCGGGATCACCGCCTGCAGCGGCCCGCCCGAGCGGCGCACGAGCAGGGTGTCGGACCGCCCGACGCCGGTGACGAGATCGAACCGAAGCCGCGATTCCTCGGCGCCGGCGGAAGCTTGGGCGAGGCCGTCGAACTTCCAGAGGGCGTAGGCGAGGCGCGCCGGGTCGAGACGGTCGGGGTTGGAGAGAAGCGCCGTGCGCGCCGCCTGGAGAACGTCGGCGTCGAGATCGACATCGACCGGGCCGCGGCCGAGTTCCAGCCACGCCTCCAGATGCGTCGCGCCGCGCCCGCGCAGATCAGCGCTTTCTGAAAACCAAGCGAAATCCGCCATCTGACGGAAGAGCGCCGTATCCTCGCCGCGGATGCGCTGACCGGGCGCGGCGAGCATGGCGTAAGACTTCAGAAGGTGCGGCAGCAGGTCGATGTCGTCATAGATCTTGAAGACACTGCCGTCCGCGGGGAACGCATCGAGAACCGTATCCTTGCGGAACAACCGGGTCTCGAAGCGTTCTTTGACGAGCGGCGTCAGCATGCGGTCGAGGGCGCCGCGATAGGCGTCTTCCGGCGCCTTGCGGGCGAGGCCGGCGCCGACCAGGCCGAAGGTCGGCGCGCGCTCGGTCGCGGTTTCCTCCGCTTGCGCCAGCCGGTCGAGCCGGGAAAGCGCGGCCGTCGCGTCGGGTCCGAAGCGGCCAGTGAACTGCAGAGCGTTCGGAAACTCTTCCTTGTACCCTTCGAGCACGCGTTCGACATCGCGGAAAGCGCCGGCGTTGGATGTGAGGCCGATGGTCCATCCAAGGAGCGCGACGGCGACGGTCGCCGCGGAGCCTCCGAGCGCAGCACGCCGGATCATCGCCAGGCGCACCTCCTCTTTTCGGCGGAGGCCGAGAAGGTCCTGCTCCGGGAAGGCGACGCGCTGCAGGGCGTCGCGAATGAAATAGCTGCGCGACTGGGCGGGCCGGCGCTCCGCATCCGCCGCGCCGAGCCCGAGAGCGCGACCCATGGACCCGATGAGCCGGTCGATGGGCGCCCCCTCCTGAACGCCGCTCGTCAGATAAAAACCCCGCACGAGCGGCGTCTCTGAGAAGGTTCCCGGCGAGAACGCCTCGTCGAGAAAGGCGCTGAGCGGCTCTTTCAGGCCGGCGACCTGCTGCGGAAAGCCGAAGATCAGCGCCCGGCGCTTCAGGTCCCGCTCGTCATGGACGAGATCAAGGGTCTCGCCCGAAAGCCGTTTGACGAGGGCGTCGAAGGACGCGTCGAAGGAGGCCGACGGGCCGGGGTCGCGCGCAGGATCGAGCTCCAGATCCTGCCGGGTGTAGCCCCAGACCTGCGCGCGCTCCTCGGGCGTTAGAAGTTCGAAGACTTCCGAGAATCCGGCGACGAGGTCCATCTTGGTGACGAGGACGTAGATCGGCAGGCGGAGCTTCAGATGGGTCTGAATCTCCTGCACGCGGCGGCGGACGGCGTCCGCATGGGCTGATCGCGCGCGGGCGTCGGTTTCAAGGAGAATGTCCGCCCCGATCGCAATCAGAACCCCGTTGAGCGGGCGCCGCGGCCGGTGCTTCATGAGAAGCTCGAGAAACGCCGTCCACGCCGCATGGTCGCCGCCCGGATCGGAATCCTGCGTCGTATAGCGCCCGGCGGTGTCGAGAAGGACGGCCTGGTCTGTAAACCACCAGTCGCAGTCCCGTGTGCCGCCGACGCCTTTGAGCGAGGCCTCGCCATAGCTCTGCTCCAGCGGAAATTTGAGCCCGGCGTTGCGCAGCGCCGTCGACTTGCCCGAGCCGGGCGGCCCGATAATGACGTACCACGGAAGATCGAGGAGCCCCGCCCCGCCGCCGGGCGCGGATTTAAGGCGCCCGATCGCCTCCTCGAACTTGTCTTTCAGGACGTCGGCCTCACCCGGCTCGGCGATCTCGTCGAGAAGAGACGCCGCCGCGCGGCGGCGCATGAAGCGCAAAGCCGCCTCGCCGCCGAGCCACAGAACAAGGACGCCGAGGACTAGGACGATGCGCGCGCCCGTCTGCACGCCGAAGAAGCCCGAAAGCGCCCAGACGGCGAGAACGATGAGGATGATCGCGATGAGCCGCGGGGTCACCGGATGGCGGAGGGCCTGCAGCCCGAGGCGCGGGGCGGCTTTGAAGGCGCTCATTGCGGCGCCCCCCAGGAGCCGTCGGCCGGCGCCTGCAGAACGATCTCGACACGGCGGTTCCGGGCATAGTCCGCAGCGCCCCGCTCCTCGACCAGCGGGCTGCGCTCGCCATAGCCGACGACGCGGTCGATACGCCCGGCGGCGAGGCCGTCGGCGACAAGGCGCTCGGACACCGCTTCGGCGCGAGCGGACGAGATGCGGTCGTTGGCGATCGCCGAACCGCGCGTGTCCGTGTGCCCCTCGATGAGAATATCGCCGTCGATCTGCTGAAGCGCGGCGGAGACTGCGGCGAGCGCCGCATCATAGGACGGCGCGACATCGCTCGAGCCGGTCCGGAAGAGCGCGCCGTCGGGCGATTCCCCGAGGATGCGGATGATCGCGAACGGTCCGTTCACCTCGAACTCCAGCGACCGCCCGAGATACGGGGCGAGCACGGTGCGCGGATCAAAATCCGCAGTGGGCGCGGCACCTGCGAGGAGGAGCGATCGGCCGCCGCCGATCTCGTCGGCGAGGTCTCCGGCCGGCCGGGCCGCCGCATAGAGGAGACCGCTGAACGCAATATAGGCGGCCGCAAGCAGCCCGCCCGCCGCGGCGAAAATCGTCCAGAGGGGGATTGATCTGACGAGCCGCTCCGTCTCGGACGGCTCGCGCCCTCGCCAGGCGGGCGAGAGAGCGCGCTCCGGCGCAGGACGCTGGTTCTGCAGGGTACGGTAGAGGCCGTCGACCAGGTTTGCGAGGTGGCCGCTCTCGCGAACCCGGTACTTCCCCTCGAACCCGAAGGCGAGGACGTAATAGGCGAGCTGCAGGAAGCCGGCGTTGACGCCGGGCTCTTTCTTCGCGCGGTCGATGATCGAGAAGACTTTCTCGCCGCCGTCCCGTTCCTTGTGAAACTCAGCAAGAAGCGTCTTCTCCGACCAGCCGTGCTCGTGCCCCCAGGGCGTCGCCATCGCCGCCTCGTCGATCATGGTGCAGAGCATGTAGCGGGCGGCGAGCACGGTCGCCTCGGCGACGCCGCGCGTCCGGGCGCTGGCGTCGAAGGCGCGCACCTCGTCTGCGACCCGGGCGCGCAAAGCGGGAACGCTATCGACGCGCGCCGTGCCGCGGATCTGCGCGGCGCTCAAAAGAAGCGGAGCGGCCGCGGCGACCAGCGGCTCGTCCGCAGCCAGCGGATCGAACGCCCCGCCCGGCGCCGCGGCGGGGCTTGCAGGGCGGGCTGGCGCCGGGCGCGCGGCCGCCGGCGGCGTTTTCGGTTTCGGGGCCGCGCCGCCCGGCGAGGGAATGATCACCGTGCGGTCCAGCGGGGAGGAGAAAGGATCGTCCGGATCGCTCATATCAGCCCGCCTGCCGGATCGCCCAGAGATGGACAGTGATTCCGGGCAGCGACCCGCCGACATGGACGGCGAAACCGGCCGAGCGCTTCAGCCCCTCCCAGTACTCGCCCTGGCGTTCGAGCTCGAAATAGGTCTTGCCCGCATGAAACGGGATCTGGCGCGGCGCGACCGGAAGCGGTCGCACCCGGACGCCCGGAAGCTGGACCGTAATCAAATCCCGGATCACTTCCACGCCGCCGATCTTCACCTGCTGAGGAAAGGCGCGGCGGACGTCTTCCGACGGCATGTCGGCTCCGACGGCGAGAACGAACTGTGCGGACTCATAGAGCGAGGCGTCCCCCACCTCGGCGACGCGGATGCCATATTTCTTCTCCGGCAGCGGGATCTGCACCGCAGACGGATCGCCGACGAAAGAAAGAGCGCGCCGCGCCTCCTCGGCGACGGGGGCGAACGCGGCCGCTGCATCGCCATGCGCATAGTCCGGAAACGTCGCCGGCAGCTTATCCGGCCGGGCGAAAACGGCAAGGTCGCCGCAAAGCGCGATCGCGAGCTTGAAAGCGTCTTCCGGGTGCGTCTTCATCGCTGCGGCGTGGCGGAAGAGCGGCGCATAACGATTGAGGGTCTGAAGAAGGAGAAAATCGGAGACGTCCGCAACGCCGCCCCGGCCGGCGGCCGACACGCGATCCGCGAGCGCCTGGGCGCGGTTCTCGATAAGGCCGCCGATCTGCCTCAGAAAATCCTTCAGGCCGCCTGCGGCGTCCATACGGAGCGCTGGCGGTGCGAACGCGGCGTCCAACACGACACCGCCGTCCGGCCGAACATCCGCAATCCGGCAAACCGGCAGCGAGGCGAGCCCGGAGCCGACACCGTCGGCCCCCTCCACCGCGAGAGAAAACCGGAGCGTCGCGATATCGACATCCGCCGGCTCCGTCGCCGCTTCGGTCACGACATCGCGGCACTCAAGGGACGCGACGCGACGACGGCTTGAGCCTCCTTCATCCGCCTCTTGATCACCATCCCGGAGGGTCGGCGTCGTCAGGAGGATTTTCTTGCCGATCGCTTTTTCATCGACGGAAATCACCTCGGGAGCGGCGTCATGGGTCGGGCAGTCGAACAGCCCGCCATCGGGCAGAACGCCGGCGGCGCGGGAGACAGAGATCTGACCCGCGCCGAGCAGCGCTTCATCGACCTGCAGCTTCTCGAAGCCCCAGCGATGGGAGAAACCAGCCGTCACGCGCGCGTCGACCAGACGCTCGACATAACGCGCTTCCTGTTGAAAATGCTGGGGACGGAGGAACATGCCCTCCGTCCACGCGACTTTGGATCGCCACGACACGCGAGCCGCCTTCCCTGTTCAGGCGTCGCCGCGCACGGGCGGCTATTTCGCCTCGATCGCCACCGCGCGGTCGTCGATCCGCACGGTTATCTTTTTCTTGCCGCGAATGCGCTCCAGCCGGCGCGGCTCAAGCTCTGCAAGCGCCCGCCACTCGACCTCGTCCGGCTCCCTGACGAGAGCGACGACGCCGATATGGGTCGCCCCTTTGTCGAGCTCCGGCTTCAGATCGACCGTCGCGTCGGGGGCCACGAGGATCTCCTCGGCGCCGACCAGATCGTCGCCGAGAGCTGCGGTCGGATCGTGGAGGAAGCTTTTGTAGTCCGCCGCCCAGAACGCGTCGGGCGCACGGAGCTGGACGATCCGCACCAAGACGGCGCGTCCCTCGCCTGACGGGCCGGCGTTGACGCCGGCGGCCGCCGAGATCTGAAGCGACGCCGACTTTCCTCCGCCCCCGCCGCACGCGGAAAGGAGCGCCGCGGCGGCGAGCGCAACGACCGATACTTTCGCCATCGCTCCGCCCCTCACCGTCAGGTCGTGACGTTTTTCGCGATGTCGAACTTCGCTTTCGTCGCCTTGCCCTTCGAACCGTCTTTACCCTGCTCTGTGTATTCGACCTCGATCGCGCCGAAGTTCAGGGTGACGCTTTCGACAAGCAGGTCCTCGCCGCCGCTGCCGCCGGTCTGGTAGCTGGAGATGAGAACGTCCGTCATCGTGATTTTGAGGTATTCAAGCGGCTTTTCGCCGGCCTTGCGGGCGATGAGCGTCGCCGTCGGGACGTGCTTGCCGTTGCTGCAGCGCTTCATCAGCTCCGGGGAGCTTTTGTCGACGAACTTGGTGAACGACATGTCCTGGGCGCTCGCCTTACCGGCGCCGGCGCCGGCGCCCATGTGCGCGCTGCCGCTCTGAGAGACGCCCCAGCTCCAGGACAGAGCGACGATTTCGTTCGGGTGCGCGTCGTCCGCAGACTCGCCTTCGATGCCTTCAAGTTTCAAAAAGAAGTCACTGGCCACGGTGCATTCCTCCTACTAGCCGATTGAAATTACGCAACCAGGCGCGACGACGCCGCCCCCTTCAAGTTCCGATCTACGCCGACTTTTGTGACGGCAATTTGGAGACGAGCCGCAAGGACGCCTTCAAACCTTCAAGCTGATAGTGCGGGCGCAGATAGAACCGCGCGGAATAATAGCCGGGCGCGCCCTCGACCTCCTCGACCGCGACCTCGGCGTCGGCGAGCGGGCGCTGCGCTTTCACCGTTTCAGACGAGTTGCGGGGGTCGCCGTCCACATAATTGAGGATCCACTCCTGCAACCAGACCTGCATGTCCTCGCGCTCCTTGAAGGAGCCGATCTTGTCGCGGACGATCGCCTTCAGATAGTGAGCGAAGCGGGTCGCCGCGAAGAGGTAGGGAAGCCGCGCGGAGAGGGCCGCGTTCGCCGTCGCGTCCGGATCGTCGTAGACGGCCGGCTTCTGCAGCGACTGGGCCGAAAGGAAGGCGGCGAAGTCCGTGTTCTTCTTGTGGATGATCGGCATGAAGCCGCAATTGGCGAGCTCCTGCTCGCGCCGGTCGGAGATGGCGATTTCCGTCGGGCACTTCATATCGACGCCGCCGTCGTCGGTGGGAAAGGCGTGGACGGGAAGCCCGGTCACGTCGCCGCCTGATTCGACGCCGCGAATGCGCGAGCACCAGCCATAGAGCTTGAAGGCGCGGGTGATGTTCGTCGCCATGGCGTAGGCCGCGTTCGCCCAGACGTATTTTGATGAATCGGCGGCTTCGGTGTCCTCCTCGAAGGCGAACTCCTCCACCGGATCGGTTTTTGCCCCATACGGAAGACGCGCCAGGAAGCGCGGCATGGCGAGGCCGACATAGCGCGCGTCCTCGGATTCCCGGAGCGATTTCCACGCGGCGTATTCCGGCGTTGAAAAGATCTTCGCAAGATCGCGCGGATTGGAAAGCTCGTTCCAGGAATCCGAGGACGCGCGCTATGTCGGCCTCGCCATGCCGCGCTTCCTGGCGCGTCTTCCGTATGGGGCAAAA
>JBCBJX010000033.1:0-28660 GCA_038522735.1 Pseudomonadota bacterium
CCGTCGCCGCGTCGTCTGGAGAGCAGCGTCACGCCGTCCTGTTTCGGCAGCATGCGGTCGATGATGAAAGCGTCGTAGGAGCCGGCCGTCGCCATCTCCTCGCCGACGCCGCCATCTGGAGCGTGATCGACCACATGGCCCGCTTCGCGCAGGCCGCGGGCGATGTAGGCGGCCGCCTGGGCGTCGTCCTCGATGAGAAGTACGCGCATGCCGGCCGCCCCCTGTTCGTCCTTACTCGGCGAGTTCGCCGACGGGAAGAGCGCGGTAGCCGCGCTGACCCTGCTGCTGGATCCGCATGAGGACGGCTTCTTTGCCTTCCTTCGCGGCGCGGCGGAGGATGCGCGCGACTTCGGAGGGGCTCTCCACCTCCTCGCCGTCGACTTCGAGGATCACCATGCCGGGTACAATGCGCGCGTCGGCGGCGACGCCCGAGGGTGCGACGGCGCTGACGAGCACGCCCTCGACCTCGTCGGGGATGCGGTAGCGTTCGCGCGCGTTTGCGTCGAGTTCGGAGAACCGGACGCCGAGATCGTCCATCATGCGGCCGTCGTCGGTATCGGGCGCCCGGACGTCCGCCTCGCCGCCGTCCTCACGCTCGCCGAGCTTGACGGTGATCTTCTTCTCCTTGCCGTCGCGCAACACCGTCGCGACGGTTTTCTTGCCGGGGGCGATGGCGCCGATGCGCTGGGTGAGATCGCGGCTATCCTCGATCTTCTTCCCGTCGAGATAGACGATGATGTCTTCGGCCTTGAAGCCCGCTTCAGCCGCCGGCGTCTCCGGGATGACGTCGGCGATGAGGGCGCCTTTCGCCTCTTTCAGGCCGAGGGCGAGGGCGAGTTCCGGCGTGATCTCCGGCTCGAGGCTGACGCCGAGCCAGCCGCGCGTCACCTGCCCTTTGTCGATCAGTTGACCGACGACGTATTCGGCTGTTTTGGCCGGGATCGCGAAGCCGATGCCGACGGAGCCGCCGGAACGGTTCGGGCTGATGATCGCCGTGTTGACGCCGACGACGCGGCCCTTGAGGTCGAAGGTCGGCCCGCCGGAATTGCCGCGATTGATCGGCGCATCCACCTGGATGAAGTCGACATAGCTCGAGCCCGTCGCGATATCGCGGCCGAGGGCCGAGACAATGCCGCTCGTTACGGTGCCGCCGAGGCCGAACGGGTTGCCGAGGGCGATGACCCAGTCGCCGACGCGCAGATCGACATCCGTCGCGAAGTCCGCATACGACTGACCTTCCGGCGCCTTGACCTTCAGAACCGCAAGATCCGTGCTTTGATCGCTTCCAACGAGCTCCGCCTGCAG
Source organism: Pseudomonadota bacterium (assembly GCA_038522735.1). GTDB lineage: Bacteria > Pseudomonadota > Alphaproteobacteria > Caulobacterales > Parvularculaceae > JBCBJX01. The sequence continues at coordinate 1,306 of JBCBJX010000033.1, forward strand.
CTCTTCGCCCGTGGCGAGGGTGACGCTGATCTCGTCGGCATCGTTCACCACATGGTGGTTGGTGACGATGTGGCCCTTGTCGTCGATGAAGAAGCCCGAGCCCTGCGCGCGCTGCAGGCGCTGGCCGCCGAAGGGGTTGTTGTCGTCATCGCCGAACGGAAGGCCGAAGCGGTCGCGGAAGAAGCGCTCCATCTCCGGGGGCAGTTCGGCGCTCGCGACATTGATCTCTTTTTCCGTGTTCACCGAAACGACGGACGGGCTCACCCGCTCGACGAGGTCGGCGAAGGAGAGCGTGCCGTCTTCATAGAGGGGCGGCGAGACGAGCCGCGGGGCCGGGCTCTGGGCGAAGGCCGCAGCGCCCGCGAGGGCGGCGATCGAGGCCGCGCCCGCTATGGCGACGGCGCGCGGCGAAAGCAGTCGGGTGTCGTTCATATTGGGTGTCCCTGTTCTCGGGTGCGTACGCATCACGTTTTCCATGACGCAACTTAGGAAATCCGCGGTTACGGCGCGCTATCCGCGTCATGAAACATTCGTAATTCCAGCGCCTTGGCGAATATATGCCGCGGGGCTCAATCGTCGTCCTCGCGCTCGACGACGACGCCCTCGGTCACCATGCGGTGGACCGGGCATTTGTCGATGATCTCGCCGATCCGCTGACGCTGGGCGTCGGTGAGGTCGCCTTCGAGGCGGATGCGTTTTTTGAGGGTCTTGTTGACGTGCGGGTCGTCGCCCGGCGCGGCGCGGATGGCCACCTCGACCGATTTCAGGTCGATCTCCTTCCGGCGGGCGTACATCTGCGCGGTGATCGACCCGCAGGCGGCCAGCGCGGCGTGGAGGACGCGCGTCGGGTTCGGGCCTCGCGCGTCGCCGCCGTCCTCGCCGTCGGCGTCGATGGTCATGGCGTGGCCCTGGACCCGGACGTCTTGGGTATAGACCCGGCCCTCGACCGACCGGGAGACGGCCCATGCCGCATCGTCATCGGCGGCGGCGTCATTGTCAGCGTCGTCGGGGTCGTCGGCGGGTTTCGGCGCCGCGGCGTCGATGAAGCGCGCCGCCCACGCCGCGAGAACGCCGCCTGCGTAGTCCGCGTCGGCTTTGCGGGTCAGTAAGTGGTCGGCGTCGTCGAGGCTGACGAAGCTCTTCGGGTGCTTCGCAGCGAGGAAGATGTCCGTCGCATTGGAGATCCCGACCGTCCCGTCGAGGGGCGCGTGCATGACGAGCAGCGCCTTCTTCATCGCGGCGACCTCGTCGAGCACGGCGTGGGTCTTCAGATCGTCGAGGAACGACTTCTTGATGGTGAAGGGCCGCCCGCCGAGATCGACGACCGCCTCGCCCTCCCGCTTCACGACATCGGTCTTGTCGGCGAAATTCTCGGCCACGTGCGCCGCGTTCGACGGGGCGGCGATGGTCGCGACGGCCTTCGCCTCCGGAACGCGGCCGGCCGCGGAGAGGACCGCGGCGCCCCCGAGGGAATGGCCGATCAGGATCTGCGGCGCCTCGAACGAGCCGCGCATATGATCGACGGCGGCGAGAAGGTCGGCGACGTTGGTCGAGAACGTCGTGTCGGAAAATTCGCCTTCGGACTGGCCGAGGCCGGTGAAATCGAACCGGAAGACGGCGACGCCCCGCCGGGCGAGCGCCCGGGAGATCTCGCGGGCGCCGACGATGTCTTTGGAACAGGTGAAGCAATGGGCGAAGAGCGCCCAGGCCTTCACGGCGCCGTCCGGGTAATCGACCCGCGCGGCGAGGGTCTCGCCGTCGGCGTTCTGGAATTTCGCGGTCTCGGTGCGCATGGCTGCCCTCCCGTTTGTCTCGGGACGTTAGTGGGTTTCGCGCTCGAGGTCCTCAAGGCGCGCGCGCTCACGATCGCTCAAACCTGCGGCGCCCGCCGGTTTTTTGCGGCGCGCGAGGGCGACCGCGGCGATCGCGGCGGCGAGAAGCGGGCCGAACCAGAGGAGCGCCGTGTCGGGACGCAAGGGCGGGCGCTGGAAGATGACGTCGCCGAAGCGGACCCGCAGCGCCTCGCGGATCTCTTCATCCGTGTCCCCCGCCGCGATCCGCTCCCGGACGAACACCCTGACGTCGCGGGCGAACTCGGCGTTGGAATCATTCACCCCCTGCCCCTCGCAGACGAGGCATCGAAGACCCTCCGTGATCGCTTCGGCGCGCGCTTCGAGCGCCGGATCGTCGAGCCGCTCGTCCGGCGGCGCGAGGGCGAGGGTGAGGGCAACGAGGAGCGCGATCATGCAGGCGCCCGCCTTCCCGCCTCGCGCCGGGCCGCGACCCAGCCGAGAACGCCGCCGAGGGCCATCAGTCCGCCCCCGATGTAAATCCAGTCGACGAGCGGAAAATAACTCGCGCTGATGAGAACGCCCCCGCCCCGGGGATCGCCGAGGGCGATATAGGCCTGTCCGCCCGCATCGCGCTTCAGGGCGATCTCCGTCGTCGGCGTGCGGCCGGCCGGATAATACCGCCGCTCCGGCTCCAGCGTCTCGTCGTCATAGCGGACGACCGCTCTGTCTGCGACGTAATTCGGCCCGCGCACCTGCACGACCCGCTCGAGGGTCGCCGTGCGGCCGGCGAGCTCAATCGATCCGCCGACGGGGACGACCTCCTCCAGTCGCGTCTGCCACGCGCCCGCGCCGACGGCGCCGATGAGGAGAAGGCCGAGGCCCCCATGGGCCGCGCTCGACGCCCAGGTCGAGAGCGGCAGCCCGGCGAGGCGTTTCAGCCCCCGCCCGGCGCCTTTGGAAAAGATGCCCGCACGGCGGACCGGGTCGGTGAGCGCGCCCGCGAGCAGCCAGACCCCGAGGGCGAGGGCGAGCGCCGCGACCACAGTCCCGCGCGCCGCGACGAACGCCGCGAGGAGCCCGGCCGCGGCCGCGACCGCCAGGCCGGGAACCGCCCAGCGCAGCGCCGCCGCCCCGTCCCCCTTTCGCCAGGCGAGAAAAGGCCCGATCGGCGCGACGAGGAGCGCCGGCAGAACGATCGCCCCGATCACGAGATTGAAGAAGGGCGGGCCGACGGAAACGCCGGAGACGAACAGCGGATACATGGTGCCGAGGAGCAGCGCGAAGCAGGCGAGCGCCATGGCGAAATTGTTGAGGACGAGCGCGCTTTCCCGGCTCACCGGGCGATGGTCCGCCTCCGCCGCGATCATCGGCGCGCGCACGGCGTAGAGGGCGAGGGCCCCGCCCGTCAGCACCGCGAGGATCACGAGCAGCACCGCCCCGCGCGCCGGATCGTTGGCGAAGGCGTGGACGGAGGTGAGGACGCCCGAGCGCACCAGAAACGTGCCGAGTACGGACATGGAGAAGGTGAGGATCGCAAGGAGCGTCGTCCAGCCGGTCATCGCCCCGCGCCGCGCCGTCACCAGCACCGTGTGGATGAGCGCCGCTCCAAGGAGCCATGGCGCGAGGGAAGCGTTCTCCACCGGGTCCCACGCCCACCAGCCGCCCCAGCCGAGTTCGTAGTAAGCCCAGAAGGAGCCGAGCGCGATCCCGACGGTGAGCGCGATCCACGAAAAGAGCGCCCACGGACGGACCATGCGCGCCCAGTCCCGGTCGATCCGCCCGGCCCACAGCCCCGCGACCGCGTGGGCGAAGACTATGGAGAAGCCGATATAGCCCGCATAGAGCATCGGCGGATGGGCGGCGAGCGCCGGGTCCTGGAGGAGCGGGTTCAGCCCCCGCCCGTCCGCCGGCGCGGGCAGGACCCGTTCGAAAGGGTTCGAGGTGAAGACGAGGAACGCTGCAAAGAGCGCCGTCGAGACGCCGTGGGCGGAGAGAACGCGCGCCGCGTGCAGCGCGTCGACCCGGCCGCGCGCGGCGTTGAGCGCCGGAACGGCGCCGTAAAGCGCCATCATGGCGCACCAGAGGAGCATCGAGCCCTCATGATGGCCCCAGGCGGCGGCGATCTTGTAGACGAGCGGCTTGTCCGAATGGGAATTGTCCGCAACGGCGACGACCGAAAAATCGGAGCCAGCGAAGGCGACGATCAGCCCGAGGAAGGAAAGAACGAACACCGCCGCCGAGGCGAGCACCGCGGCGCGCCCGCCCGCCATCGCCGCCCCGTCGCGGCGGACGGCGCCGTAGGCGGAGAGCCCGGCGCCGCCGAGGGTCAGCGCGAGGGCGAGCGCGAGGGCGAAATGGCTGAGTTCGACGATCACGGGGCGCGCCTCATCCGGCGGCTGTCTTCATCGCGCCGTCGTCCCAGCAGCCGGTTTTCTTCAGCGCGGCGGCCGCTTCGGGCGGCGCGTAGTTCTCATCGTGCTTGGCGAGGACTTCAGATGCGCGGAAGACGCCCGCCTCGCGCACGCCCTGCACCACCACCTCCTGGCCTTCGCGGAAGAGGTCCGGCAGGGCGCCGTGATAGGCGACCGGCGCGTCGGCGGCGCAGTCTGTGACGACGAATGTGACGCCGCCCGCATCATCATAGGCGACGCTGCCGCCGCGCACGCGCCCGCCGATGCGCACCGGCCGCCCGTCGAGGGGGGCTTCTGCGAGCTCGCTCGGCGCGTAGAAGTAAATGGCGTTCTGGCGGAGCGCCGTCACGGCGAGGGCCGCCGCGCCGAGGACGGCGACGCCGGCGACGCCGAGGACGATCAGTCGTTCATCGCGTTTGCGCATGGTGTGGAGATAGGGCTCGCCGAGCCCGTTTGTCTACGAACCGGCCGCTTCAGGGACGCTCCGCCGCGCCCGCATCGGCCATGCGCGCCCGCACCGCCTCGAGCGCCTGGCGGAGCGCCGGGGCGCGCGGACCGTCGGGGGCGATGTCGATGGCGATGCTGAGCGCTGTCTCGGCCTGCTGCAGTTCGCCGCGCCGGACGGCCAGAAAACCGGCGAGTTCGAGGGCCGCGACGTTGTTGTCGTCCAGCTCCAGCGCCCGGGCGAGGAGATCGGCCGCGCGGCGCTCCGCCGTAGGGTCGTCCTCCTGATAGAGGAGCGATGCTGCGAGATCGGAGAGGCGTTCGGAGGTTTCGCCGCCCGCCTCGATCGCGCGCAGGAAGGCGTCCGCCGCGGCCGGCGCCTGGCCGAAGCTGAGATAGGCCCGCCCGAGCCGGGTCCAGGGCTGCGGATCGTCCGGCGCGGCCTCGGCCTTGGATTTCAGGAGCACCAGCCGCTCGGTGAGCGGCAGGGCCATGGCCTCCCCCGCCGCGACGGCCTCCTCCGCGATCCGGACGCGGACGTCGTAGGGCGCGTCCGGCGCCGAAGGCGAGCCGGTGAGCGCGTAGACCCCGACCGCCGCAATCCCGACCGCGCCGACGGCGAGGGCGACGGCGCGGCCGCCCGCCCGGTCCGGCGTCTCGGGCGCGGCGTCGAGGAGCCGGCGCGCCGCGGCGGTGCGCAGGCGCTCGGCGTCCTCCGCGGTGAGGACGCCTGTCTCTTCGTCGGCGGCGATCGCGGCGAGATCGTCCGCATGCCGCGCCCGCGCAGCGGCGACGTCTCCGCCGCCGGCCTTGGAGGCGGCGCGCAGTATGAAAGCGGCCGCGAGGCCGGAGAGGAGGAGCGCGGCGGCGCCGACGATCAGGGTCACGCGGCCCTCGCGGCGGCCTCTGCGCGGCGGCGGAGAAGATCGGCTTCATCGTCGTCGAGGAGGCGCGCGCCGAATTCGAGCACGCCCTCGGCCAGCGCGGCGGCGCGGCTGCGGTCGTCTCCCTCGGCGGCTCGGATCTCTGAAATCACATCGTCTATATAGGCGCGCACGGCGGCCTGCGCCCGGGTTCTGAGCTCCTTGAGCACTTCGTCGCGGCCGAGGGCGCGGGCCTGCTCGGTCCCCTCCTCCATCAGCCGCACCGCCTCGATCGCGGCGAGGACGTGATCGTCCGGAAGCCCGGCGCGAACGTCGGGACGCGCGCCGACGAGGCGGCTCGATCCGCCGGCGCGGCGGAGCGGCAGCGCCTGGCGGACGGTCGAGAGGGAGCGCTCCAGGAGCCGCTCATAGGCGTCGGCGGCGACGTCGCGGACGGCGAGGGCCCGGCGGCGGACCGGCTCGTGGCCGCCGGCGACAGCCTCGGCGAGGACGCCCTCGCAGAGTTCTACGAACCGGTCGATCCGTCCGAAGACCGACGGCGCGTCGATCGCCCGCTCCGCGTCGCGCTCCAGGGCGCGGGCCATGGTCTCCATGCCGTCGAAAAGAGTCGTCTCGATGATCGCGACGTCGCTCTGGGCGCCGGCGAGGGCCGGATCCTGCGCCGCGGCGAGCGCGCGCGAGACGGCAAGGGCGTGCCACGGCTTCGCGAACCGGTTCGCGAGCATGATGAGAAAATGCGCCCCGTGATGCGGGCGGAGGCCGCGCAGGGCGATGAACCGCTTGCGGATGTCGAAGAGCGCGTCGTCGGACAGCCGCCCCAGAGGCCGCGGATAAGCCCCTTTCTGGCTTAGGAATTCGAAAGCGGAGGGGAGGAGGTAGGCGATCTCTTTCAGATCGAGAAAGGCCGTCTCCGAGCCGAGGGCGGCGACGAGCTGGCTTTCCTTCGTCCGCTCGCGCTCGGCTTCGGAAAGCGCCGCATCGAAGGCCATCTCAGCGGTCTTGTAAAGCTCCGTACGCGCCGAGCGGAGCGCGCCGTCATCGCCCGCAAGCACTGCCTGCAGCACCCGATCCGCAGCGTGGACGACATTCGGACGCCGCGTCCCGTCATGGAGCCAGCGCCAGATGGGATCGAGGGAGGCGCGGGCGATCCGCCCCTGCGTCTTCGTCGTCGGCCGGGAAGTGGTGAACAGGTCTTCATACGGCTCGAAGAAGACCCGTTGCGGGCTGGGCGTGCGCGGCGGCGCCGCGCCGTCAGGCAGAGCGTTGATCCGGTCGCGGAGGGCCTCGATCAGGACGGCGTGCGGCAGGCCGCCGCCGCCAAGCTTGTCGCGCTCGACCGCAGCGAGAAGGCTCGCGCAATGGCGCGCGGGGAGCGTTCCGATCAGCGCGCCGAGCTTCCGCGCCTTCGTCTCCGACAGTCCGGCCAAGGATCGCCCCCGATTTCGCGCCTCGCTCCCCGCAAGCGCTTGAAAAGATTGATGATCGTAAAGCGCTCCGCGACCGGCGCCAACCGCGCCGGGCAGGCGTCAGCGGCGCGGATCGTGGTCGGCGCCCGCCGTCCAGCCTTTCACGAAGGCCTCGAGCTCCGGGTCCGGCGAATCGGGGAGGACGATCTTCAGGCGCGCGAAGAGAGCGCCCGGCGATCCCGCGACCTGCACGCCGCGGCCGGCGAGGCGCAGCGACACGCCGGAGGAGGCGTTCTTCGGCACGCTCACCATCACCTCGCCGAGGGGCGTCATGACCGGGATTTTCGCGCCGAGGACCGCCTCGCGGAGGCTGATCGGAACCTCGACGCGGATGTCGTTCCCATCGCGCTTGAAGGTCGGGTGGTCCTTGACGCTCACCTCCACGTAGACGTCGCCGGCCGGGCCGCCGCCCGCGCCGGGCTCCCCCTGGCCGCGCAGGCGGAGGGTCTGGCCGGTTTTCACGCCGGGCGGGATCGCGAGGTCGAGGGTGCGGCCGTCGACGGCGACCCGCCGCGTCGCGCCGACGACGGCGTCGAGGAACTCGACGCTCATCCGGGTGCGCACGTCCCGCCCGCGCCGGGGTCCCGGCCGCCCGCCGCCGCGGCGTCCGCCGAAGAGGTCCGCGAAGATGTCGCCGAAATCCTCGAACCCGCCGCCCTGGAGGGGATCGCCCCCCGCCCCGCCAGCGCCGCCGCTGGCGAATTGCGGCGCGCGCGGCCGGCCGTCGGCGTCGATCTCGCCGCGGTCGAAGGCGGCTTTCTTCTCGGCGTCGCCCAGAATATCGAAGGCGGCGGAGGCTTCCTTGAAGCGGTCCTCGGCTTTCGCGTCGCCCGGCTTCACGTCGGGATGGTTTTCCTTCGCGATTTTCCGATAGGCGCGCCGGATCGCGTCCGCGTCCGCGCCGCGGGGCACGCCGAGAACGATATAGGGGTCCCGCGCCATGGCGTTCGCGTCTCCTTTGAGGGTCGGGACGGTCGCCCGCGCCGCGATAACGCCTAGCGCGCGCCGCCCCCGCATCCAACAAGGAGATCAGATAGGAAACGTCGCGCTCGCGGGTAGCCCCGGCCCGAAACGGGCGGAGATCTGGCGGACCTCGATCCGCGCCCCGACGCCCGGCGCGCCGCCGAAGTCCGCCGCGACCGATGCGGCGGCGTACGTCCACGCGGCGATGTCGACATCGAGCGACCGGACGAGGGTCGCATTGTCGTAAACATCAACGCGGTAGCGCTCGAACTCTTCGGAGAGCGGCGGCTCCAGAGCGCCCCAGCCGTCGCCGCCGATCCGCGCGCGGCGGATCCAGGAGACCGCGTAATCCGCCCCGTCGGCGGCGACGCGCAAATGCGCCGGCGCATAGGGCCGCCGGCCGACGCCTTCGACGGTTTCGCGGAGGATGGTCCGCGATACGGCGTCGCCCGCCTGCGCTTCCGGGTGCATCTCCCAGTCGATCTCGACGCCGAAGAATTCCGGCCGGAGATCGAGGCGACCGAGGCTCGTCCCGAGGGCGACCACCGCCGCGCCCTCGTCCGCCGCGCCGGGCGCGGTCCCGCGAAGGCCGCGCAGGAGACCCTCGAGCCGCCAGCGATGGGTTCCGACGAGGGTCGCCGTCTCGAACTGGACGATCTTCCAGCCGCCCGCCGCGGAGCGCACCGCGAGGGCGTTCGCCCCGTCCAGAACCTCGGCCCGCGGCCGCGACAGGAAGCCCGCGTTGAAGGCCTCGACCTCCAGAGCGTCGCCGGTCCAGAGGCCGACGGGCCCCGCGGGCAAGGCCGCCGTCAGGGCGCCGACGGTCGTTGGAACCGTCAGCCGCCCGGCGATCGGCCCCGAAACGCCGCGCCGCACGCTGACGGCCCCCGGCCACGGCTCGGCGAGTGCGGCGGCGTAGACCGCGTCCGGGTCGCCGTCGTCGCGCAGGAGCGGCAGGTCGAGCACCGCGCCCACCGGCTGCCCGAAGGGCGCGACGGCGGGGGAGAGCGAGAAGGACGCGATCGGCGCGGGGCGGACGATGTCGGCTTCTTCGGAGATTTCGAGGGTTTCCAGCCGGCGCGCCTCGGCGCTTTCAATCGCAAGCACCCGGAGGCGGCGCTCGCGCCCTTCATAGGTCAGCCTCAGGACGTCGCCGGGCTCCACCTCCAGCCGATCCGGCGGCAGGCTGAAGGTCGCAGCCTCCCGGGCGCCTTCGGTTTCGGCGAGGAGGCTTTTCGCGCGCGCCTGCGCTTCGCCGGCGTCCATGACGATCGGCGCTTCGACATCGACCGCGCGGCCGGTCCCGCCCTCCGCAGCGAAGGCTTCGGCGACGCCGGGGCGCTGCTCTGCGCCGTCGTCGAGGAAGGAGAGCCGCATCCGATCCGGCAGGTCGGCCGGGTCGATCCGCACCCGCTCGACCCGCGTTTCGTCCGCATCGGCGAGATCGTCCTCGACCAGATCGAGATCGACTTTCGCCTCGCGCGGACGGGCGATCAGCTCGCCGTCGCGGGCGACGACGTCGAAGCGGTAGACGGCGGCGAGCGCCTCGATCGCAGCCCGCGGCGAGACCGGATCGGAGAGGACATAACCCGTAACCAGCGTTTCGAGCGCCGCTGCGTCCATGTCCGCGCCCGCCAGCGCCTCAACGAGGGATCCGAGGGAGATGCGCTCCAGCCGACCGTTCAGCCAGTGGCCGGTCGCCCAGTTCGGCCCGTCGGACCAGACGTCGAGGCGGCCCGGAAAGTCCGGAAACGAACGGGCATCGTAGCAATAGGCGCAGATGCGGTCGATGGGAACCATCGGTCCGCCATAGACGCCGGAGACGGGGTTCGCGGCGGCGTCGGAGAAGACCGCGAGGAGCGCCTCCAGATAGCGCCGCTGCATGAGATCGTCCCGCGTCGCCGAAGAGTAATAAGGCGCGGCGGACTCAGAGCTTTTCGGATCGATGAAGACGTTCGGCTGATTGGCGCCCTTGTCGAGGGCGGGCGCCCCCGCCTCCATCAGCCAGACCGGCTTTGATTGCGGGACCCACGCCGTCGGAGACGCGGCGCGCACGCCGGCCGGCCTGTCGTGGTGCGCGTTCGACCACCAGTTTTTCAAGTCCTTGTACCGAAAGACCCAGGGCTCGCCATAGGCGCCGTCGGTGATCGGCGTGCGGATCTGTGCGTCGCGATCGGCCTCGCTTGCGTAGAACCAGTCATAACCCTCGCCGCCGAAGACGTTGGATTTGAGGTACTCAAGGTCCGTCGGTTTGTCCGCGACGGCGGCGTCGAGATGGGCCGAGCCCTCCCGCCAGTCCGCAAGCGGCATGTAATAATCAATCCCGACCGCGTCGATATTCGCATCCGCCCACAGAGGGTCGAGATGGAAGAAAACATCGCCTGTCCCGTCCGCCGGCTGGTGCCCGAAGTACTCGCTCCAGTCGGCGGCGTAGGAGATCTTCGCTTCGGCCCCCATGACGGCGCGGGCCTCTGCGGCGAGGCTTCTGAGTTCCGAAACCGCCGGAAAGGCGCCGGTCTCGTCCCGCAGGCGGGTGAGCGCCCGCATCTCCGAGCCGAGGAGAATTCCATCGGCGCCGGCGGCGGCCGCAAGATGCGCATTGTGCAGAATGAACCGCCGGAAGCCCCATTCGTCCGGGCCCGAATAGACGACCTCGCCGCCCGCGACGGCGAAATCGCCCGCGCCGACGGTCCCGAAGAAAGCGTCGATCTCGAGGCGGGCGGCCGCCGTCTTGTCCGCCGTTCCCGGCTCGCCGGCGGCCGGCGTCGCCGTCACACGGCCCCGCCAGGGATAGGTCGCCTGAACCGGCGCGCCGTAAGGGTCGGGCAGAAGATTGTCCGCAGGCACGTCCATCATCAGGAAGGGGTGGACGATCACCGTGAAGCCGCGGGCCTTCAGCTCGGCGATCGCGTCCGAAAGGGAGAGATCCGACGGCGTGCCGCCGAAGGCGGGCCGTCCGTCCACATAGCTGACGATCGGAAGGTCCTGGCGCGTCAGCCCGCCGACCCGCCAGATGCGCGGATTGGAGAATTTGAACGCCGTCTCGGCCCGCGGCTGGATGAGGCAGGAGCCGGCGCGCAGATCATCCCCGAACCAGACGACGAAGAGCGAGACCGTCTTCACGCCGGGCGCGAGGGTTTCAAGCGCGTTCATGGACGCGAAGAGATCGGTCTCGCCGAAGGCGTTGTGAACATTTTCCGGGATCCCCTCCCCCGGCGCGCCGCCGCGGAACTGGGGCGTCGTCGCTAGCGCGGCTTCGCCGGAGCCGGGGATGAGGGAGACGGCCTCGAGCGCGTTTTCAAGGGCGCCCGGATCATCCCGGTCGAGGGTGCGGATGACTTCGATGGTGAGCTGAGGAATACGGTTCCCGTACGCGCCGAGGGGCATGTCCTCGATGACGAGATAGGCGAGCCCGCGAAAGGCCGGCGCCTCCCCCGCCCCCTCCACCGCCTCGATAAACGGGTCCGCCGCCTGGTCCTCCGTTCCCTTATGGAGCCGCACGGCGCCGGCACCGAGGGTCGCGAGACGCCCGTCGGCCCAGATGCGGCCGATCCCGTCGATCGGGCCTTCGCAGAGGCCGATCGCAAGGGAGATCGTGTAGAGATATTCCGTCGTCTCGACTTCCTGGCCGCCGCCCTTGCCGCCGACATCGACGACCTCCGTGCGCCGCGTCTCTTTGAAATTCGTCGCCCAGACGATCTGCCCGGCGATCCGCACCCGCCCGTAAACACGGGGGACGCCCGTGCCTTCGGCGGCGGACTGGAGGCGGAGGCGCTCCGTGCGCGGGCCTTCGACCCGCGAGCGTGGCGGCCCGAAGATCGCGTTGACGGCGAGACCCGCCGCATAGGCGCCCGCGACCGCGCCCGCCGTGCGGGCGAGAAAGGGGCCCGCTCCGACTGCGGCGGCGCGGCCAATCTGCGCCGCGGTGAGGAGAACCGTGGACATGGGGCGGCCCTAGTCCTGCAGACCCGGAAAGGAGAAAACCGCCGCCAGCCGCTCGCGCCACCAGCGCGCGAGACTTGCGACGCACACGGCGCGCCCGGAATAGGCGTGTGCGAAGCGCTCGCCCTCAAGCAGAATTCCGGCGTGCTTCACCGGCCCGCGGAGCGCCATGCGAAAGAGGAGAACATCTCCCGGCTGTGGCGGCGCCTCGGACCGAACGAGACGGCGCGTCGCGGCTTCCAGCAAAGGCTCGGCGTCGGCGCGCTCCGCCCAGTCCGGCGTATAAGGCGGCGGCGTCTCGGGCTCATACTCGTAGAGCGCGCGCCAGACGCCCCGCACGAGGCCGAGGCAGTCCGTTCCCGCCCCTTTCGCCGACTGCTGGTGGCGATAGGGCGTGCCGACCCAGTCGAGGGTTTCGGCGACGATGGCGGCGCGGGTCCGCGCGATCATCGCCTGCTCCCGTCAAGGGGCTGGCCCGTCGCAGGGTAGGAATAGAGGAAGTCGTCTCCCGGCATGCGGTGGAAGCCGCGGAAATTGACGACGTTCGCGAATTTGTCCCGGCACGTTTCAAAGCGCTTATCGCATCCCGCGACAGCCTCGAACGCGTCCCCCGCGGCGATCGGCGGATGCGGTCGTTCCGAAAGGATGAGGACCGGCGCCGCCGGCTCGACGAAATGACTGACGATGCGGTCGGTGAGGCCCGCTCGCGCGCCGGTCGCCCAGGTGAGTTCTCCGAAGGCGAACCAGTCCTTGCCGAACCCGTCGAGGCCTGAGACGGCGATCTCCCGGAGGTTGCGGACGGCTGAAACGGCGCCCTCCGCCCGGTTCGGCGCGCCGGACGTCTCGACGCCGCAGCGCGTATCGCCGAGGCGGGCGTCGCAGGTCGGCTGATAGATGCGGCCCTCCGGCCGGTCGAGGGCGGCCTTCAGCCCGCGGACCTCCACCTCGAGGGCGCCGTCGCGCCGGGTCGCCTCGCCGAGATAACCCGCGGAGAGGTGCAGGCGCTCGGCCGGGTCCGCCCAGTTCACCTGCAAGACGTCGATGCGGGCGCCGTCGAACCGGCCGGCGAGGATATCGTCCTCCTGGAGCGCATCGGCGCTCAGCGCGCCCAGCCCCGACAGGGCGTCGACAGAGAGATCGGCCTTCGCGTCCTGCGCCGTCGCCTCGAAAGCTGCCTTCGGCTCGTAGGTGTCGCCGCCGAAGGCGATGGGTGCGTCATGATCGGTCACGGCGACGACAACGCCGTCCAAACGCTCGATCCGCCAGCAGAGGGCGAGGGTCGTCGCGCCGCCGGCGAGGTGGGCGGCGAAGCCGGGCGGAAGCGCGCGCACTATTCGAACACCTCGATGAGGGGAATGCTGAGCGCTTCGCCCGCGCGGAAGGCGGCGAGGCTGATGGAGAGGTCGTCCGTGTCGAAGCGGACGGGCGTGTCGAACTCAAACCCGGCGGTGAGAACAGCGCCCGCAGCGGGCGCCGCCGCGAAGGAGACGAGGCCTGTCAGGGGATCGACGGTGAACGAGGCCGGGTCCGCTTCGACGCCGTCGACCGCGACCCGCACCGTGCCGGCGACAGGCTTCGTGATCGGACGATCGACCGAGACGCCGCCGCTCTCATAGCGCTTGATGAGGGGAAAGTCCGTCGCCGCGCCGTCCCCCGTCCCGAGGGGCTGGTCGGTCGGCGCAATGGCGAGAGAGGGGCGTGCGGAAGAAAAATCGAGCGGGTCCCGCCAGCGGAAGGCGTGGAGGCGGCCCGATCGGGCTTCGAAGAACGCGATGATGTCGGCGAGCGCGTCGAGGGACTTGACGCCGGACCCGGCGTTGTAGCGCCGGCGCGACCGGGCGCGGCGGGCGTTGCGCGCCTCCGCGCCCGAAGCGAGCTCCACAACCTCCGTCGGGCGGCCGGGGCCGCCTTCGCTGTCGAGGGCGATGTCGATCGGGAAGCGGACGTCGTGGAACAAGGGCGCGCTCGTCTGAAAGCTATTGGAGCGCTCAGTATCCGTCTGCGGAGGAGGTCGGGGATAAGCTCAGAGGTTGCGGAGGCCCTTGCGGGCGGCGCGGGCGAGGCTCGCGGCGATCTGCGCTTCGGAACGCTGGACGCCTCCGACGGCCCGGCCCGGCATGGAGAGGTTGACGACGACGTTGCGCGCGGCGCCCCCGCCGACCGATCCGCTGACGGAGGGGGTGAACACCTCCGGCCCGCGCTCGCCGACAAGGTAGCTGACGCCGGGCGCGACAGGGCCGCCGCCCGCCCGGGCGCCGCCGAAGACGGCGCCGACGGCGCTTGAGACAAGCCCCTCGATCGGCGCCCGCACGAGACTGTCGACGGCGATGTTCGCGAGGTCCGCGGTGATCGCCCGGCCGAGATCCCTGAAAGAGAGCGAGCCGGACCGCGCGGCTTTGGTGAGCTCGGACTCAATCGAGCGGGACGCCTTCGAGAACGCGTCCTCGATCGCCTCGGCCGCCGGGGTCAGCTGGCTGCGGACGATCTCGTCCACCTCGGCGCCCGCCTCGCGGAGCCCCTCGGAGAGGCCCGTGGCGTCGATATCGATCCGGACGGGGTCGGTCATGGGAGGGCTCCTTCAAAACGGGCGCGCAGGGTTTCAAGGCCGGCGCGGTCCAGGGGCTCGCCGCGACCCTCGAACAGGGCGTCGAGGACGCGCCATTCCGTGTACGCAAGGCTCCAGAACGCCTCCGGCGGCAGGCGGAGGAGACCGAGGCCGATAGCGAGGCGCCGCCCCCAGACGGTCTCGCGGCTCAGGGCTTTCCCGGCGTCTCTCCCGCGCTCGCGAAGGCGGCGGCGACGGCCCGGGCGGCGGCGAGCGGTTCTATCTCCGCCTCCAGCACGCGGTCGGCGGCCGCCCCCTCCCCGCCGGCGCGCAGGAGCGTTGCGAGCGCCAGCGCAATGTCGGCGGCCCGGCCGAGGGCGAGGCGCGCGGCGATGGCGGAGGGCCCGCAGACATCGAAGGCGGTCTCCAGTTCCGCGAGCGCCCCGAGGGTGAGGCGGAGGCGCCGCGGCGCGCCGTCGATCTCGACGACCGTCTCGCCGCGCACGCCGTTCGGCGCGAGGGTCGAAACACTCATTGAGCAGAGAAAACGAGCCGGCCGGCGGAGGCGAGGGAGATCGACATGGTCGCCTCGCCCGCGTACTCGCCGCCATAGTCGAGGGCCGCCACCTGGAACGGGCCTTCAATGATCCCGAAATCCGGCAATACGATCCGCCATGCGTCGACGGAGCCCGCGAAGAACGCCGCGCGCACGGCTTCGGCCGCCGCGTCGTCGACGAAGACGCCGGCGCCCGTCACGGCCGCCTGGCGCACGCCGGCCCCGCCGATAAGCTCGCGCCATCCGTCCGGGGACGACGCGTTGGTCGCGTCGACCGTCCGGGCGTTGAGGGAGAGCGCCGTCGTCCGCACCCCGCCGACGGTTTCAAAACCGCCGCCTGACACCTGCATCTGCAACAGAACGTCCTTGCCGCGCTGGGCCGCCATCGGTGTCCTCCCTCAGGCCGCGACGAGCGGTTCGGTCACCGCCCGGTAGCGCATGACGCCCTGATAGGTGTCGGGCTCGCGCCGGCGCAGGACGTCGGCGAAGACGTAGCGCATGTTGACGAGGCGAAAGCCCGGGACATCGAAGGCGGTCTCGTGGATCGCGTCGTAGACGGCGGACATGATGCGCTTCACCTCCCGCCGACCGGCGTACTGGGAATAGGCGTAGAGCCGGAGATCGTGCTCGAAGCCGCCCGCAAGGCCCGGATAGTCCGAGACCCGCGTTTCGCCGATGGTGAGATAGGGGAAGACGGCGGTCTCCGGCGGCGCGTCGAAGATGCGCGCCGGATCGCCGATCGTCGCCTGAACGCGCGCGTCGGCGCGCAATTGGGCGTAGACGGCCGATTGGACGGCCCAGCTGGCGTCGCTCATGGGTGCGCCTCCTCGCAGGTCAGGATGGTGAAGGGCGCTCCGCCGACGGCGGGCGCCGCGCTTTGAATTCGAAGCCGGATCCCGTGGAGATCGAGGTGCGACGCCTCGCGGGTGTAGTCCTCCGTCCGCAGCCGCACGGTATAGCGCCGACGGAAGGCGTCCTTCTCCCCGGCGGTTTCGCGCACCGCCGGAAGCGCCGTCGCCTCGCCCCAGAGGGAGGCTATCGGCGCGCGGGCGGTCGCCGCGCCGCCACCCGCATCGGGCGTGCGCTCCGTGCGGTAGAGGGTCAGCCGGTCGCGCAGGTCGAGGGTCACAGGCGCGGCCTCCGATAGCTGGCGAGCATCGCCTCGATCGAGTGGGGAAGGACGTAGACCCGCCCATCGTCCGCCGGCTCTCGCCGCTCATAAAGATGCGCCGTCAGGAGAAGCACCGCCTGCTGAAGCTCTTCCGGCGCCGCGCCCGCGCCGCCGTAACCGACGCTTGCATCGATCCTGACGCCCGCGATGGGCGAGGCCGGTCGCGGCCAGAAGCCTGTCGCCGCGATCCGCGCGCCCTCACCTGTCTCGACGGCGTAGAGGCCGGGATCGACGGCGGACCACTGGCCCGCCTCGGTCTCCACCTCCACGGCGTCGAAGGAGAGGACGGGCGCCCGCGGAAACGTCGCGACGTCCGCAGGCGGCGCGTCCAGCGTGAGGCGCGCGGCTTGCGCGACGAGCGCCCGGCCTGTGCGCTCCTCCACCACCCGCCGCGCCGCCGCGATAAGCCGCGCGATCGCGGCGTCTTCCGCGTTCGAAGAGAGGCGCAGGTGCCGCTTCGCCTCGTCGATGGAGACGGGCTCGACGGCCGGGGGTGTCAGGATCGTCAGCACGGGGTCCCGCTTTCCTCAGGAGGTTCCGAACTTCAGGAGCTTTATCGCCTCGAAGTCCTGCACCCCGCCGCCGACGCGCTTGGTCGTGTAGAAGAGGACATAGGGCTTCGCCGAGTACGGATCGCGCAGGATGCGCAGGCCCACCCGATCGACGATGAGATAGCCGCGGGCGAAATCGCCGAAGGCGATCGCCGGCGCGTCGGGGCCGATGGCCGGGACCTCCTCGGCTTCCGTGATCGGATAGCCCATGAGGGTCGCGCCGACGCCCGGGTCGGCGGAGGGGCGCCACAGATAGTTGTTATCACCGTCCTTCAGCTTGCGGACGGCGCCGACGGTCGACTTGCTCATGACGAACCGGCCGTTCCCGCGATAGGTCGCCTTCGGCGTGTAGATGAGGTCGATGATGTCGTCGGCCGGGTTCGACGCGGCGAAGGCGCCGGAAACGCCGGTCGCGATATAGCCGATCTGGCCCCAGACCTGGGAGCCTTCCGCGACGGCGGTGTAATTGAGAAACCCGCGCGGCTGGTTCGTGCCCGTCCCCGCCACAAAGGCCGCGCCCTCCTGGGCGGCGAACTCGGCGCGCACCTCGTCGGCGAGCCATTGCTCCACATCGACGACGGCGTCCTCAAGAAGCGTCGGCGTCGCCGCCGGCATTGCGTAAAGCTCCGCTGTCGGCAGATCGACGACCCGCAGGTCCGGCGTGTCGGTCTCCGTGCGCGGATCCTTGTCGCCGACCCAGCCGGCCTCCGCGCCCGCGGCGCTCACCGGCTTGCGAAACGACGCCGATCCGATCTGGCGGACGGTCGCGGTCTGGCGGATCGGCGAGATGTCGCGCACCGCCTCATTGATCATCCGCTCGGTTTCGAGGGGGGCGAGATAGCCGCCCTCCGCATCCGTTGCGATGCTGAGGGCTTTTTCTTCAAGCGCGACGAGGCCGGCGGCGTCGCCAGCGCGCATATAGGCGCGCACGGCCTGCTTGCGTTCGCGCGCGCCGTCCTCCGCGCCGAGGGACGGGCGGCTCTTCTCCAGCGCCAGGCGGTCGAGGCGAGACTGCTGGGCGTCGAGGGCGCGGTTGATGCGGTCGAGCTTGTCGTCCGAGAGCGGATCGGCCGCGCCGCGCGTCTCGATATCATCGAGGCGCCGGTCGTTCTCCTCCTTGAATAGTTCGAAGGCGTTCAGGAACTCGCCGACGGCGCGGCGCACGTCCTGCACGTCGTCGAGCGCCTTCGTTTCAGGGGCTTTGGTCTCAAGGCTCATCCGTTCGGCTCCTTTCAGGATACGGCTCTAAGAAGGCGGCTCGCGGCGGCGCGCACGGGCGCGTCCTCCAACTCGCCGATGCGGGTGAGGCGCGCGCCGGGCGCCATCGGAAACGTCACCATGGAGATCTCCCAGAGATCGACGGCGAGAAGCTCGCGCCCGCCGGGCGCCGGTCGGGCGATCCTTGTACGGAAGCCGATGGAGAGCCCGTCGAGAGCGCCGAAACGAGCGAGGCTCCAGGCCTCTCTGCCCCGTTCCGTGTCGAGGGAGATCTCCCCCTCGGCGAGCAATCCGCGTTCCGTCTCACGCAACCTCCGCCAGCGGCCGATCGGCTCGTCCGCCTTATGCTGATAAAGCATCCTAACCGCGGACGCGGGGCGTTGGATAAGTGTCGCGCGGAAGGCGCCGGGGCGGATGACGTCGCCGTTTTCGTCCGGCTCTCCGAACACGGCGGCGAGGCCTTCAATGGTCGCGAACGCCATTCCTCAGCCCTCCCCGTCGATCTTGAGGAGCCGGCGTTTCTCCGCATCGGTGAGAAAGTCCGCAGACGCGATGCGCCGCCAGCGGGCGTCCCGTTCCGAGCTCAGGGCGTCGAGGGCGTCGAGATCGCACTGGAGCTCGACGCCGCCGAAGGCGGGGCCCAGCCATTTCGAGATCGCGCTCGCGGCTTTCTCCGCGAGCGGCGCGACGGCGAGGCGCCAGAAGGCGAGGTTCGCCTCGCGATAGTTGGAATAGGTGTTGTCGCCTGGAATGCCGAGCAGCATGGGCGGCACGCCGAAGGCGAGCGCGATGTCGCGCGCGGCGGAGTTCTTGGCGCTGATGAAGTCCATATCCGTCGGCGAGAGGGCCATCTGCCGCCAGTCGAGCCCGCCGTCGAGGAGAAGCGGCCGCCCGGCGTTGGCGCCGCCCTGGAACATGTCTTCGAGTTCCTGCTTCAGCCGGTCGAACTGGGCGTCGGTCAGCTCCCGCGCACCCTCTCCCCCAGAGTGGACGAGGGCGCCCGAGGGCCGCGCCGCATTGTCGAGGAGCGCCTTGTTCCAGCTCTGGGTCGCGTTGTGGACGTCGATCGCGACGGCGGCGGCCTCAAGCGGCGAGAGGCCGTAATGGTCGTCCGTCGGGTTGAAGAGCCGCATATGGAGGATCGTCGGGGCGGCGTCCCGGGAGACGGGAAAGCTCACCGTCCGTCCGCCGACGGTGTAGTCGTAGGCCGCGGGCCAGCCGGTGTCGGAGAGGCGCACATGCATGCGGTCCGGCCGCAGAACGAAGAGCTCGCGCACGGCGCCGCCGATGGAGGCGGCCTCCATGTAGGCGTTTCCGGCCGTCTGCAGGTGGCCGTAGAACGCCTCGAAAAGCTCCGAGCGCGTCTGCTCCGGGTTCGGCCGTTCCACGAGATCAAGGAGCGGGTGGACGCTGAGCCGGCGGCCGTCCTCCACCGCCATCAACGGCACGGACGCCGCCGCCTCGGCGATCATCCGGATGCAGCGGTGGGCGACGACGTTTTTCTGATAGCCCTCCCGCGCGAGGGAGGCGTAGTCCCGCGGCGTCCAGACGGGCCGCCCGGCGCTCGCATAGGCGATCAGCGGCCGTGCGCGGCTCGCCTTCGCGTCGGGCGGGGTGTTGGCGTCAGGCATATTTCATCTCTCCAACAAAAGCCCCTCTCCCTTTGGGAGAGGGGTTTGGGGTGAGGGGGAGCGCCCTCTCCTCAAGAACCGTGGTTAGCGGACGATCCGGCCGGCGACGCGCGCCGGCCTTCCGAAGCGGGAAGACATCGCTCCCCCTCACCCCCGGCCCCTCTCCCAGGGGAGAGGGGAGAAGCGCTAGAACCTCCGTACGCGGGGCTCCGTCGGGGCGCCGAACATCAGCTCGCCGATCGCCCAGACGAGAGCGTCGAGCCGATCCGGACTGCCGCCGACCGACCGCGCCGTGCCGTCGAAACGCGTCATCTGGTCTTCAAGCCGCGGAAACGCGCCGACATGGCGGACGCGGCCGCGTTCGTAGAGCGCCGCCACGGGCTCCGCCCGCAGGGACTTGCCGCGCGTCGCGCGCACCAGCTTCACGGGCGCCGACGGATCAACCTGCGCGATGACGGCGCGGGCCATCTCGCCGCCCTGGTTCGCCTCCACGACGATGCGCCCTGCGCCGAATTCCTCCGCCGCGGCGACGGCGCGGGCGCCCCACTCCGCGGGGCCGAGGCCGCCGGCCGAGCGGTCCGCGAGGACGAACGCGACGGGGTCGCCGTCGATCTCCCCGCGCCCCGCGACGACGACGCCGCATTCATCCGCATCGGGACCGGCGCTCGCCGGCGGATCGACGGCGACGACGATGCGTGAAAGCTCCGGCGCGGCGGAGATGCGCGCCGCCTCGATCATCGACCATGTCCAGAGGGCGCCCTCGACATCATCCACCACCTCGCCCATCAGCTCCTGCCGGCCGAGGCGGGTGCCCTCGTATTCGGAGACGATCTCGGTGAGGAACGACCGCGCGAGGTTCGCCCGGTTCTCATAGGTGCTCGCCCGGGCGATGCGGGTCGTCTCTTTTTCCATCAGGCGCTTCAGGAGCGCCGTCGGCCGGGGCGTCGTGGTGACCACCTGGCGCGGCCGGTCGCCGAGCCGCAGCGCCAGCTGGAGATTGCTCCAGGTTTCCTCCGGGTACGCCCACTTGCAGATCTCATCGCTCCATGCGGCCGCAAACTGGGGGCCGCGCAGGCCGTCGGGGTCCTCCGAGGAGAACGCCTCGGCAACAACGCCGTTCGGCCATTCGAGGCGCCGGCGCGCGGCGAGGAATGTCGGCCGCGCGCCGTCAGGAGCGATCGCGAGAAGCCCGCTCTCACCCTCGATCATCACCGAGCGGACGTCGCCGTAGGTCTCGCCGACGAGGGCGATGCGCCCGACGCCGCCCGCCTCGGCGAGGGCGCGCACCCATTCCGCGCCGGCCCGGGTCTTGCCGGCGCCCCGCCCGCCGAGGAGAAGCCAGACGGTCCACGCCTCGTCGGCAGGCGGCAGCTGGTCCGGCCGGGCCCAGAACGGCCAGTCATGGAGAAGCCCCTCAAGCTCCGTCGGCAGAAGGCTTTGCAGCCAGCTCCGCCAGACCTTCGTCGGCAAGGATGCGATCGAGGCGGCGTTGAATTTCAGCGCGGACGTCGTCGGCGCGTTTTGCGCCGTCTGCGTCGTCTTTTCGCTCGGCGGCGCGGTTCTGTTCGAGGAGCGTATTCTTCATCTCCATCACCTTCTCAAAAACCCGGATGAGCCCGGAGAGGGCTCGCGCGCGGCGTTCGTCGTCGGCGCTCGTCGAGGCGACCGACGGGGAGAGCCGGCGCTGAAGGACGGCGATTTCCGCGTCGAGCAGCGCCTCCATATCGCCGAGGCGCGCGGCGTCGCGGCCGATTGCGGCGGGCGGCGGGCCCTCCGTCATCAGAGGGCTCCGGTCGGCGTTACGCGGCGGATAGCCGGTCCAGCCTTCGCGCCGGGCGCGGCGACGCACCGTCGATGTCGCGACGCCGAGGGTGGCCGCGACCTCGGCGATAGAACCGCCGCCCGCCTCGAAGGCGATGCGCGCGGCTTCCCAGGCGGCGGCGGATTTCGTCGCGCGCGGGGTCTTGCGTTTCGTCACTGCTGCAGGTCCGTCAGGCGTCGTCCCCGCGCGCCCCAAGGCGGCCGCACGGCGAGGCTTCTCCTCAGCGATCTTTCATCTCCGGGGAAGGAGAGACCGCCGACGCAATTTCCGATTATGACGGATTGCTAGCACGGGACCGTCACGCCGTCAACGGAAAATCCGTACAAGCTCCATATGAAATCTTATCCCCGGCGGCGCGGCGCCTTGAACCGGCGGCGGGTGATGCGGTCTTCCAAGGGGTCGGAGACCCGGTCCTCCGCCCGCGTGCCCCGTTTCGGGACGGCGACGCCCGCCTTCGCCGCGCCGTCAGGATCGCCGGAAACGAGCGGATGCCAGTCGAAGAGGTCCCGCCCCTCCGCGACGAGGCGGTAGGCGCAGGTCTCCGGCATCCAGGGAAGCTGCGGCACGGTCGCCGCAGAGAGGCGCACGCAGTCCGGCACGTTCTCGTGGCGGTTTGCATAGTCCCGGCAGCGACGGGCGGCTGGGTCGTAGAGGCGGCAGTGCACGTCCGTCTCCCAGATGTCGCCGACATCTTCCTCCTCGATGAGGACGAGGCAGCACCGCCCGCAGCCGTCGCAGAGGGCCTCCCACTCCGCATCGCTCATCTGCGCGAGGGTTTTCCGGCGCCAGTACCCTGGCTCAAGCGCCGGTCCGGCGGGCCCGCCCGCCTTGGAATCCGTCCCGTTCCGCCCCAAGTTCGCCCCCGTTGCTTGTCAGCTCGGTCGCTGACGGGAGACCAGCATGCGACGGGGACGCCAAACTTTCGAGGCGCTGCGGGACTGGAGCCGGCGGACGGGCCGACGGCTCCGGGGCCGCTGGGCGTCTCTGCGCGAGCGCTTCACCGCCGCGGGCCCCCGGTTCCGGCGCGACGACTGGGCGAAGCGCTTCTCCGTCGGCGAGGGCCGGGAGGGGCCGAAATTCCTGAAAGGCGTCTTCGGGCCGAAGCGCCTCGCCCTCGCCGCCGCCTCGAACGGCCTCACCGCCCTCGCCGTCGCCGTCTTCGGCGTCTTCGTCCTCTACGCGCCGCGGCTGCCGGGCGACGTCGATCTGTGGGACGCGAACCGGCCGCCGAGCCTCGTCATCCTCGACAGAAACGGCGAGGAGCTCGCCTCCCGCGGCTCCGATTACGGCGAGACGGTCGCCATCGAAGACCTGCCCCAGGACCTCATCGACGCGGTGCTCGCGACGGAGGACCGGCGCTTCTACACCCATGGCGGGATCGACCCCCGGGGCCTCGCCCGCGCCTTCGTCGTCAACGTGCGCTCGGGCGCCATCGTCCAGGGCGGCTCGACCATCACCCAGCAGCTCGCGAAGAACGCCTTCCTCTCCGCGGAGCAGACGGCGACCCGCAAGGCGAAGGAGGCCCTCCTCGCGATCTGGATCGAGGGGCGCTATGAGAAGGACGAGATCCTCTCCGTCTACCTCAACCGCATCTATCTCGGCGCGGGCGCTTACGGGGTCGATGCGGCGAGCCGGATCTATTTCGGCAAATCCGCCCGCGACCTCACCCTCGCCGAGGCCGCCGTCATCGCCGCCCTCCCGAAGGCGCCCTCCACCCTCGCCCCGACGACGAACCCGGAAGGCGCCTATCGCCGCGCCGCGGAAGTCCTCGACAATATGGTGGAGGACGGACGGCTCGACCGCGAGACCGCCGAGCTCGCCAAGGCCGAGCCGGCCGAGGTCGTCGACGGCGCGAAGGACGCCGTCTACGGATATTTCATCGACTATGTGACGGCGAAGCTGCGCGACCGGGCGGACATCACGCTCTCCGACGACCTCGTCGTGAAGACGACCCTCGACAAGCGCCTGCAGGCCGCCGCCGAGGCCGCGGTCGTCTCGGTCATCGAGGCGGACGGCGAGGCGGGCGGGTTCTCGCAAGGCGCCCTCATCGCCTATGCGACCGACGGCGGCGTCCTCGCCGTCGTCGGCGGCAAGTCCTATACCGAAAGCCAGTTCAACCGGGCGACCCAGGCGCTCCGCCAGCCGGGCTCGGCCTTCAAGCCCTTCGTCTACCTCGCCGCCCTTGAGCGCGGGATGACGCCGCGCACCCTTTTCCTCGACGCGCCGATCGAGGTGGAAGGCTGGCGGCCGAGCAATTATTCGAACACCTATGTCGGCCCCGTCCGCCTCGTCGAGGCGATGGAGCGCTCCATCAACACCGTCTCGGTGCAGGTCTCAGAAGCCGTCGGCCGCGACCGGGTGCTGACGACCGCCCGCGCCCTCGGCGTCGAGAGCGAGATGTACGAGCACCCGTCCCTCGCGCTCGGCGCCTTCGCGACGACCCTCGAAATCCTCACCTCCGCCTACATCCCCTTCGCGACCCGGGGCCTCGGAGCCGAGCCCCACGTCCTCGTCTCCGTCGAGACCCGCGACGGCGCGCCGATCTACGCCTTCGAGCCCGCCGAGCCGCAGCTTCTCTTCTCCGCCGCCTACGCCGACGACATCACCCATATGATGCACCAGGTGATGGACCGGGGCACGGGCCGGCGCGCCGATATCGGCGGCGGACGCGCCGTCGGCAAAACGGGGACCACGAACGACTGGCGCGACGCCTGGTTCGTCGGATACTCCGCCTCCGTCGTCGCCGGCGCCTGGGTCGGCGAGGACGATTACGCCCCCATGAACCAGGTGACCGGCGGCGACGCCCCGGCCCGCATCTGGAACGCCTTCATGGCCGAAGCCGCAAGCCTCGAACGCTTCCCGGAACTCCCCGGCCACTACCCGACGCTGCGGTTCGCCGAAGAACAGGCCCTCGCCGGCTTCTACGACACCCTCGCCGTCGACTTCCGCGAAGAGGAAGCGGACGGCTCGCGAAGGCTTCGGATTTTTGGGGGGAGGGATTGAGGGGGCGGGACGAACAGGCGGAACATATGGGAAGATGTGATCCGTCGAAATGGCGGGCCTGACATCCTGTTTGGGGCATACAGGTCCAGCGCAACCATCGAGGCTCTATTTCGCAACAGCTTTTCGCGACCGCCAAGCCCTTGAAATCGTTTGCATTAAGAAACTAGCGGAAAAACGACCCTTTTCGCAACAGTGTCGATCCACACCGGAAGGGGCTGAAGACGCTCGGCGGGCATGCCGTCGAAGGGATCGACTTGCTGTGTCTCTTGGCGTTCGGAGAAGCCGCCACTGACGACCAATGCCAAATGGTCGTCGCCTATTCGGGTTGCGGTTCGCGCCAGCCTAGCGCCTCCGCCCGTTCGAACGCCGCGGCGTTCTGTCGGTAGGCGTGCTGTAGCCGGGGCCGCAGCTCCGATGGAATGTCGTTTGGGTCCGGGTACTTTTCGACGAACTCGGTCTGGATGATCCCCCACCATGCGGAGCCGGTCGCGAGTAGCGCCTCCACGAACACCGGGTTGATCTCGAGAAGCTGCTCGGCCACGACGTGCACGTCGGAATAACGCCTCTCGGCCATCGCCTGCTCGACCAGCGTGTAGGCGATGACCGCCGCGCTCTCCTCCGCTGACATGGTCTTCAGAAATATTCCATTCTCAATCGCCTCGTCCGTGACGCCCATCTGCCCGGCGATCCATTCGTCTCGCGCCGGCAGAGCGCCGCTGGTGGTTTCCAGATTGACGATCTGTCCGGTCTCGTCGCGGAACTTCACGAACACATGGGCCGGCGCGGTGCTGAGCGAGACGTCCACGCCGAGCTTCTGCGCCAGGATCGCAAACAGAATGGGCATGGAAACGCAGTTGCCCTCGCGCGTGCGCAGATACGTGGCGAGCAGCTTGTTATCGAGATTTCGGCCCAGCGGGTCGTCGTGATCGTAACCGAACGGCCGCTCGTCGTTCCACGGACCGGGCTGGTAAAGAACGGTGCGGACCGCGGCGATCTTGCGTGAGGGCGGGGCGGCGTCGCCGGCCATGCTGGACGCGGCGGCAGCAAGCGCTTCTACCGCCTCGCGCGTTTCTTCGGTCGGCGTACCCGGAGCCAAAAGTCTATCAACAGCAAGCTTGATCGATAAAAAATCCGAACTCTGCTCGAAATCGACTTGCATGGTGGGCTGGCTGTCTTCCCGCACAGCCGCCATGGCTTCTGAAAGAAGGACGCTCGAAAGTACTAATGCAATAATACCTTGAAATACAAATATCATCGGCCGGTAGATCATTTTCATTAATAACGCAATCGCTACGATTCTAAGATTCATTATCCTCATAACCAAGCGCTTCTGCTCTTTTTCTCCAAAACTCGCTGAGGAGTTCACTTTTTACGCCTACAAATCCGTGATAAAAGAATCTATGGATTTCGAAACATGCCTGCGCATTATTTAGTAGTGCTGCTTGAAAGTAACTCAGAAGAGCGGCCTCATAATTTTGAACAACCTCTTCACCTCGCTCATAGGCAATTGCTAACTCTAAAGCCGCATCAACAACCCCAGCATCCGCAGCTTTAGTCATTAAGGCTATGCCTCGATCAACATTTTTATCATAGT
Organism: Pseudomonadota bacterium; assembly: GCA_038522735.1. GTDB lineage: Bacteria > Pseudomonadota > Alphaproteobacteria > Caulobacterales > Parvularculaceae > JBCBJX01. The sequence goes on from JBCBJX010000033.1 coordinate 27,300, forward strand.
GCCGGCCAAAGAAGTACCAGCTGCCTAACGCGTAGTCGGCCTTGGGTAATCCTATATTTTGCGCTTGCAACAGCAGCTGTTCGGCCCCAGCAAAATCTGGTGGTTCAGATCTAGCCAACTCCAAGGCTCGATTAAATAACTCCTCAGCTTTTTCCGGCTTTTTCGACATCTAATAATACTTCTTACTGTCCTTCATCCATTTCTCGATTTGTCACGTCTGGTTCGCTTTCGCTGTGATCAACAATATCATGCGCGCTTTCCGGTTGTCCTTCTTGCAATGGCTGGCTAATCGGAGTAATTGAAGCTCCACCATCCTTCGGCGGCCATGGCCCTTTATGTCCTGGTGGCTTTTGGCGAGGCGGGTCTCGTCTATCGTCGCCTTTTTCACCTCCGCCATCTTTTTTGCGGCGCGCATCGCCCTCCTCATGTTTTGGTCGGTTGGAAGGTCTTTGATTCTTCCGGTGACCCGCCATTTCCAAAGGCTCGGTGAGGACATTATCCGTAAGAAATTCGCCATCATTCGGCTCTATAATATCATCGCAAAATAAAAAGCAGCCGCCCAGCACTACCACTACGGGTATTATAAGCGGGATAGCAATTTCACCGTTCGGATCAGTGCTATTTATTGGATCATTATGAACGTAGGCATATAGATTAAGTTGGTCCCGGTAACCGATTGGATCGGGCGATAAAAACTTTGCGTCCGCAATACTGCTAGAGAGCACGAAATGTAACAGTGCAACGACTGCGCACAAGGTGCGTTTGCAATACTCCATGCCAAACCCTCCGCATGCTTGGTTGATGGATTGGTATCACGTTAGAGAATTTCCCGCGAGTCGTGGCGGATGTTTTCTCGTAAAAAGGGCGGCTCAATCAACTCTTCGCGCCTCATCCGGGCGGAATGTCCTTGGGCCGGCGAGCGCTGGACAAATACGTTTGCTCGTAACCGGATTCAGTTATGCGAGCGAAAGACGTGCAACTAGCCCAACCAACTCGACGATGAATTTGCGACAATGATTATTGTGCGAATGCGGAACGACTTCTTGCTCAGCAGCGCTGTGCGCCCACAAATAAGCGCCCCCTCAAACCCCAGCCCGCCGCCACCGCACCCCATCCTCCGTGCACGCCGTGCCGGTCAGCGCCTGCGGCGCGCCTTTCACCACCAGGTTCGCTTCCCAGCGGCGGCAGAGGCGGGGGGTGCGGACGGGGGCGCCGGCGAGGCGGAGGTCTCCGGGGAGTTCCGTCGCCAGCGGCGCGTAGAGATAGCCGGCGACGCGGCCGGGCTCGCCGACGAGGAGCCAGTCGACCTCGGTCAGGCGTCCGTAGACGGTGAAGCGCTCCCCCTCGCCGGACTGGCGCAC
>JBCBJX010000034.1:0-27816 GCA_038522735.1 Pseudomonadota bacterium
CACCTTCGAGAACTATCGCGGACAGTTCTCCGTGAACGTCGACGGCGTCTTCGCCGGCACCCGCGCCGCCGCGGATCATATCTCCGATGGCGGGCGGATCATCGTCATCGGTTCGGTGAACGCCCATACGGTTCCGGTTCCAGGCGGCGCCGTTTACGGAGCGACCAAGGCGGCGGTCGCCGGCCTCGTTCGAGGCTGGGCGCGCGATCTCGGGCCACGGAATATTCTCGTCAACGTCATCCAGCCGGGTCCGGTGGATACGGACCTGAACCCGGCCGATGGTGAGGTCGCGAAATTCCTCACGCCGCTGACGGCCCTCCGCCGCTACGGAAAACCCGAAGAGGTGGCTGCGCTCGCGGCGTTTCTTGCAAGCGACGAGGCCTCCTACATCACCGGCGCCGCGATCGATATCGACGGCGGCATGACGATTTAAGCGCACGCGCCGCTCACCGCCCGCGTGGATGCGCGGCGCGGTGAGCGGCGACGAGCCGTTCGACTTCCACCTTCGTATAGCGCTGGGTCGCCTCCAAGGACGCGTGTCCCAACAGTTCCTGTACGGCGCGCAGGTCGCCGCCGGCGGCCAGAAGATCCGTCGCGAAGGCGTGGCGGAGCGCATGCGGCGTCGCGGTTTCCGGCAGTCCGAGGCGGCCTCGCTCTTTCTCCATCGCCTTCTGCGCGGCGCGCGCTCCGAGGCGCCCCCCGCGCGCGCCGATAAAGAGCGGTCCGTCGGGCGCCGGCGCAAAGGGGCGGGCGTCCCGATAGTCTTCGATCAAACCCGAGACGACCGGCAGCACGGGCGCCTCCCGGTCCTTGCCGCCTTTGCCGCGGATGCGGAGCGTTTCGCCGAGGGGGGCTGCGCCGTCGTTCAGCGCGAGGGCTTCGGAGATCCTGAGCCCCGCGCCGTAAAGGAGGGCGAAGAGCGCCCGGTCCCGCTTTTTGATCCAGGTTTTCACGTCCGCCGTTTGGGTGAGCGCGAGCGCGTCCTCCGTCGCCACCGGTCGCGGCAGGGGCTTCTGGACGCGCGGCGCGCGGACGGCGTTCACCGCCGCGGCGGAGACGCCGCGGGTGCGGGCGAGGCGCTTGAAGAAAGATTTGAGGGCGGAGAGATCGAGGGCGAGGGTCGCCGTCGAGACGCCCTCCGAATGGCGGTCGGCGAGAAAGGCGCGGATATCCGCCGGCTTCAGGGCTGCTAGGTGGGCGAGGCTTGGACGCTCGCCAAGATGGCCCATGAGGAACGCCTCAAACCTCTCCAGCGCCGCGCCGTAATTGCGCAGCGTGTAGGCGCTCGCCCGCCGCTCGCCCTGGAGGGCTGAGAGAAAGTCGGCGGCGAGATCGGACAGGTCCGGAGTGTTCGTGACCACGTCTGCGCTCATCCCAGCGAAAGCCGGGACCTCCCTCGGAAAGCTCCGGACCGGCGGCCGGAGGCGCCCGCCGTCGCGGGGGTGAGCGGACAAAATAGAGCGCTTCGCCCCTAGGCGGCCAGAGCGGCGAGTTCGGCGCGCAGTTCCGCGAGGCCGTCGCCCTTCTCCGACGAGGTTGCGAAGACCTGCGGATACGCCGCGGGGCGTTTCAGGATCGCTTCGGCCGTTGCGTCGGCGAGGGCCGCGACGGCCGTCGGCTTGATCTTATCGGTCTTGGTAAGGACGATCTGGTAGACGACGGCGGCGGTGTCGAGGAGGCCCATCAGCTCCTCGTCGGTTTTTTTCAGCCCGTGGCGCGCGTCGATGAGGATGCTCACCCGGCGGAGGTTCGGGCGGCCGCGCAGGAAATCGCGCGTCAGCTTGGTCCACTGCTCGACGAGGGCGCGCGACGCTTTGGCGTAGCCGTATCCCGGCAGATCGACGAGGCGGAGGCGGTTGTCGAGGGTGAAGAAATTAAGCTCCCGCGTCCGCCCCGGCGTGTTGGAGGTCCGGGCGAGGTCCTTGCGGCCCGTCAGCGCGTTGAGGAGGGAGGATTTTCCGACATTCGAGCGCCCTGCGAAGGCGACCTCCGGCAGATCGTCGTCCGGCAGGCCCTCCATATCGACGACCCCGCGCAGGAACGCGCACTCTTTTGCGAAGAGGAGGCGGCCCTCTTCGAGAGCCGCGTCGTCGACCTCCATCAGCCTTCGGATTTCTTCGCGCCAGGCATCAGTTTTTTCACTGCATCCGGCAGCTTCAGGTTCTCGGCGAGATTCACCTCGACGCCGTTCCGTCGCATGATGACGTATTGTTGGAGGACGGACAGGAACGTGTTCCAGAACCAGTAGAGGACGAGGCCCGCGGCGAAAGGCGCGAAGATGAAGACGAAGATAAATGGGAGGAGCGCAAAGATGCGGGCCTGCATCGGGTCCGCCGCCGGCGGATTGAGCTTCGTCTGGAACCACATGGCGACGCCCATGAGGAGCGGCAGAATGCCGACCCCGAGGAACGGGCCGATCAGGGGCAGGACCGTCGGGTCGAAGGGGAGGAGCCCGAAAAGGTTGAAGATGGTGGTCGGGTCCTGCTCGGAGAGGTCGCGGATATAAAGGAAGGGCTGGTGGCGCAGCTCGATGGTCACGTAGAGCGTTTTGTAGAGCGCGTAGAAGATCGGCATCTGCACGAGGATCGGGAGGCACCCGGCCATCGGGTTCACCTTCTCCTTCTGGTAGAGCGTCATCATCTCCTGCTGCAGCTTCTGCTTATCCTCCTTGTACCGCTCCTGCAGCTTTTTCACCTTCGGCTGCAGCTCTTTCATCTTCGCCATGGACTCAAAGCCCTTATTGGCGAGGGGAAAGAGGACGATCTTGATCGCGAGCGTCAGGAGCAGAATGGCGACGCCGTAGTTTTTCGTCAGTTCCGCAAAGAAATGCAGGACCGAGAAGATCGGCCGGGTGAGGAAGAAGAAGTTTCCCCAGTCGACGGCCCAGTCGAACTGCATGACGTCGAGGCCGCCCTTCTCCATCGATTTCTGATAGTCCCGCAGGGTCTTCACGGTCTTCGCGCCCGCAAAGGCGCGCACGGTCACGTCCGCGGCGTCGCCGGGCGCGATCTCCCGGGGCGGAAGCTCGAAGGCGCTGCGGTAGACCGGCGCGGCGGCGGAGCCGACCTGGTCGAAGCGGGCCCCGAACACCTCGTCCTGGGGCGGAATGACGGCGCCCATCCAGTATTTGCCGGCGATCCCGGCCCAGCCGCCCGTCCCCTGATCGGCGATCGGGTTGTCTGCGAGTTTCTTGTACTTCCGCAGGTGTCTTTTACCGCTCACCACGCCGACGGCGCCTTCATGGGAGATCATGAAGTTCTCAAAGCCGTCCGGAATGCCGAACCGGCGCACCTCGCCGATCGGGACCAGCTGGACGGAGCGCCCCGTCTCGTTCGTCGCCCGCATGTCGGCGGTGATCATGTAGTGCTCGTCGATGGAGAGCCGGGTCTCGTAAAGGACGCCCTCCTTGCGCAGGGTCGCCGTCACCGGCGTCGTCGGCGTGAGGCGCGCGCCGGCGGGGGCCGACCAGATGTCCTCCGCGTTCGGCGCGCCGGCGCCCGCCCAGCCGAGGCGCGCATAGAACGGATCGTTCGCGCCGACGGGATTCAGAACGTCCACCTCGGGGCTGCCGTCCTCAAGCGTCTCGCGGAACTGGGTGAGCTTCACGTCGTCGATGAGGAGGCCCTGGAGGTTGATCGAGCCGTCGATCTCCGGGCTTGCGATCGTAATGCGGCCTGGCGCGCGGGCGAGCGCCTCCGGCCGGGGAACCTCGACGCCCGCCGTCGCGCCCACGGCGCCGCCGCCGAGGGCGTCGGCGACCGTCGTCTCCTGCTGCTCGCGCTCGGCGCGGTTTCGCTCGACGCTTGGCTGAAGAACAAGCTGGTTCCACGCCAAGTAGAGCAGGGCGGAAAGCGCGATGAAGAGAATTGTGTTGCGGTCCATGGGACGCCTTCCTGGCGGGGCGCGGCGGGCGCGCTTCAAAACTTGGGCGGCGCGCCCGTTTCGGGCGCCGGGCGGGGGCGAGCGAGCCTTACTAACGCGGTTTCGAAATCGTCAAGCAGTCGGGCGAAAGGAAGCGTCAGAGCCGCCCGGCGCGCCACCACCACATAGTCGCAGCCGGCTTCGGCTTTGAGGGGCGCGGCGAGAGCGACCGCCGCGCGCAGGCGGCGCTTGATCCGATTGCGCTGGACCGCGCCGCCCATCTTCTTCGTCACCGTGTATCCGAAGCGGACGGCCGGGTCGTCGTCCCCTCGAGGGCGCTTCTGCAACAAAAAAGCGGGCGAGCCCCATTTCGGACCCGACCGCGCGCGCAGGAAATCCGCGCGTTTGCGAATGGTCGGAAGCGGCCGCGCCATGCGCGACGCCGCCCTCAGGCGGCCCTCAAGCGGAAAGCTTCTTGCGGCCCTTGGCGCGTCGCGCGGCGAGAATTTTCTGGCCGCCTTTGGTCGCCTTGCGGGCGCGGAAGCCGTGGCGGCGTTTGCGCACCAGACGGCTCGGTTGATATGTGCGTTTCATCGGTCGGCCCCGGAATTCGGTCGAATTTCTGCGAGCCGCGGGCGATACACGCTGGAGGGCGGCGGGTCAATCAAGATCGCCCTGGTGCGGGGCGCACGGGGATGCTGACGGGGCCGTGACCGGTCTCGCAGCCCCGTGAGAGGCGAGCGGGCGTCCGGCGTGTTACCTGCCCGCTGACCGTTTCAAAGGGGAGCCGCCCGATGCCGAAACTCGCTATCTTCGCCGCGCTTGCGTCCGCCGTCCTGTCGATCAGCGCCGCCCGCGCCGACATCGACGCCTTCCGCTCCTATTCCGGGGAGGCGGGACCGGTGGACAACAGCGCCTACGCGGATTTTCTCGAAAAATATGTCGAGCCCGATGCGACGGGGATCCACCTCGTCGCCTACGCCGCGGTGACGGACCCGGACAAGGCCGCGCTCGACGGATATGTCGCTTCGCTCGAAGCCCTCGACCCGACGCGCCTCACGCGGGACGAGGCGTTCGCCTACTGGGCGAACCTCTATAACGCCGTCACCCTGAAGCTCATCCTTGACAACTATCCGCTCGGATCGATCCGGGAGCTGAAATCCGGCCTCATCTCGATCGGTCCATGGGGTCGGGACCTTGCAGAGGTGAACGGCGTCGTCCTCACCCTGAACGATATCGAGCACGAGATCCTGCGCGCCTTCTGGGACGAGCCGCGGGTCCACTACGCCGTCAACTGTGCGTCCATGGGCTGTCCCAATCTGATGGCGAAACCCTGGACCGGCGCGAGCCTCGATAACGATCTCAACGCCGCCGCCCGCGCCTTCGTCAACCACCCGCGCGGCGTCTCCGTTGAGAACGGGCGGGTCAGCGCTTCGACCATCTACAAATGGTTCCGCAAGGATTTCGGCGGGAGCGAAGCCGAGGTGCTCGACCATATCAGACAGTACGCCGACGACGATCTGAAAGCGGCGCTCGACGGCCTCACCTCGATCCGGTCCTATGATTATGACTGGTCGCTCAACGAGGTGAAGCGATGAGCGATCCTGTCGAAACGCAGACGCCGCAATCGAAACGGGGGCTGATCGTCCGTTTCATCCCGCTGGCGGTCATCCTTGTTGGGATCGTCGCGGTGTTCGCGTCCGGCGCGCATCGATACCTGTCGATCGCGGCGCTGCGGGAAAACTACGACGCTCTCCAGGCGTTCGTGGCCGCCAATCGCCTTGCGGCTCTCGGCATCTTCGCGGTCGTCTACATTGCGGTGACGGCGCTCTCGATCCCCGGCGCCATCGTCCTCAGCCTCTCGGCAGGGCTCCTCTTCGGGACCGTAATCGGAACGCCTCTCGCCGTCGTTTCAGCGACGATCGGCGCCTCGATCATTTTCTTCGCCGCCCGCACCTCGCTCGGGGCTCTTTTCGAGAAGTACGGAGCGAAGTACTCCGAGCCCATGCGGCGGGGCTTCAACGAAAACGCCTTCTCCTACCTTCTGATCCTGCGTCTGGTGCCGCTCTTTCCGTTCTTCGTCGTCAATCTGGTCCCGGCCTTTCTCGGCGTGCGGTTCCCCGTTTTCTTCTTCGCGACGCTGATCGGCATCGTTCCGGGCGCTTTCGCCTATGTGAGCGCAGGCAACGGCGTCGGCGCGGTGTTGCGCGCAGGCGGCGAGGTGAAGCTGTCCGGGCTCCTCACGCAGCCGGCGGTTCTCGTCCCGATTGTCGCGCTTTCGCTTCTCGCCATCCTCCCCGTCGCCTACAAACGGTTCGTGCGCGGCACCAAGGTCGATCCGGCGACCGAGGCGGACGCGGCGTGACGACTGTCGACGCCGATATCCTGATCATCGGAGCGGGCTCCGCCGGGCTATCCGTCGCCGCGGGCGCCGCGCAGCTCGGCAAAAAGGTCGTGCTCGTCGAAAAAGGCGAGATGGGCGGGGATTGCCTCAATTACGGGTGCGTGCCGTCGAAGGCGCTGCTCGCGGCCGGACATCGCGCCCACGCGTTCCGCACGGCCGACAAGTTCGGGATCCCCAACGCCGAGCCCGAGATCGACTTCGCAGCGGTGAACCGGCACGTCCACGGCGTCATCGGCGCCATCGCGCCCCACGACAGCCAGGAGCGGTTCGAGGGGCTCGGCTGCACTGTCCTGCGGGACCGCGCGCGGTTCACCGGTCCCCGCGAGGCGGCGGTCGGCGAGACCACCGTCCGCTTCAAACACGCCCTGATCGCGACGGGCTCGACGCCCTTCGTCCCGCCGATCAAGGGCCTCGACGCGGTTCCTTTCCTCACCAACGAAACGCTCTTTGAGCTGACGGAGCGCCCGGCGCATCTCGTGATCATCGGCGGCGGCCCCATCGGCCTAGAAATGGCCCACGCCCACCGCCGTCTCGGCTCCGCGGTGACAGTGATCGAGGCGGCGAAAGCTCTCGGCGCCGAAGACCCGGAGCTTGCGGAGATCGTGCTCCGACAATTGCGCGCCGAAGGCGTCGAGATCCTTGAAGGGGCCTCCGGCGACGCGGTGCGCAAGACCGAGACAGGCGTCGCCGTTGAGATCGCAGGGCGCGCGGAGCCGGTCGAGGGCTCGCACCTTCTCGTCGCCGTCGGCCGACGCGCCAATGTCGAAGGCCTCGGGCTCGATGAGGCGGGCGTCGCCTATACGCCGAAAGGCGTCGCCGTCGACGGACGGCTGCGGTCGACCAACAAGCGCATCTATGCGGCGGGCGACGTCGCGGGCGGGCGCCAGTTCACCCACGTCGCCGGCTACCACTCAGGGATCATCGTCCGGAACATGATCTTCAAGACGCCGGCGAAGAACAAAGAAGAGCTGAGCCCGCGCGTTACGTACACGGACCCCGAGATCGCCCATATCGGCCTCACCGAAGCCGAGGCCCGTGACAAACATGGCGACGGCGCGACCATCGTACGCTGGACCTATGAGGAAAACGACCGGGCGCAGGCGGAGCGGGCGACGGACGGCCTCGTCAAAGTCGTCCTGAAGAAAAACGGCGAGATCCTAGGCGCCTCGATCGTCGGAAAGAACGCCGGCGATCTCATCGGCTCCTGGGCGCTCGCCCTCGCTTCAGGACTGAAGATCAGCGCGTTTACGGGCTATATCGCGCCCTATCCGACCCTCGGAGAGGTGTCGAAACGGGCCGCCGGCGCCTATTACACGCCGACGCTTTTCTCCGAGCGCACCCGTTTCATCGTCCGCCTTCTCGGACTATTTGACTGACCGGGAAGGATCGAAGGGCGGGGCCATGACGCGCAAAGAGCCGGAGACGACGCGGGTCTCCCTGCCGCTTCAGCTTCTCGTCCTGACGATCGTCTTCGTTCTGGTCGCTGAAAGCTTCGTCTTCGTCCTGTCGATCGGGAAGTACCGCATCGACTGGTTACGCGATCGCGTCGATGCGGCCCAGATCGCCGTTCTTGCGCAGGAAGCGGCGCCCGAAGGAATGATCGACGACGGACTTGTCCGCGAGCTTCTCAACAACGCCGAGGTCTACGCCGTTTCCCTCAGACGGGACGATATGCGCCAGCTCGTTCTGATGCCGGATGAGCGCCCGCCGCTCGTGCCGGGCGTCGTCAATCTCGACGACTTCAATCCGATCTTTGAGACCGTGCGGGCGCTGATCACATTTTTTGCTCACGACGACCGTATGCTGATCGTCATGGGAACGCCGCGTTTGAGCGCTGGTGAGAAGATCGAAGCGACCGTGCCGCTCGGTCCCCTGAAAGAAGAGATGTGGACGTACGCCGGGAACATCCTCGTCCTCTCCCTCGGCATCGCCATCTTTACCGCGGGCAGCGTCTATTTTGCGCTCACCATCGCGCTCGTTCGGCCGATGACGCGGCTCACCGCCAACATGCGCCGGTTCCAGCGGCATCCGGAAGATGAGACGCGGATCATGCGGCCCACCGGCCGCAATGATGAGATCGGCGACGCGGAAATCGTGCTCGCGGACATGCAGGCCGAGCTGCACGCCGCCCTGCGCCGCAAAGAGCGTCTCGCCGCCCTCGGCGCCGGCGTCTCGAAGATCAGCCACGACCTTCGGAATGTTCTGGCGAGCGCTCAATTGATCTCAGACCGCCTTCAGGCCTCGGACGACCCGCTGGTTTCGAAGCTCGCCCCGCGGCTCCTTAAAAGCCTCGACCGCGCCGTCGTTCTCTGCCGCGACACGCTCGCTTACGGACGGGTCGGGGACGCGCCCCTATCGCTTGAGCGGTTCCCGCTCCGGCCTCTCGTCGCCGACGCAGGGCTCGATGCGGCGCCGGAGGACGGGCCCGTGCGCACGGAGATCGATATCGACGAAAGTTTCGCGATACGCGCCGATCGCGAGCAGCTCTTCCGGGTGCTCCTTAACCTAATGCGCAACGCCGCCCAGATCCTCCGCATCCAGGAGGAGGGCGAGAGGGTCGTTCGCGTTTCCGTGTCGCGCGAGGCGGGCCGGGTGCTGATCGATATCGCCGATACGGGCCCCGGCGTGCCGGACGCGGCGCGCGAAAACCTCTTCAAGCCTTTCGCCGGCTCGACAACCAAAGGCGGCTCCGGTCTCGGCCTCGCCATCGCCCACGAACTCGTCCGCGCCCACAAAGGCGACCTGCATCTGCATCGGACAGGGCCGGAGGGCGCCGTCTTCCGCATCTCCCTGCCGGATTAGCGCGCCGCCGCCGCGGGCAGGACGATCGAAGCGCGCAGGCCGCCCTCCATGCGGTTCCGCAAATCCGCGCGACCGCCATGGGCGCGGGCGACGGACTGGACCACCGCAAGTCCGAGCCCGACGCCGCCGGTCGCCTTATTGCGCGAGGTCTCGCCCCGTGCGAAAGGCTCGAAGACAGATAAAAGCTCCGCTTCCGGAACACCCGGACCTTGATCATCAACGATGATTTCAACGCCTGCCGTGGTTGTCCGAAGGGAAACGTCCGCACCGCCGCCGTAGCGCACTGCGTTGTCGATCAGATTGCGGACAGCCCTTCTGAGCGAATTCGGCTTGCAGGCGAAGGGCGGCGGAGGCGCCTCCGGTTCGCGCCAGACCACCGGATTTCCGAGCGCTTCGTAATCTTCGCACACGGATGCGAGAAGCGACTGGAGATCGACCATGCGCGTCTCCTCGCCGCCCGCCATATGGCGCGACCAGTCGAGGATTTCCTCCGTCATGCGCGACATTTCATCGACAATGCCGATCATGCGCACTTTGTCCGGCGCGCCGTCCTCGAGGTTCTCCAGGCGGATGCGCAGGCTGGCGAGCGGGGTTCTGAGGTCGTGGCCGACAGCGCCGAGCATGCGGCGTTGATCGGCGATGAGCCCGCTAAGGCGCTCCTGCATGCGCTCGAAAGCGTCGAGAACGCGAGCGACCTCTCCCGGCCCGTCGATCCCGTCGAGCCGCGCGCCGTCGCCGCGGCCGAACCGGTCGGCGGCGTCCGCAAGCTGATTGAGCGGCCGGGCGATCCGCCGGGCGAAAACGGCGCCCGTCAGGGAGACGGCGGCGAGGATGACGATGAGGGCGAGGGCCGCGCTCCCGGAGAATTTCGGTGGCTGCGGCGTGCGCAATATCGCGTTCAGCCACAGGTCCTCCGCCACCTCGATCGCGACGACTTCGACCTCAGCGATCCTTCCGCGTTCGTCCCGGAAGATCGATAACGGTCTTGGCGGCGGCTCGCGATCGTCAAGCCGTGCGCCCGGGGTTCGACCGCGCCGTTCTTCCCGGGCCGCCGCCACCCGCCGCATCAGGACGAAATTCAGCCGTTTGATCTGCTGTTCGGTCGGCCGGAACCGTCGTACGCTGACGACGCCCCCGAACCCGTCCTCTGCGAGGCGGCTCCTGAGCGCTCTGCCAAGGGCCGTCTCCGTCTCCGCGCCGACGGGCAGCCGCCGTTCCAGCGTGAAAAAGACCATGTCTCGCGTCGAGAGTGCGCGGAACTGGCGGTCTTCGACGCCCTCGCGCTCACGCAGGTAATCGACGGCGGCCACCAGCCGATCAATCCGTTCCGCACGCACCGCGAGGCGGACGGCGAGGCTGCGCTCGCCGGTGACGATGAAGACGTTGACAAAGACCGCAACCGTCAGCGCCGCGACCACCAGACCGACGATCTGCGCTGCGAGCGGCAGCCGCCGACGCTTGCGGCCCGGACGCTTGTCGTCTTTCACGCGGATCGTCGCGGCGGTTCGGCGAAGCGATACCCGCCGCCCCAAACCGTCTTGATGTATTTCGGATTTTTCGGGTCAGGCTCGATCTTCTTCCGAAGGCGGCTCACCTGATTGTCGATCGAGCGATCGAAGACTTCCGCCTCGCGGCCCTGGGTGAGGTCGAGGAGCTGGTCGCGACTGAGAACTCGCTTCGGCCGCTCTATGAAAGTCATCAGTAAACGGAATTCACCGGCCGAGAGGGACGTCGCGACGCCGTCCGGGCCGATGAGTTCGCGCTGCGCGGCGTCGAGGGTCCAGTCGTCGAAAGTGTAGCGCTCCGCAGCTGAGATCAGCGCGTCGGCGCCGGGCGTCGTCCGTGTGCGCCGCAGAACGGCCTTGATGCGGGCGAGCAGCTCCCGCGGATTGAAAGGCTTCACCACATAGTCGTCGGCGCCGAGCTCCAGCCCGACGATGCGGTCGGTGTCTTCTCCCATGGCTGTCAGGAAGATCGTCGGCGGGACGGAGTCCGGGTTGAGGGAGCGAAAAAGCGAAACCCCGTCTTCCCCCGGCATCATGATGTCGAGCAGCATCACATCGACGGGGGCGCCGCGATCCTGAAGCGCCGCCCGCGCTTCGGCGGCGTCGGCGGCCGTTGCGGCGTCGTAACCGGCCCGCTTCAAATAGATCGCGAGCGGATCGCGGATATCCGCCTCGTCGTCGACAATCAGAATTCGGACGTCTTCACTCATCTCAGTCCCGCGCAGCCGGTCGATCCTGCTCTTCGTGGCGCCGCTGCGTCGTTTGCGTGCGTCGCGACTGTCGCAAAACTGTCGCGCGAGCCTGCGGACCTGCGGCGCCGATCCATGACATTTGTCTCTTTCCAATCACTTTCGTGGTGAACTCTCGCGACAGCTGGCCGCCAGATTAGCAGACGTCCGGCGGGATTTTGTCGGGCGCGTGCGTCCGGTTTCGCCGCGATCACGTTTCAATTCCACGAAGAGAGAGGACTTACGCATGAAAAAACAAGCGATTGCGCTCGCAGCGTTCTTCGGAACCGCCGCCATGGCGGGTCTGGCTTTCGCCGAAGAAGACGAGCGCCGCGGACCGAAGCCGCCTCTGCCGATCAAGGAGATCGACACGGACGACGACGGCGCGATCTCCAAAGACGAACTCGCCGCATTTCAGGCCGCGCGCTTCGCCGAAATCGATACGAACGAAGACGGCCAGCTGACCAAGGACGAACTCGAGGCGGCCAAAGACGCCGCGAATGAACGCACGGGCGAGCGCCGTCGCGGCGGCCGGCGCATGGGGCCGGGCGACGGCTTCGACCGCATGGACAAAGACAAGAGCGGCGCTCTCTCCCAAGACGAATTCGCCGCCCCCATGGACTGGATGTTCAGCCGCCTGGACGCGGATGAAGACGGCCTCGTGACCGAGGAGGAGCTCGAGAACGCGCGCGGCCGGCGCCGCCGCTGACCCGTTCGCGCGACGCCGCCTCTTCCCCCCAGCCGCGGGCGGTCCGCGCGTTCAGGGCCGGCCTCCTCGGAGGTCGGCCCGTTTTGTTTCTTCTCCGTAAGGAGCCGAAACCGTCATGGCCGTGTCATCAGAGCGCTATAGCTAAACAAGATTATGCCATCCTCAGGGTGAGGAACCAGATGCGCGACGATGTCGAAGACCTGATCCGCGAGACCGCGACGGCCGTGCGCCGACGCGATTTCCTGTGGTCGGGCGGCGTCGCGGCGGGGGTTTGTCTTGTTTTGAGCTTCCTCGCCGACGTGCCGGCCGCCGCCGCGCTCACCGTCTGGGTCGCGAGCGTCGCGGGGCTTTCCTTGCGCTATTTCTTCACCGATTCTCGCGTCTGGTCGCGGCCGGTCCAGCGGGTCGTCGACGCCGAGCTTGGAGCCCGGGAAGCGGAGCTTGCGACGCTCCGGCTGGTGCGCGGGGTCGTCGCCACCTTGCCTGACCCCGTGCTTCTTCTCGACGAGACCGGTCGCGTGGAGCTCGCCAACCCAGCGGCCGCCTCGTTCTTCGGCGCTGACGCCGAAGACCGGCATCTCTCCGCCGTTCTGCGCGCGCCGTCCGTTCTGAGCGCCCTCGAAGAGGTGCGCGAGGGCGCTCCCTCGCACAGCGTGGAGTTTGCGACCTCCGGAGCGTCGGAGCGCCACTGCCGGGCCTTCGTCGCGATCGTCGGCGACGGCGACCGGCGCCGCTCGCTCCTCGTCATCCGTGATCTGACGGCCGAGAAACGCCTTGAGCGCATGCGCGAGGATTTCGTCGCGAGCGCCAGCCACGAACTGCGCACGCCCCTCGCCTCCATGCAGGGCTTCATCGAAACCCTCCGGGGCAACGCCCGGGACGACGCCGACGCCCGCGAGCGCTTTCTCCAGATTATGCAGGACCAGGCCGAGCGCATGGGACGGCTCATCAACGATCTGATGTCGCTCTCACGCATCGAGCTTGACGAGAATGTTCCGCCGACAGATCGGGTCGATCTCGGCGGCGTCGTTCAGGACGTGCTCGCGGGGCTTGGACCGATCGCGAAAGACTGCGACTGTTCGTTTACATTCGATCCGCCGGCGGCGCCGCTGTTCATCGTCGGAGACCGCGACCAGGTCATTCAGGTCGTCCAGAACCTCGTCGACAACGCGATGCGCTATGCGGGGGAAGCGGGGCCGATCGACCTCAGGATCGGCTTCGGCGCATCGCCGACCCTGTTCGAGGGGGCGTCCGCCTACCGGTTCGGGGACAGCGTCGAGCAGTTGTCGGCTCGATACAATCGGCCTACGGAGCAGATCGCCTACGTTCAGGTGCGCGACCATGGAGACGGCGTCGAGCGCTCGGCGCTGCCGCGGCTGACGGAGCGGTTCTACCGGGTCGACGTGCAGCAAAGCCGCCAGCGCGGCGGCACAGGTCTCGGTCTTGCGATCGTGAAGCACGTCCTCAACCGCCATCGGGGCGGCCTCCACGTAGAGACCGCGGCGGGCGCGGGGACCGCGTTCACCGCTTATTTCGCCGCCGCCGAGGCGGTCGAGGAGCGTCTCGCCGCACAGTAACGGCGTCCGATCGCCGTCCGCGTGCATGTCATCGAACTTACAAACGAACCTGATTATGGTGTCGTCCCTTAGTTCGGCGACTTGCCTGTCGACGAACCGGGCGACGGAGACATTATGGCCGCAGCGGAACATGCTCGCAGCGCCGGCGCGGCGCTCATGGTGCGAATCGCCCAGATGGGCGGGCTCGTCGAGCAGCAGCTCGTCGATGTCATCGCCGCCGTCGAACGCCGCGACCCGGCGCTCGGCCAGGCGGTCATGGACGCCGATGTGGAGGTCGACGCCTCGCTCGCGGATATCGAAAAGGCGGTGACCGAGCGCCTCCGCCGCGGCGGGCTCTCGGAACGGGCGCTGCGCGAGTCGATGTCGGTCCTGAAGATCGCCGGCGAGCTGGAGCGGATCGGCGACCTGGCGAAGAACATCGGCAAACGCTCGCGGGTGGTCAGCGTCCATGATCCTGTGAAGTCCATCAGCGGCGTTATGCGCATGGGACGCATCTCGCTCCGTCAGGTGACGGAGGTTCTGAACGCCCTCGGCGCTGTCGATGTCGACGCCGCCATGGCGGTCTGGTCCGGCGACGACGAACTGGACGAACTGCACAACTCGCTCTTTGAAGAGATCCTCGGCCATATGGACCGGGACAAGGCGTCCGTCGCCGCCGCCACCCACCTCGTTTTCATTGCGAAGAACTTCGAGCGCGTCGGCGACCACGCGACCAACATCGCTGAAAGCGTCTACTTTCTCGGAACGGGGACGCATCTCGTCGAGGCGCGCCCGAAGAGCGATGTGACGCCTTTGTATGGCGCGTCCGTCGGCGCCGGATCGGCGTCGCGCTGATCGCTTCGCCAGACCGTCGTCCTCACCAGCGGACGGCGAGACCGGTGCTGATGAAATAGTCGTCCGCCGCATCATTGAGGCCGACGCCGCCGTGCAGATCGAGCTGCAGGTTGGCGCGGGCCATGAAGGCGACGCCGCCATCGACCACATGGGCGGGGGCCTCGTCCTCCGTCGCGACCACCAGGTGCTCGACGAAGAGGCTCGTGCGGGGTCCCGCTGGAACGCCGAGGCCGTTGGAGATCGACGTCTGGGCCCGCCGTTCGCCGTCGAGCTGCGGCGCTGTCGCAAGCACGGTTCCGAAGAGGCCGAGGCCGCTCTCAAAACCGTAGGCGTAAAGAGCGCCGGCGAACGGATCGACGTCGCCGCCGTCGATCGGGACCGCGCCGCCGGCGAGAAAGCCGAGCGCCGGCCGAGCGCCCGACTGTTCCGCGGCGCTCCATTTCAGGGCGAACGAGCCCGTCGTCTGCTCGCCGACGATCTCGCCGCCCTGGTCTGACGCCGCGACGCCGCCCCAGCCGAACTGGGCCTCAAGGCCGCCGCCGAGCCCGGCGCGAAAAAGCGTCTGCGGCGCCGTGTGTCGCCGGGTCTCGGCGGCGTCGCCGCCGGAATAAAGATATCCCGCCTCCAGCTGCAGGCCGCTGCGGGAGAGCGCGAAGGGGCTCGTTGAGAAACCCGGACGTTCGGCGCTGAAGCCCGGCTCGTCCTCCGCGCAGGCCCCCCCGCCGGCGGCGAGGACTGCAATGAAAGCGGCGAGGGCGCGGGGTGTGTCGGTCACGGGACGTTCGGTTCTCAAGCTTCGAACCGGAGGCTAGACCGCATCGACCGCCGCGGCGAACCGCCGTCGGCCGCGCCCCCTCGCCTTTTGCGGCGCAACAGGCTTTATAGCCTCATACGTCGCAGTCGAATGGTGGAGGCGCGCGTCATGAGCCGACCCCTTATTCTCGTCGTTGAGGACGAAACCGCCATCTCCACCCTGCTGGAGTACAACCTCGCCAAGGACGGCTATGAGGTCCGCGTCGTCGCAGACGGCGAGGAAGGGCTCCTGCGGATCGAGGAGGACGGGCCGGATCTCGTCGTTCTCGACTGGATGCTGCCGAAAATCTCCGGCATCGAGGTCTGTCGTCGCATCCGCTCCAAGCCCGAGACCCGCAACGTGCCGGTCATCATGCTGACGGCCCGGTCCGAAGAAGCCGACCGCGTACGCGGGCTCGATACGGGGGCGGACGATTATCTGACGAAGCCGTTCTCCATGTCGGAGCTCTCCGCCCGGATAAAGGCGGTCTTGAGACGCATCCGCCCGGCGCTCCTCGACGAGGCGGTGACCTATGGGGACATCCTGCTCGACCGCGCCGCCCACCGGGTCCGCCGCGGGGAATCCGAAATTCATCTGGGTCCGACTGAATTTCGCCTGCTCGACCATCTCATCCAGCATCCCGGCCGGGTCTTCTCCCGCGAACAGCTTCTGAACGCCGTCTGGGGGTCCGATGTTTTCGTCGAGGCCCGCACCGTCGACGTCCACGTCGGGCGTCTGCGCAAGGCCCTCAATCAGCACGGGCACAAAGACCCGATCCGGACCGTGCGGTCGGCGGGGTACGCGCTGGACGCCGGCGAGCTTGGCTGAACGAAAAAAGCCGCCCGGCCTCGGGCGGCTCTCATCGCAATCAGTAAGGCGAAGGGGCTACTGACCGACCGCCCGACGGCCGATGAGGCGGGGCGCGGCCGGCTCGGCGCGGCGCGCGTTGGAGGGCTGAAACGCGATCGCGGCGTGGTAAGCGCAGTAGGCTTTGCCAGGAGCGGCGGGCTGGCCGCAGAAGTGGAAATCGTCGTCCGTCGGATCGCCGATCGGCCACTTGCACATATTGCCTGAGAGCGTCGCGACGGTGGCGAGTTCGCCCCCTTCGAGAACCACCGGCGCGTAGCTTTGCTCCGGCAGCGGTTCGAACGCTTCATATTCGTCAGCCGGCGGCAGGATTTCGTCGAGGCGGCCTTTCTGGGGTTCGGCCGGCGCGGCCCGACCTGAAAGACCGAGCCGATGGACCTTGCCGATTACGGCGTTTCGCGTGACGCCGCCGAGCTTCGAGGCGATCTGACTGGCGGAGAGACCCTCCGCCCAGAATTTTTTCAAGAGTTCGACACGCTCATCGGTCCAGGCCATGGGGTTCTCCGCTCGCTCGTCCGCCCTCGACGCCGCCCGCTTTCAGGGTCGTCGCGCCGCTCAAACCAGATATTGTGTCTCGGGATCGGCTGAGGTCCGAAAAGACCCACATCTGGTGTATTGGATGCTACGCAGAACAAAATCTGGTGCAAGCCCAAAGTTTTCCACTAGATATAGTTTGTTAGGGGTTTGGTAACGAAATCGTCCGGGTCGCGCATGCAGTTGTCCCCACTGGAGCAAGCCGGTGGTGAAAAGCGATGGAACTTCAGCGCCTTCATGGAAACCGGCGCCCGTCCACGGCGCGTCGGTTGACCGCGTGGGCCGGCGACCCCAGCTTACTGCCTCGAAGGAGCCGCCCCATGTCCGTCACTGAAACCGCCCCCGTCGCCGCGCCGTCGGCGACGGACGCGCTCGCGTCCCGACCGGATCGGCCGGAATACGGCGTGCGCCGGTTCGACGGGGTGAACTGGCTGGGCGTCTGGACGCTTTACAAAAAAGAAGTCCGTCGCTTCCTGAAGGTCGCCTTTCAGACGGTTCTCGCGCCTGTCATCTCGACGCTTCTTTTCCTGCTCGTCTTCGTCGCGGCCTGGGGCGACCGGCCGCCGATCAATGTCGAAGGAACGCTCGTTCCGTTCCTCGCCTTTCTGCCGCCCGGCCTTATCATGATGGCGGTCCTGAACAACGCGTTCGCGAACTCCTCGTCGTCGCTCATCATCGGCAAGGTGCAAGGGAACATCGTCGATGTACTGATGCCGCCGCTCTCGGCCTCGGAGCTGACCGCCGCGTTCGTCCTCGGCGCCGCGACGCGCGGGCTCATGGTCGGGGCCGTGACGGCCGTCACCTGTTATCTGTTCGTCGGTGGCTCTGTCCCTCTGACGATCGCAAGCCCAGCGGCTCTGCTTTTTTTCGCCGTCGCCGCGTCGCTGATGCTCGCCATGGCCGGCGTGCTGGCGGGGGTATGGGCGGAGAAATTCGACCAGCTGGCGGCGGTGACCAACTTCCTGGTGACGCCCCTCGCCATGCTGTCGGGTACGTTCTTTTCGGTGAAGGCGGACAATATTCCGGATTTCGTGGCGACGATCTCGCACTTCAATCCGTTCTTCTATGCAATCGACGGCTTCCGCTACGGCGTCATTGGGGCGTCGGACGCGCCGGTCCTCCTCGGCGCGGCGGTGATGATCGGCGTCAACGCGGCGCTTTATTTCGTCTGCTATCTGGTTCTGAAATCCGGCTGGCGGCTGAAGTCATGACGCAAACACAGCCGATCGACCCCGCCGCTGGCGGCGAACGCCCGACCGACGACCTCGTTCTGCCCTTCCAGGTCGGCGAGAGCGCCGTGCGCGGACGGCTCGCACGCCTCGGCGACGTGGTCGACGACGTCCTCCGCCGCCAGAACCTGCCTGCGCCCGTCGCGGAGCTCGTGGGCGAGGCGACGGCGCTCGTCGCCATGCTCGGCTCCTCACTCAAGTTCGACGGCCGGCTGACCCTCCAGGCGCAGGGCGACGGACCGGTCCCCATGCTTGTCGCGGATTATGCGGCCGGCGGCGGCGTCCGTGCGACGGCGAGCCTTGCGGACGGTGCTGAAGCGGCGTTGCGCGAAGCCGGCGCCGATCGCGGCCTCGCCGCCCTCCTCGGCAAGGGGCATATGGCGATGACTATCGATCAGGGTGCGGAGATGGAGCGCTATCAGGGCGTGACGCCCATCGAGGGCGACAGCCTCTCCGAGGCCGCCATAGGCTATTTCAACCAGTCCGAGCAGATCCCGACGGTGCTCCGCCTCGCCGTCGGCCGCGTCTCCCGTCCGGGGGCTGAGGAGGTCTGGCGGGCGGGCGGCGTCATGGTGCAGTTCATGCCCGGCGAAGGCGGGACGCGCGAGCGCGGCGAGGAAGTCGTCCTCGCCGACGACGACCAGGAAGCCTGGGACCGCGCCTCGGCGTTAATGCAGACAACGGAGACGGACGAACTGCTCGACCCGGGCCTCGCCGCCGAGCAGCTTCTCTACCGGCTTTACCACGAGGACGGCGTCAGGGTGTTCGATCCGGTCGAGGCCTCCTTTTTCTGCTCTTGCTCGCGTCAGAAAATCGCCTCGGTCCTCGCGCGCTATGAGCCCCACGAAATCGCAGACATGGCTGAGGACGGCGTCATCACGGCGAGCTGCGATTTCTGCCGGACCGAATATCGGTTCGACGCGGAGGGTGCCGGCGCGCTATAACGAGCGCGACAAGGACAACCGATCGGGGAGGCGGCGATGCGGCGGATTACGTGGACTGGTCTCGGACTGGCGGCGCTTGCTGCGGCCTGCGCGAGCGCTCCGCCCCAGCCGCCGAAAGCGCCTGATCTCGCGGCGATCTATTCCGCGCCGGACGCGCCGTTAGGCGGCTATGCGCTCTACGCCTCGGACGTGCGGTTCGTCGTCGAATACACGCCGCCCCTGACCGAACCCAACATCGAACATCAGTATCCGATCGGGCCGACCGATCTCGCACGGGAATGGGCCGCGATGCGGCTCCGCCCCGCCGGCGCCGACGGCGTTGTGACCGTGACCGTGCTCGACGGATCGGTGGTGGAGACCGACATCGCCTCCGACGGGCGGCTCCTCTCCGGCGTCAAGGATCGTCCGACCCGGGAGTTCATGGCGACCCTGCGGCTCGCTGTCGATTATAAAGGGCGCTTCGAAGACACCCGCGCCGAGACGACCGTGCGCGGCCGCGTTTCAGTCAACCGCTATGACAGCGCCGTCGACGCCGAAGAGCGCTACTACGCGACCATGGCGACCATGGCGAAGCGTCTCGATCAGGAGATGGCGAAGGTGATGACCCGGAACTTTTCGGGCCTCACGCGGACGCCGGGCTCGGGCGACGGGGCCGTCACGCGCGATGGGACATGCCCTGATCCCGTGATCGTCGATCTCGGTCGCGGCGGATCTCTTCGCGTCGGCTCGCAGCCGGTGGCGGCCGGCGCGCTGCAGCAGGCGCTGACCGAGATCGCGGCGCGCTGCCCCGTGATCGACGCCCTCATCCTCGCCGCGGACGACGCGCCGGGGCGGTCTGTGATCGAGACGATGGCCGCCGCCCGCGCCGCCGGCCTCCGCCCGGTTCTGGAGCGCCGCGCGGGACTTTAAGCGTTCAAGTGCGCCAGTAACGCGGCGTCAGAAGGACGAGGACGGTGAAGAATTCAAGCCGCCCGAGCAGCATGCCGATCGTCAGCATCCATTTCGCCGCGTCCGAGCGCCAGTGAACGTCCGAAAGCGTCTGAAAATTACCGGCGGGGCCGACGATCTCGCCGAGTCCGGGTCCGACATTCGCGATCGCCGTCGCCGCCGACGAAAGCGCGGTGACCGGGTCGAGGCCGAGCATGCCGAGTGCGGCTGCGAGGGCGGCGAAAATCGCGAAATAGACGAACACGAATGAGAGAACCGATGTGAAATCGGATTCGCTCAAGGGCCGGCCGTTATAGAAGGCGTTCTTCACCCCGTGCGGATGGGTGAGCCGACGCGCATAAAGCCGGACGGCGGCGAAGGCGATCTGTAAGCGGAACACCTTCATCCCGCAACTTGTCGAGCCTGCGCAGGCCCCCAGAAACGTAAGGCAGAAGAACCCCGCCACCGCGAATGCGCCCCATCCGCCGTAATCGGCCGTCGCATACCCCGTTCCCGTCATAACTGAGACGACGTTGAAGAGCGCGAGGCGGACGCCCTCGATCTGCGAAACGCCCTCCGCGACCGCCGCCGAGGGCGCCGCAAAGGCGACGGCGCCGGCGACGAGGATGAGGAAAAACGGGACCTGCGGGTCCTGCGCCATGCGCCGCCAGCGCCCCCGGGTCGCCAGCATGAAGACGCCGAAGGGAAGGCCTCCGGTCAGCATAAAGACGACTGCGGCGAGATCCAGCGGAAAAGCCGATCCGGAGAAATGCCCGAAAGAAGTGTCGTGGGTCGAAAACCCGCCGGTCGAGATGGTCGTCATGGCGTGGGCGAGCGCGTCGAACCCGTCCATCCCGCCGGCCCGATAGGTGATGAGGCAGAGGACGCTGAGCGCGACGTAGATGCGCGAGATTTCCGCGGCGATTTGGGAGGCGCGGGGGAGCAGCTGCTCGGAGCGATCGGAGCTTTCAAGGCGAAAGAGCTGCATGCCGCCGACGCTGAGGAAGGGCATGACCGCGAGCGCCATGATCACGACGCCGACGCCGCCGATCCACTGCAGCATCGCGCGCCACAGGAGAAAGCCGCGGGGCGCGTCGTCGAGCCCTGTCACGACCGTCGCCCCGGTTGTCGTGAGGCCGGAAGTCGCTTCGAAAAGAGCGTCCGTATACGACATTTCCATCGGCCCGAAGGCGAATGGAAGCGCGGCGGCGGAGACGAGGAGGACCCAACCGCCGGTGATGATGAGAAAGCCCGATCTGGCGCTGAGCACGAACTTTCGCCCGGCGGTCGCAAGGGCGCCGCAGACGCCCGCGAAGACGCAGAGAAGGCTGGAGGATAGAAAGGCGTTCCGGTCGGCGATCGCCGCCGCCGGATTCGCCCGAGCGCCGGCGTCGATGAGATCGGCGAGCACCGGAAAGATCATCAGTGCACCGAGGGCGGCGAGCAGCACGCTGAGGATATAGAGGACGGGGCGCAGCTTCATGGCGCTGGCGCGTCAAAGCCGCGCGACGGGGCGAGCCCTAGTTCACCTGGCGGACTTCATGGGGGCTGTCGAGGGAGAAGGCGGGGATCTCCGCGTCGAAGGCTTCGCCCCCCTCGGTCTCCATGCCGTACTCGCCGCTCATGAGGCCCGACGGCGTCTGCAGGGGCGCGCCGGAGGTGTATTCGAAAGCCGAGCCGGGCTGCAGCTGCGGTTGCTCGCCGACGACGCCGTCGCCGCGCACGATCTGGGTGCGGCCGAGGGCGTCGGTGATCCGCCAGGTCCGGGTTCTGAGGCTCACGGCGTCGGCGCGCTCGTTGGCGATGCGCACCGTATACGCCCAGACGAAGCGGTGATCCTCAGGCTCGGACTGCTCCTCAAGGAATTCCGGCGTCACCGTGATCTTCACCCCGTGGGTCGTGCGCTCGTACATACCAATACCTGAAAGTTCCATTTCGCTCATACCGCATTCAAAGCCCGTTCCAAATCGGCGTGGAGATCGCTCGCGTCTTCCAGGCCGACCGAAAGGCGGAGGAGGCCCGGCGTCACGCCGAGTTCCGCCCTGGCGTCCTCGCCGAGCCGGTGGTGTGTCGTTGTGCGCGGGTGAGTGGCGAGGGACTTCGCATCGCCGAGATTGTTGGAGATGTCGATGACCTGAAGCGCGTTCAAAAAGCGAAAGGCCGCCTCCTGCCCGCCCGCGACCTCGAAGGCGACGAGCGTCCCGCCGCCCGCCATCTGCCGCCTGCCGATTTCGTATTGCGGATGATCCTCGCGGCCGGGGTAAAAGACGCGCGTCACGGCGGGGGAGGCGGCGAGAAGATCAGCAAGGCGCGCCGCCGTCTCCTGCGCCGTGCGAACCCTGAGCGACAGGGTCTCAAGCCCCTTCACGAGCACCCAGGCGTTGAAGGCGCTCATGGCGGGACCCGTATTGCGCAGGAAGGGCTGCAGCTGGTCCTTCAGATAGTCCTCGTCGTTCATCAGGATCGCCCCGCCGAGGACGCGGCCTTGGCCGTCGATATGTTTGGTCGCGGAGTAGACGACGACGTTGGCGCCGAGATCGAAGGGCTTCTGGAGGATCGGCGTCGCGAAAACGTTATCGACGACGAGCCGCGCGCCCGCCTCCCTGGCGATCTCCGCGATCGCGGCGATATCGACGATTTCGAGGGTGGGGTTCGCAGGGCTCTCGAGAAAAAAGACCTTGGTCTCCGGCCGCGCGGCGGCGCGCCAGGCGTCAAGGTCCGTTCCATCGACGAGGGTCGAGGCGATCCCGAGCCGCGGGCAGAGCTCCTCCACCACATACCGGCAGGAGCCGAAGAGCGCGCGCGCCGAGACGACGTGGTCGCCTGCGGAGAGGAGCGTCAGCATGGTCGCCGTCACCGCCGCCATGCCGGAGGCCGTCGCCCGGCAGAAGCGGGCGCCCTCCAAGGCGGCGAGGCGAGCCTCGAAGGCTTCCACCGTCGGATTTGAAAAGCGGGCGTAGATGTAGCCCGGGTCCTCGCCGGCGAAGCGGGCCGCCGCTTCCTCGGCGCTTTCATAGGCGTAGCCTGAGGTGAGGAATAGGCCTTCGGAGGTCTCCTGAAAGGCGCGGTTCAGTCCGGCGCGCACGGCGGCGGTCTGCGGTCTGAAGGGGGCGTCGTCGGACATCGGTCGACCTCGTCGAAGGCCTCGCGTACGCGAGGCGGCTCCGGTCTTTTAGCGGTAGAAGAGACCGGCCCAGCCAATCGCTCGCGCGGCCGCAAGCCGACCGGCCCAAACCCCGCGCGAGGACCGCGGACATAGCGCCGCCGGGACGGCGTTTCCAGCGGGTTTTTTTAGGCCGCCTGATCGAGAAGCGTGCCCGAGGGCGTCGGCGCGGCCTCGCCAGCCGCCCTCGCGTAACCGGCGGCGGCTTCGGCGGCGATGCGAACGGCGTCTTCTTCCGCGATACGATCGACCCGCGAGACCGGCTCGTTCTTTTCCGCGCCAAGGCTTTCCGCCTGACGCTGGGCGCGGGCGTCCGCCTGCGCCTGGGCGAGTTGCGCCTGCGCGGCTCTTGCGATCGCCCGGTCGGCGGCGGAAGGCTCGGCGGGCGCGAGCGCCGCGCGGATCACCACCTGCATTTTGGCGATCGTCGCTTCCGGGTCGCCGGGGATCGCGGAGACGTCGATCGGCACTTCGCCGCCGATCGCATAGCGCTTGCCGTCCGGCCCCTGCTGAAAGGTGTAGGAGATCGCGCCCGCGTACTGGCCGGCGACGGCTTTGTGCGCCTGCTCGTGGCGGCGGACTTCCGCATCCCGGGCGCGCAGTTCGTCGACGACCTTTCGCTCTTCTTCGGTCAGGCCGTTCGCGTCCGTTTCGGGGTTCGTTTCAGCCGGCGTTTCCGGTTCGCTTTCGTCCGCCGCGCGGGCGTCGAAGGCCGTCTGCGCGGCGACGGGCGACGGGCGCGAGGGCGTGAAATCGGCTTGCGGGGGAGGCGCTGAGGAGCGGTCCGGCGCGCGCGCGTCTTCGGCCTCCTCCGGGCGATCCGGAGAGGGGACGGGCGCGCGGCCAAGGGCCGCGGGCGTTTGGGGCGACGCGCCGACGGCGAACATGGACGAGAAGCTCGCACCAAGTCCTAAGGAATCGCTAAAGATCACCTCTCAAAAGAGGAGGAGCGGCCCGTGAACGGCGTTCTCACCACCCGCGCCATGGGGGCGCTGATCGAGGCGAGCGCTGTCCGCGCGGACGCCGGCGTCGACGCCGGCCAGATCCAGCCCTCCAGCCTCGACCTCACCCTCGGTCCGAAAGCAACGCGCCTCCGCGCCTCCTTCCTTCCAGGCGCCGGGCGGACGGTCGAGGACCGGCTTTCCGACGGGCTCGCCCTCCACGAAATCGATCTCGCGGCCGGCGGCGTGCTTGAGCGCGGCTGCGTCTATCTTGTGGAGCTGCGCGAACGCCTTGCGCTGCCGGCGGACGTCGCAGGGTTCGCGAACCCTAAAAGCTCCACGGGCCGCATCGACGTCTTCGTCCGCCTCGTGACCGACGGCGGCGTCGCCTTCGACGACGTGTCGGCGGGCTATTCGGGACCGCTCTACCTGGAAATCAGTCCACAGACCTTCTCCATCGTGGTCCGGGAAGGCTCCTCCTTGAACCAGATCCGTTTTCGGCGCGGCGCGAGCCGCTTGAGCGACGAGGAGCTTACGGCGCTGGCGGCGGCCGAACCGCTGACCGACGGCGCCGCAGACATCGCGGGCGGCGTCGCCGTCGGCGTCGATCTGAAAGGCGCCGGCGCCGGAAGCGTCATAGGTTATCGCGCGAAACGCCATTCGGGCCTCATCGATATCGACCGGATCGGCGCTCTCGACCCCGCGGACTATTGGGAGCCTGTCGCCGCCCCCGCTTCGGGCGGCGTTATTCTTGATCCAGACGAATTCTATATCCTCGCCTCGAAGGAGAAGCTCCGCATCCCGCCGGCTTACGCCGCGGAGATGGCGCCCTTCGATCCGCTCCTCGGCGAGTTCCGCGCCCATTACGCGGGCTTTTTCGACCCGGGCTTCGGGTGCCGGGAGGCCGGAGCGCGCCCCTCCAAAGCGGTCCTTGAGGTGCGCTCCCGCGAGGCGCCGTTCCTCCTCGAGCATGGACAGAATATCGCCCGCCTCGTCTTCGAGCGCCTCGCCGAGCCGCCGGAACGGCTCTACGGCGAGGCGGTCCGTTCGAACTATCAGGGGCAGGGGCTGAAGCTGTCGAAGCACTTTCGCGTCTGACGACGGCGCACGCCCACGCGTGAGGCGCGCTCGACGGCTCGGCGCAACCCATCGAAAACCCGTTCGACGAGCGTCAATTCAGCTTGACGCTCCTAGCTCTATCGATACTCTGCATCAAGGCTAAGGGTATCTCGTCCGTTCGATCCCTAACACAAAATTTGTGCGTAGGCGTGTTTTCTAGTTTTAGCGATGTGTACCACGATTAAACGCCGGCTGCATTGCAGGCGCGAATTAAACGAACTGTAGTATTCGCCGATTTGTGCTTTTTCAGGCGGGTGATCGGCTCTATTTTTGAAAGGGCAAGCGGATCCCATGGCTGCGTTGGGCGATATTGATCTGGGGTGGCGTCCTGCGACAGCGGAAGCCCGAGAAGCGGAGCTTGCAGCGCTCGTCTACACCAGTCGGGCGACCGGAGCGTTTGATCAGTCCTCCTTGGACAGCCTGATAGAGGCGGCGCGGTCGCGCAACGCGGCGGAGCGCGTGACGGGCGCGGTCTACTATCACGACGGCCGGTTTCTGCAGTGGTTGGAAGGTCCCCTGGACTCCATCAAGCGCATAGCGACATCAATCAATCGGGACGATCGCCATACGGATATCGAGATTCTCTCATTCGGGGCGACGCTAGCCCGGGTTTTTGCGGATTCGGACATGCACCTCGTCATGCGGCGGACCGACGTGCCGTCGGCGTTGGAGCGTTTCACCGGGAACGGCCCCTCGGTTTCCCATGGCGGGCCGCCTCTGGAAGCGGCGATAGGGCTTGCGGAGGGCGACCACGCCGCCGCGGCCGCCTATCTGGCGTCGTCGGGCGAGGGGCTGGCGGAGAGAGT
Organism: Pseudomonadota bacterium; assembly: GCA_038522735.1. Taxonomy (GTDB): domain Bacteria; phylum Pseudomonadota; class Alphaproteobacteria; order Caulobacterales; family Parvularculaceae; genus JBCBJX01. The sequence goes on from JBCBJX010000034.1 coordinate 25,744, forward strand.
TCAGAGTTGCGAAGCGATCATCGACGCCTACGCCGGGCTTTGGGCGTCCGATGTCTGCGGCGACCTCGACATCACCCTGGGCCTCTGCGAGCTGCTACGCCTTTTCCGTCGTCTGCATCGGAACGTGGCGCCGGTCGGACCGGCGCGTGAAGGACCCTCCTTTTTGGTCGCGCCGTACCCGTACGAACCGCACCATATCGGCGCTGCGCTGGCGTCCGAGCTGCTGATCGATCAACGGCGGGACGTGACGTACGCCTTCCCGCGATCGGACGAGGAGATCATCAAGCAGTTGGAGCGCGCGCGCTACGGCGGCGTGGTCCTTGCGCTCAGCGGCGTATACGCTCGCGAGCATCTAGCCGGTCCGATCAGACGCACTGCGGAAGGCTTGCAGGACCGGTTCGGGCCCGGTTTCCGGATTGTCGTCTACGGACGCATGGGTTTGAAACCGCCAGCCGAACTGCAAGATACCGGTCTGTACGGATGCTGTTGTTCGGCGAACGACCTGCCGCTTTTACTGGAGCCCGCGGAGCCGGTCCTACACTGAAGAGCGCGGATTTCTCAGCGCCCCCAGTGTCGGCGTCAACGCTTTCCGTCTCGCTCGAAGGCGACGCTCAGATTGTTCGCTGGCATTTCAACGACCGCAGCCAAACGCAGTCCGTGCGCCTCCGCCTCCCGCGCGACAACGGCGAGATCGCGGACGCCCCAGGCGGGGTCGCGGCGTTTGAGGCTGGCGTCGAAGTCTGCGTTCGAGGGCGCGGTGTGTTCGCCGTCGCGCATGAAAGGTCCGTAGAAGAAGAGCCGGCCGCCGGGTGCGAGGAGCCGCGTCGCGCCGTCGAGGAGGCCGAGGCAGGCCGCCCACGGCGCGATATGGATCATGTTGATGGAGACGAGGCCGTCATAAGGCGCGTCGCGCTCCGCTTCACCCCAGTTTTCGTCCGTGGTGCGCAGGTCGAGGGGCGGGAGAATGCGCGCCCCGGGCGTCGCCGCGGCCCAGGCCGAAATGGAGCGACGCGAAGTTTCATCCGGGTCCGACGGGCGCCACTCAAGCGCCGGCGCGACGGAAGCGATCGTTGCGGCGTGCTCGCCGGTCCCCGAGCCGACTTCGAGGATGCGGCCTTCCGTCGGCATCAGCCTGAGGAATGTGTCGCAGATGACCTGTTTGTTGCGCCCGACCGAGGGAGAGAACAGCCGGCCGTCGTCCACTTCATCTCGGGATTCCAGCGCGAGCGCGGTCTCGCTGGCGCCTTTGAAGTCTTTCTCAGGCGTATGTCCGCTCACGAACAGCTGCCGCCGCCGAGGACGCAGAAGCGCGAGCAGTGCGGATGGTTGAGCGCGACGTCCCGTGGATCGGTCTTGAGGGACGGGCCCATATCGAAACGCTCGTCATAGGGAAGAAGCGTGCAGGCGGCGAGGGTCGCGGTCTCCGCGCCCTTACGTTTCACGACCATGCGGGAGGAAGCGCACATCATCGCGTCGGGCGAGACGCCGAGAATCCCCCAGCATGCGGTGCTGATCTCCGGCGTTGGCTCGCCTTCATCCATCTCCGGGAAGAGGACGCAGCGCTCGGCGTCGTACGCATCCAGATCAAGGCCGAGACCGGCGAAGAGCCTGGCGTAGCCAGCGCGCGCCTCCCCCTCCGTCTCGCCCCAGCAGGTGCGGCCAGCGGCGTCGACGCGGAAACCGTTTTCCGCGAGCCAGCGAGCGCCCTCTATCGTCTTGTCGAAGGTTCCGGCCCCGCGCTCCTTGTCGTGCAGAGCGGCTGTATGGTGGTCGATCGAGAGGCGCAGCGTCAGCCGGTCGCCATAGGCGTCCTTCAGCTCAAGGAGCGCTTCGCGCACCGGGGCGCGCATCATCGGCCGCATGGCGTTGGTGAGGATCAGCGTTCTGTACCCGCCTTCAAGGCAGAGGCGCGCCAACTCCGCCATGTGCGGGTTGAGAAAGGGCTCGCCGCCCGTAAAGCCGATCTCCTCGGTCGGCTCGCCCAGCTCCTTGATTTCCGCTAGGAAGCGAGAGACGTCCGCAGGCGTCAGATAGACGAGGCGGTCGTTCGTCGGCGAGCTTTCGATATAACAG
>JBCBJX010000035.1:0-27399 GCA_038522735.1 Pseudomonadota bacterium
CTCCGCCCGCGGAAACGACCCCCGCGCCCGCTTCAGCTCCGCGAAATACCGGTAGTTCCCTTCCGACTTCAGACCCGAAAGAGCCTCAGAAAAATACGCCTCAAAATCCACTCTCGCCTCCAGCAGCGCGCGGCTCTTTGCCAACCAGTTGATGGGATGCGCCGAGGGCCCGCTGGCCATCGGCGCCGGTTTTTGCGTGTTCGTCCGACAGCCCCGTCGCCCAGCGCCAGAGCGCCGCGTCGCCGAGTGGCGCGTAAAGCGCGCCGTGCTCCAGCGCCGCAAGGGCGGCGAGGGCTGAAAGGAGCGCGAGCGCCGTCGCCTCGAAGCCGCCCGCCGGTGCGGCGTGGGCGGAAATGAAAAGGAGCGCAGCGAGCAGGACGATGGCGATGATCGCCGGGCCCGCGGCGCGGCTGGCGCCGTATCCGAAGAAACTCGTGAGGTAGGCCAGATGGTCCGGCAGGAAGCCGCGATTGACCCGCGGGGCGCCGAAGAAAATGAGAAGCTTCGCGCTGAGGCGCATCGCCCAGAGGAGCGCGAACATCCACGCCGCCATGCTGTTCGGCGATCCGGCCGTCAGTACAAGGAGAAGCGCGCCTTGGGCGGCCAGAAGAAGCTCGTGATGGCGGAGCGCGTCCCAGGCCCCCTTGAAGCGCGTCTTGAGGCTCGCGCCTTCGGGGCAAACGGTTTTGGTCGGCCCGCTGACATAGCCGAGAAGGAACAGAACCTCGTGCCACGCCCAGCAGGCGAGGCCCGCGGCAAAGCCGGCGTAGGCGCCCGCGACATCCGCCCGGTCCTGCAGTTGTATCGCCGCGAGGACGCCGCCGACGCCGACGATGCTCGCGGCGACAGCTGTCGCGCTATAGGTCTTCGGCCGACGGCCGATCAGCCACAGGACGACGCCGGTGCTCAGCCACCACGCGAAGGCGGCGACGGCGAGCGGAACGAAGAGGGCGGAGTCGAAGCTCATCAGGCGATCACCAGACCGGTTGCAGGCGCGTCGCTTCAGGAAGGGCGTTCTTCCGTGTCGGCAGGAAATAGAGGCCGGCGAAGGTGAGCCCGGCTTGCAGGGCGAGACCGGCGCGCTTGACCTTGCCGAAGACGCCCTGCGTCTTCGCTTCATCCATAGCGTTCGAGAGCCGACGCAGGCGTTCAAGGCCTTGCAGAAACTTCGGATTATCAAGATCAATCTCGACCGGGAACACCTGGCGGGAGATCTCAGTCGTCAGGCGGAACACCTTCATGTCGTAGTCCGTCGGATCGACGCCGAGCGCCTCATGAAAAGCCGGCCGGGCGTGATCGCGCACATACATGGTCGCGAAGACGGCGAGGAGGAAGAACCGGATCCAGAGTTTGTTGCCGCCGCGCAGCAGTTTCGGGTCGGCGCGCATCAAAAGCGCGAAGGCCTCGCCGTGACGGAATTCGTCATTACACCATTCTTTGAACCACTTGAAGATCGGATGGAAGCGCAGCTCCGGATGGCGCTCCAGCTGGCGATAGATGGTGATGTAGCGGGCGTAGCCGATCTTCTCGGAGAGATAGACGCTGTAGAAAATGTATTTGGGCTTGAAGAAGGTGTACTTCTTCGCCTTCGTCAGAAATCCGAGATCGACGCCGATCCCGAAGTCTTTCAGCACATAGTTGATGAAGCCCGCATGGCGCGCTTCGTCGCGGCTCATGCAGCGGAAGAGCGTCTTGATGTCCTTGTTGGAGACCTGTTTGACGATCTCTTTATAAAGGACGCATCCAGAGAATTCCGCCGTCAGCGAGCTGACGAGAAAATCCACAAACTCGGCCCGCAGTTTCGGATCAAGATCGTTGAGAATGTTGTCGAACTCGTCGGTGCGCCGGAAATGGCCTTTGTTAGGGTCGCTCTCGAGCTCAGCGATCAGCGCGTCCCACTCGTTGCGAACCGGGGAGACGTCGATCTTGTTCATCGCCTCGTAATCGGTCGTGTAGAAGCGCGGGCTGAGCATGGTCGTCTCAAGCGCCGACTCCGTCGTTTTGTACGGAGCGTCGGATTGGGTTTCGGTCGTGTCGAGGGGCATGGTTATAATCTCCCGCCGGAAAAGCTGACTTCATAGAGTTCTGTGAGTTCGAACATAGCGCGCAAGCGGACGACCTGGCGTTCCAGGAACGTCGCCCGGGTCACCGTCGCGCGCCGGCGGATGTCGAGGGATCCGCCATAAGGGACGGAGACCGGCGCGCCGTGGACGAGCACCTTGTCGCCGACGACAGAGACAACGTCGCCTTCAAGTTCAACATGGGCTTCAAGAGATTCATCCGTATGCTGCACTGTAATTCGGCAATCGACGTCGAAGCGGCGGATGTGCGTCATGATGATCTCCGGGCCTCTGCGAGTTCGAGGAGTTCTGCGAAGACGCCTTCATTGTCGTCGCCGAAGGCGTTGAGAGCGAGGCGGTCGCCGGTCACGGGGTCATGGAGGGCCAGGAGACCCTCCGGCGTGCGGATAAGGTCGAAGGGCGCCTCCGCCCCGCCGCCGCGGGCGATGCGCTTCGAGGCGAGGGACCGGAGCGCGATCCGCAGGAAGCCGCCTTCGCCGGGCCCGTAGGCGCGCACTTCTTCTCCGGTTGTGGGATCGACGGCGCGCACGCCGCCGTTCGCTACGTCTTCGAACCGGAGCGATACGGAAGATTGTACCGTAAGCGGCTCCGGAACGGCGGCGCCGGTCAGTCGTCCGTAGCCCGCTGCCGCGAACCCGACGGCGATCAGCGCGAAACACCCGGCGATGAGAACCGGCGGTATGCGTTCATTGTGATGATGACCGGACATGGGTTCGAGCCTCTAAGCGGCGGAGGGCGCGAGGGTCGCGCCGTTGGGTGCTGCGGTTGCGCTCGGCGTCGCCGGAGCGCCCGGTTGCAGCGAGATCTCGTCCGGCCGCTGGGCTTTCACGGCCTCGGCGATGAGGGCGGCGACGGCTTGGGCGTCGGGCGCCGAGCGCAGCGCCGCTTCAGCGTTTGCGAACTTGAAGGGTCGCGCATGGGGCCAGAGGCGAAGGAACCCGGGGCTCGCCCCGCCATTCATCGCGACGACAAGATCGCCTGATCCGTCCGCATAGGACTTCAGGGCGAGGTTTCGAATCGCAGCGAAAGGAAGGTTCACGTATTTCCGAATGGCGACGCCGTAGCGCAGCACGATGCGCCGGTCGGTGACGGTGTAGACCGTGGAGCGCGCCATCGCGACGCCGAGGAGCGTCAGGACGGCGAAGGACGCCGCGGCGGCCGCGAGGCCGAGGCTCGCGACGCCCGCGGCCTCGACCGCTCCGCCGTCGCCTGCGAGAACCGCGACGATCCGGGCGCCAATGACCAAGGCGAACCAGCCCGCGACCCAGCGGAAGCGGAAGACCCGGGCTGCGAAGGCGAGGGGCTTCGGCGACCCGCGCCAGCGCACGGTTTCACCTGCCGGAAGCGCCTCCGGCAGACCCGGCTCCGGTTCGCCGGGGGTGTCTTCTTCATCATGGAAGCGCATCAGATCCAGGGCTCCTGACGATCTTTCGAGGCGTAGAGTTTGCCGCCGCCGAAATAGCCTGAGATCTTGTCTTCCTCGAGCCGGGTGACGGAATCCGGCGTTTTCGTGGTCGGAACGCCGTCGAAGTGCTCCGCATAGATCGCCTCTACACGAAGGGCGTCTTTCTTCACGACGGAGAAGGCGAACGGCACGAGAACTCTTTTGGGGATCTCGCCGCCGTCGAGGGTGACTTCATAGTAACGGATGATCGCCTCCGAACGGTCCACCCAGAGATCGCTCACCGTGCCGACTTTTTTTCCGTCGCCGGCGATGACAGGCAGGCCGCGCGGATCGATGTCGTTCTCTTCGACCGTGTAACCGCTTGCGACGCGGTAAGGCACGATCCTGTGGTCGCCGTCGAGGGTGAGGTCCGGCACGTCCTGACGCTCGGACCATGACGCCGGGCCGACGCCGTCTTTCAGCGGATCGCCGGTCGGGACGAAGGGCGAGCCGGGCGTAGAAGAGGTCGCCGCGAGAGCGAGCGTGCGGCTCTCGCGCTTCATGTTCGGGAACGAGACCTCGCCGCGCCCGTGGGGCAGCTTGTAGGTCTTGGGAAGCGGCACCCGGAGGCTGTTCATGTCCTCCACGGTTCCGCCTTGTTCGGTTTCAAGCGGAAAGCCCTCCCGGTGGCTTTCGCGATTGAGGACGAACACGAGGCCGAAAAAGAAAATTGTGAACGCCCAGAGCGTGATGTCGACGAGGTCGATGCCGCTCACGAAGAAAAGGTCTGTAAACATGGGTCAAGGTCTCCTTTGGACAGGCCGGATCAACCGGGCGACGCAACGAACGTGACGGGGTTTCGAGGTTGGTTTTCAGCGTAGGCGGAGCGCCGCGCGAGGGGGCCGATTGCGACGAGTGCGGCGAAGAGGAAAAGGATCTCGACATGGTAGACGAGGCCGTAGCCGGCGTAGGCGTCCGTCGACGCGCCGAGGGCGGCGAGTTGAACGCCGCCGTCGCGCACGAGGCCGCCGAAGGTCATGGCGAGACCGGCGGCGCTTGCCTGAACGGCGCCCCAGGCGCCGAGGGCGAGGCCCGCTTCCTTCGGCTTCACGAGGCTCATCATCTCCGTCAGGGTGCAGACGGCGAAGAGGCCGCCGCCGAGACCGATGAGCGGAACGCCGGCGAAGAACAGAGCCGGCGCCGCGAGCGGCGCGGCGAAGATGACGAGAGCGAACGCGAACGCGCCGACCACAGCGCCGTAGCCGGCGAGCCGCGTCGCCTCCATACCCTTGGTTAAGAGGCGTGCGGATAAACCAAAGCCCGCAAGCGTTCCGCCGGCGAAGAGGGCTGTGAGGGCCGAGGTCGCGCCGACGGAGAGGCCGAGCACCTCGCCGCCATAGGGCTCCAGCAGAATATCCTGCATGTTGAAGCCCGCTGCACCGAGGCCGATGGCGATGAGAAGCCGTCCCGCGCGCGGCTCGCCCGCAAGGCGTTTCAGGGATTGAAGGAAAGGCGGACCGTCGGGCTCGCCGGCGGCGGAGGGGCGGCGCGGCTCCATTTTCCACATGGCGAGGGTGTTGAGGACGATGGCGACGATCGCCGAGCCCTGGACGACCTGGGCGAGACGAAGGAGTGAAAAGTCCGCCAGCAGACGGCCGAAGACGACGGCGCCGATCCCCATGCCGACGAGCAGCATGACATAAAGGAGCGAGACGACCTTCGGGCGGTTCTCGGCCGGCGCAAGGTCCGTCGCGAGGGCGAGGCCCGCTGTCTGGGTCATGGAAACGCCGGCGCCGATCGAAAGGAAGGCGAAGGCCGCCCCCGCCGCGCCGATGCGCGGATCGGAGCCGTTCCAGCCGGACAGCACGGCGAGAGCGAAAGGCATCACGGCGAGGCCGCCGAACTGCATGAGGCCGCCGAACCAGATGTATGGCGAGCGCCGCCAGCCAAGCACCGTATGGTGCGTGTCCGAATGGTGGCCGATCAGCATTCGCGCCGGCGCGAAAACGAGCGGCAAAGCCGCCATCAGCGCGACGACGGCGGCGGAGAGGCCGAGCTCGACGATCATCACCCGGTTGAGGACGCCTGTGAGAAGCGCCGTCACCATGCCGACCGAGACCTGGAAGAGAGAGAGCCGCAGCAGCCGGGGCAGGGGAAGCTCCGCGCTCGCTGCGTCCGCAAACGGAAGAAGGCGTGCGGAGACGCGCGTCCAGCCCATGGCCGCCGCGCGCATCGCCTCTTTCGCCTTATCCCGGTTCGCGTCGGTCATCTGATGACGCGCTCCATCGCCTGCGAGATATAGAAGCCGGAGTTGACCCGCCGGGAGCGGCCGGGGGCCCCCGCCGCGCCGCGCTGATCCATCAGTTTTGTGAGCTGGCGTTCCGTCGCGGGAACGATCGCAGGCGACCTGTCGGCGCGCGGGAAAAGCTTGCCCGCGGCGTGCATAAGGCTGAGCAGCGGCGTGCGCGGCGCGAACGTGACGATGACGGAGCTGGAAGCGCGGTGGGTGAGCCGCGCGATCGCAGCGGCGGCGTCCGCCGGCTCGTAGTGGATGATCGAATCCATACCGACGATGTGATCGAAGTCGCCGAAAGCGGGGTCGAGCATGTCGCCAGCGATGAAATCGACCGTTCCGGGCAGGGAGAGATCTGCGATGCGCTCGCGGGCGAGGTCGAGGAGCGTTGGTGAAAGATCGACGGCCGTGACGACGCCGCCGCGACGCGCGGCTTCGATGGCGAGCTGACCCGCCCCGCAGCCGGCGTCGAGAATGCGGCGCCCGGTCAGGTCCTGCGGCAGCCAGGACAGGAGCGTTTCACGCATGGCGTCGCGACCGGCGCGGACGGTCGCCCGCACGCCGCTCACCGGCGCGTCGGAGGTGAGCTTCGCCCACGCGTCGGCGGCCGTGCGATCGAAATAGGTTTCGATCTCTCCGCGCCGCGCGATATAGGCCGTGTCGCTCATCGTCTCGTCCGTCCTTTCAGGATCAATCGAAGCCGAGGAAATCGAAGATCTCCCGGTCCTTCATCGGTGTCGCATCAAGTTCATCCGTACCAGCCCAGAGGTCTTCGGCGAGCGCGATATAGCTCTCCTGAACCGCCTTCAGCTCAGGGTCGTCGCCCATCTCGAACAGCGTTGATTTTTTCAGGCGCGAGCGACGGATGATGTCGAGGTCCGGGAAGTGGGCGAGGCGCTTCATGCCCGTCGCCTCATTGTACCGGTCGATTTCGTCCGTCGCCGCCGAGCGGTTGGCGATGACGCCGCCTAGGCGCACGCCGTAATTTTTCGCCTTCGCCTGGATCGCCGAGACGATGCGGTTCATGGCGAAAATCGAATCGAAATCGTTGGCGCAGACGATGAGCCCGCGCTCTGCGTGCTGGAGGGGCGAGGCGAACCCGCCGCACACGACGTCGCCGAGCACGTCGAAAATCACGACGTCCGTGTCGTCGAGGAGGTGGTGTTCTTTAAGGAGCTTCACCGTCTGACCGACCACGTAGCCGCCGCAACCGGTGCCGGCCGGCGGGCCGCCCGCCTCGACGCACATGACGCCGTTATAGCCCTCGAAAACGAAATCCTCCGTCCGCAGCTCTTCGGTATGAAAATCGACGCTTTCGAGGACGTCGATCACCGTCGGCATCAGCTTCTTCGTAAGCGTGAACGTCGAGTCGTGCTTCGGGTCGCAGCCGATCTGCAGGACGCGTTTGCCGATCTTGGAGAAGGCGGCGGAGAGATTTGAGGACGTCGTCGACTTGCCGATGCCGCCTTTTCCGTAAACGGCGAACACCTTCGCCGTCTCGATGTGCATGTCCGGGTCGAGCGCGACCTGCACGCTGCCTTCGCCATCCTCGCGTTTGCGGCCGGGCGCGGAGGAGCGGGCTTCGATTTTCGGCGGGCGGGCGATGTCGAGTGTGGTCATAGGAGCGCTTTCAGCTTGCGGCGACGGGGGCGACGCCTTCGATGCGATCTTCAAGATCGTCGGCGGCTTCGCGCAGGGCGGCGAGGGTTTCGGGGTCGGGCGACCAGTACTGACGATCGGACGCTTCGAGGAGACGGTTCGCGACTTTGGCGGAGGATTTCGGATTGAGCGCAGCGAGGCGCTCGCGCAACTCCCGGTCGAGGACAAATGTCTCGGTGATTTGCTGATAGACCCAAGGCGCGACCGCGCTCGCCGTCGCCGACCAGCCCATGGTGTTGGTGACGTGCGCCTCTATCTGTCGGACGCCCTCATAGCCGTGCTTCAGCTGGCTTTCATACCAGCGCGGGTTCAGGGTGCGGGTGCGGGTCTCCAGGGCGACCTGCTCCTCCAGCGTACGGACTTTTTCCGACCCTTGCGTCTGGTCGCCGATGTAGACGGGTGCAGCTTCCCCCCGGGCCCGGCGCACGGCGCGGCTCACCCCGCCGAGGGTGTCCATATAATGGTCGATGGTGGTGACGCCGAGTTCGACCGAGTCCAGGTTCTGGTATGCGAGATCGACGGTCTTCAATGCGGCCTGCAGGCGGCCCGCGCGTTTCGAGGCGCGACCGGTCCGGTCGAAGGCGAAGCATTTGCGGGTCTCGTAAGCATCCGCCAGCTCGTCTTCATTGGTCCACAGACCGCTGTCGACCAGCATGTTCACGTTCGAGCCGTAGGCGCCGTCGGCGTTGGAAAAGACGCGCAGCGCGGCTGCTTCCGGATCGACGCCGTCGGCGATCTGGGCGCGGGCGTGCTTGGCGACGAAGTTCTGCTCGTCCGGTTCGTCTGCGGTTGCGGCGAGCCAGGCGGCTTCGGCGAGGAGACGGGTCTGCATCGGCAGGAGGTCGCGGAAGATGCCGGAGAGGGTCGCGACGACGTCGATCCGCGAACGCCCAAGCTCCGCTAGCGGAATAAGCTCCGCGCCGGCGAGGCGGCCATAGCTGTCCCGGCGCGGCCGCGCGCCCATGAGGGCGAGGGCCTGGGCGACGGGGGCCCCTTCGCTTTTCAGGTTATCCGTGCCCCACAGCACCATAGCGACGGTTTCGGGCAGGGGCGCTCCGTCGCTGACGTGCCGCTCCAAGAGCAGCGCCGCCTGACGCGCCCCGTCGGCGACCGCGAAACTGCTCGGCAGGCGGAAGGGGTCGAAGCCGTGGATATTGCGTCCCGTGGGGAGCATGTCCGGCGTCGACAGAAGATTGCCGCCGGGCGCAGGGGGAACGAAACGCGCATCGAGCGCCCTGAGGAGCCCCGCGATCTCGCCGTTCTCGGAAACCCCGTCGCGCAAGGCGGCGAGATGCTCCAGCGCTGCGAGCCGTTCGGGCGTGCGTTTCAGGCGGGCCGATTTCAGCGTCTCCGCAGGGCTTTTCCCGACGTTCAGCAGGCGCACCGCTTTTTCCGGGACGGCGTCGTCCATGGCCGCTGCGGCGGTCAGGAGATCGAGCCGCTCCTCGGCGGTCATGGCGCGGCCGACCACGTGCAGGCCGGAGGGGATGAGGGTCTCCTCAATCTCCCGCAGGCGGATGGTTACAGGTTCGATCAGCGCCTCGCCGGCAGCGGCGTCCTCGGGCGTTGCGAGGTCGAGCGCGATCGCCTGCTCGCCGATCGCAGCGACGAGCCGGGCCCGCTCCTCGGCGGCGTCGGGCGCCGTCGCGCGCAGGCGGTCGAGGGTTTCTTTCAGCTCAAGGACGCCTTTGTAGAGACCTGCGTCCGTCAGGGGCGGCGTTAAGTAGCTGACGAGCGTCGCGGCGGAACGGCGCTTGGCGATCGCGCCTTCCGACGGGTTGTTCGCTGCATAGAGATAAAAGTTCGGCAGATCGCCGATCAGCCGGTCGGGCCAACACCCGCCGCTCATCCCCGCCTGCTTGCCGGGCATGAATTCAAGCGCCCCGTGGGTGCCGAAATGGAGGACCGCATCGGCGCCGACGCCGTCCCGCAGGTGGCGGTAGAACGCCGAGAACGCATGGGTCGGGGCGAAGCCGTCCTCGAAGAGAAGCCGCATGGGGTCCCCTTCATAACCGAAGGCCGGCTGCACGCCGACGAAGACGTTCCCGAACTCCGCCCCCAGAACGAAGATCTCCCGGCCGTTCGTCAACTGACGGCCGGGGGCCGCGCCCCACTGGGCCTCGATTTCGTGGAGCCAGCGCTCTTCGCGCACGTGGTCGTCGGCTTTGATCGTTGCGGCGACGTTGGCGTCGGTCCCGTAGCGCCCCGCATTTCCGCCGAGAATGCGCTCGCGCAGGGCGTCGACGGAGGCGGGAACCTCCACATCATAGCCGTCCGCCGCCATGGCGATGAGGGTCGCGTGAAGCGATTCGTAGACCGAAAGATTGGCCGCTGTGCCGACGGCGCCGCCGTTCGGCGGGAAGTTGAAAAGGACGATGGCGATCTTGCGGTCCTGCCTGGCGCGCCGGCGCAGGCGGATGAGCTTGAGGGTCCGGGCGGCCAATTGCTCGGCCCGCTCCACGCAGGAGATCATCTGCTTGGGGTCCGCGTCCTCAAAGGCGCAGGACCGATCGCAGCCGGAGCAGGCTTCGGCCGCCTGCGCCCGGCCGCCGAAGACGGTCGGTCCGGTCGCGCCGTCGATCTCCGGGATCGCGACCATCATGGTCGCCTCCACCGCCGACAGGCCGCGATTGTCGGCGCCCCAGCTCTGGAGGGATTGAAACTCAAGGGGGTGCGCCGCGATGTACGGAACATCGAGCGCCGACAGCGTCTCCTCCGCCGCCTTGGCGTCGTTATAAGCGGGGCCGCCCACAAGGGAGAAGCCGGTGAGCGAGACGACCGCATCGACCGTCGCCTCGCCCTCGTTCATGAAGTATCGTTCGATAGCGGGACGGGCGTCGAGGCCGCCGGCGAAGGCGGCGACGACTTTCAGGCCCTGTGCTTCAAGCGCTGCGACGACCCCGTCGTAATGGGCTCGGTCGTCCGAGAGGAGGTATGAGCGCAGGACGAGGAGTCCGACGGTCCCCGCGGCGTTTTCCGGCGCCGGAAGGGCGCTTGCGTCCTCGCCGATGACAGGCCGCGCCTCCGGGTGATAGACGCCGACTTCCGGGTAGACGATGGGCGAAGGCGCGTCGGAGAGGGCGAACACCCGCCGTTCCGGCGCCGCGTAGCGGGCGACCAGGAACCGCACCATCGCTTCGAGATTTTCCTCCGACCCGGAGAGCCAGTACTGCATGGAGAGGAAATAGGCGCGGAGGTCCTGCGCCTTGCCCGGGATGAAGCGAAGGATTTTCGGCAGCCGGCGGAGCATCGCCATCTGGCCGGCGCCGGAGCTTTGGGGTTTTTTCGCCCCGCGCAGCTTTTTCAGAAGCGCGAGCGGCCCCTTGTCGGAGCCGTCCATGGAAAGCCCGCCCATGCGGGTCAGGCGGATGATCTCTCCCGCAGACATGATGCAGACCATGGCGTCGCACTCGGCCCGCCGGGCTTCGAGCGCCGGGCGGATCGCCTCGATCTGGCTTTCAAGGAAGAGCATGGAGACGAGGACGACGTCCGCTTGGGCGATATCGTCCTTGCAGCGCTGCAGCGCTGCTTCGTCAGTCCAGTCGGCGGCGGCGTGCAGGGTGAGGGCGAGCCCCGGCGCTTCGGCCTTCAGCCGGCGTTCGACGCTTTCGGCGGCACGCGCGAGGTGATTATCAAGCGTGACGATCACCACCCGGACGGCGGCGCTCGTCTCGGCGCGTCGAAAAGCGGCGGGGTCGAATTCACCGTCCATAATGGGCCTTCGCATCATAAATAGTGTCTACAGAAATAGTCTCGACATTGCGTTCGAGGGCGTAAAGCTCAGTATTGCGCCGGGCCTTGCCGCGGACGAAGAATGGAATTTTTTTCAGCTCTTTTTCAGCATCCGGCGACCAGGTGAGCCGGTTGTCGTTCGCGCCCGGCGTCGCCGCCTCGGCGTTCTTCTCGCCCGTTCCTTCAGGGGCCCGTTCTTTCGCCCCGTTTTCCTTTGCGCCATGGCCGCCGAGATGGGACGGGCCGGCGGCGTCGTTGAACTCGAAATCATCCCGGAACATGCCGAGGAGGTGTTCTTCGAGGCCCATGACGAGTGGGTGGACGAAGGTGTCGAAGAGAACGTTTGCGCCTTCAAAACCCATTTGCGGCGAGTAGCGGGCCGGGAAATCCTGGACATGGACCGGGGCGGAGATCACGGCGCAGGGGATGGAGAGGCGCTTCGCGATATGGCGCTCCATCTGGGTGCCGAGGATCAGTTCCGGCTGCGCCTCGGCGATCGCCTCCTCGACCTCCAGATAATCGCCCGTAACGAGCGGTTCGACGTCGTAGCGGGCGGCGGCGGCGCGGACATCGCGGGCGAATTCGCGATTATAGCAACCGAGGCCGACGACCTTGAAGCCAAGCTCCTCGTCCGCCACGCGGGCTGCGGCGACGGCGTGGGTCGCGTCGCCGAAGATGAAGACCCTCTTGCCTGTGAGGTACGTGGAGTCGATCGATCGCGACCACCAGGGCAGGCGCCCGCGATCGGCGACGGACGGCTCGACGCCCGCGAGGCTTGCGACCTCGGCGACGAACTCCTCCGTGGCGCCGACGCCGATCGGGACCGTCTTCGTGAACGGTTGCTTGAATTCGCGCTCCAGCCAGCGGACGGCCGTGTCCGCGATTTCCGGGTAGAGAACGATATTGAAGTCGGCCGCGCCGATCCGGGCGATGTCCGCGGGCCGCGCATCAAGCGGCGCGATCAGATTGATCTCGACGCCCAGGCTGCGGACGAGGCCTTCGATTTCGCGCAGATCGTCCCGGTGCCGGAAGCCGAGGGCCGTCGGCCCTAGGATGTTGCAGGAGGGGGCGCCCGTCGTCTCGCTCCGGCGCGGCGTCTTTCTGTCGGCGAGACCGCGGACGATGCGATAGAAGGTTTCCGCAGCGCCCCAATGCTCTTTCTTCTGATAGGAAGGAAGCTCCAGCGGGATGACGGGGACGCCGAGATCCATCGAACCGGCGAGCCCGCCGGGGTCGTCCTGGATCAGCTCCGCCGTGCACGAAGCGCCGACAATGACAGCCTGCGGCGCATACCGATCGACGGCGTCTTTCGCGGCGCGTTTGAACACCTCCGCCGTGTCGCCGCCGAGATCGCGCGCTTCAAAAGTCGTATACGTCACCGGCGGGCGCTGATCGCGCCGTTCGATCATGGTGAAGAGGAGGTCGGCGTAGGTGTCGCCCTGGGGCGCATGGAGGACGTAGTGGAGGTCCTTCATCGCCGTCGCGACGCGCATGGCGCCCACATGGGGCGGGCCTTCATATGTCCACACTGCGAGCTGCATCAGACGGCGAGCCTCGTTTTGCGGACGAGGGGACGCTCGAACAGTTCTGCGAGGTCGGCGGCCTGCTCATAGCCCTGGATCGGGGTGAAGACGAGCTCGATCGACCATTTCGTCGTCAGGCCCTCCGCCTCCAGAGGGTTTGCGAGGCCGAGGCCGCAGACGGTGATGTCCGGGCGCGCCGCTTTGCAGCGCTCCAGCTGCCGGTCGACGTCCTGGCCTTCGCTGAGCGCGACGCCGGAGGGGAGCAATTCGAGCTCCCGGTCGAGATGCTCCGTATGGATATAGGGCGAGCCGACCTCATCGAGTTCGGCGCCGAGTTCGCGCGACAGGAAGCGGGCGAGGGGGACCTCAAGCTGGGAATCCGGGAAGAAGAAGACCCGCTTGCCGGCCATCGCCTCGCGTTTCTTCGCGACCGCCCGCTCGGCCCGCGCCTTCGGAGCGGAGACGACGGCGTCGAAGCGATCCTGCGGGACGCCGAAGGCCGCGGCCGCCGCCTGAAGCCAGGCTGTGGTTCCTTCCGCGCCGAGGGGGAATGGCGCCGGAAGGCGTTTTGCGCCGCGGTCCCCAAGGGCCCGGGCTGCGTCCCGCAGGAAAGGCTGTGCAAGGAGATATTTCGTACCCGGCCCGACCGCCGGCATTGTGCCTGCGGTGCGCGCCGGCAGGAAGCGGACGGGGCCGATCCCCATCTCCGCAAAAAGGCGCGCGAACTGGTCTTCAACGACGTCCGCGAGGGCTCCGACGACGAGGAGCGATGCTTCCTCTTTCGGCGCGGCGGGGAGGTCGGGGACCAAGGAGGCGAGGCAGGCGTCCTCTCCCTGGGTGAACGTCGTCTCGATGCCGCTGCCGGAGTAATTGAGGATGCGCACATCCGGCGAGAAACGCTCGGACAGCCGCGTCGCCGCCTTAGACAGATCGAGCTTGATCACTTCTGACGGACACGAACCGACGAGAAAGAGGAGTTTGATATCGGGGCGTCGTTCCAGCAGCCTACGGACGGTCTTGTCGAGTTCCTCATTGGCGTCGGCCAGCCCGGCGAGATCGCGCTCTTCGATGATCGCCGTCGCGAACCGCGGCTCGGCGAAGATCATCACGCCCGCAGCTGATTGCATGAGGTGCGCGCAGGTGCGCGAGCCGACGATGAGGAAGAACGCGTCCTGCATTTTCCGGTGCAGCCAGATTATGCCGGTGAGCCCGCAGAACACCTCGCGCTGGCCACGTTCGCGGAGCACCGGCGGCGCGTCGCGTTCTGCGAGGAGGGCGGTCATGCGCGCGCTCCTTCCGACGACGTGCGTTCTGAAGACGGGGCCGTCTCCAGCCGCGCGCGGCGGAGCTTCCAGACATACTGTCCGGCGTTGACGACGTAGGCGGCGTATCCCGCGAGGGCGATCCCCATCTGGGTCGCCGGGCCCGCAGCATCAAAAGCAAGGACAAGGAGGTAGGCGGTGTGAAGCGCGAGGACGAGCATCGACATGACGTCCTCCCAGAAGAACGTCCGGGCGAAGAGGTATTGTCCGAACACCTCCTTCTCCCAGATCGCGCCGGTGATCATGATCGCGTAGAGCGCTCCCGTCTTCACGACGATTGAGAGGGTCGCCGCGCCGAACCCGTCGCCCGTCGCGAGGTACCGGACTACCAGCCAGAGGCTGACGAGAAAGATGGCGAACTGAACGGGCGCGAGGACGCCCTGCACCATGGTCCACGGCGTCGCGTCGCGTCGCGCGCGCTCCGCGGCCGTATAGAGGCGGTCGAGGTCTCGCCTGTCGTCCGTGCGGGGAATGGCGGCCATCAGCTTCGCTTCGGCGCTCCTGAAAAGCATCGGTGAAACGGAGCGTAGGTCGCGACCGAGGCAGGTGTCAAACGAAGTTTACGTCTATCGTGATTGACATCTGATCGCGGCGGGTCGAAGCTTGTTGACAGTTTGAGGTGTCGCCGGCGCTTAAAGGCTGTTAGCGTTCCGCAAGCGTCGAAAGCGAGCGTAGCTGGTGCTGCAACGCAAAACGGCTTCGGCGTCGAACGGGGTGGTTCCGAGTTGCTTTACGAACCGCCGTCTGTCCCGGGCGGCGTGTTCTCAAGCTGCAGCGATCGGGCTCGATACGACTCGGTACGAACAGGAGCGTAAAACCAAAGTATTTTGATCTGAAATTTTAGGACGGGAAAGGACGGCCCGAACAGATGACCACACTGGACGAATACGACATGAGAGGCGCGCACGACGTTGTCGGCGACTTGTCCGCGGATCGAGCCCGACAGGTGGAGCGGTTTGTCGAAGGCGAAATCGTGCCCCGCATGATGCTCGCCAAACAGCGCTTCGCGGCGGCCGCGATCCCGGCGGAGATCAGTTCCGTCGATGTCGCGCTCTTTGAAGAATCTGTTCTTTGGCTGTCGGCCGCCGAGGCCGACGCGTTCGTCCTGAAATTGATCGGTCGCGGCGTGCCGCGCGATGCGGTGCTGACGGATCTGCTCGCCGTCGCGGCCCGCAATATCGGCGCGCGGTGGGAGGCGGATCTAGTCACGTTCGTGGACGTCAGCGTCGCCATGACCCGGATCCATCATGTTTTGAGAACCGCGACGCGGATGACGCCCGGCTGGCCCGCCGGCGCCGGCGGGCGGTCCGTGTTGCTCGGCGTATTGTGCGAAGATACTCATATCTTCGGTCTTGCGCTGGTCGCCGACGCGTTCCGGAACGCAGGGTGGCGGGTTTCCTATCGGCCGGACGCGAGCGCCGCCGATCTGGCAAAAGAGACACGCCGCAAACCCTATGACGCCGTGGGGCTCTCCGCCTCTTGCGATCAGCCGACAAAACGTGTTTCGGAAGAAATTGCTGCGCTGCGGCGTACGTCGGTAAATCAGGACTTGAAGGTTTTCGTGGGCGGCCGGTTGTTCGGCGATGACGAGGAACTTGCGTTCTCCGTCGGCGCCGACGGGCTGTCGTCCGACGCATTCGGCGCGCCCGTTCTGGCGGACAGGCTGGTCGCCGCCCAAGCGGCGCTGTGCTGACCGTCGCAAACTCGAAATTGCGGGCTCGTTGAAAACGTGGACGTTAAAGCATCAACAACCGCCAAGGCCGTCCCGTTCAAAAGCCCGAAGCGGTTTCTTGCGGGGCTCGATCCACAAACAACTGCCAATGTCATCGCGTCCGCCGCCGATATCGCGCTGATCGTGGACGATGGTGTCATCAAGGATATCGCCCTCGGCAGCGAGCATCTGATGCGCGAGGGTTATGGCGGGCGCTGGCGCGGCATGCGCTGGGCCGACACTGTTACCATCGAAAGCAAGCCGAAGGTCGAAGACCTCCTGAAGTCGGCGACATCGCGCTTCGGAGCGTGGCGCGAGATCAACCATCCGGCAGGGGTGGGGTCTGATCTGCCGGTGCGCTACGCGGCGGTCCAGACTGGCGAAAAAGACCGCATATTGATTATTGGCCGCGATCTGCGGTCGATCTCCTCGCTGCAGCAGCGGCTGGTGGAAGCCCATCAGGAGCTTGAGCGCGACTACGCCCGGCTGCGCGAGGCCGACGCGCGCTATCATCTTCTTTTCCAATCCGTCGATGAAGGCGTGCTGATCGTCGACGCCGACAGCCTCATCGTAGAGGCCGCGAACCCCGCTGCGCTCGAACGGTTTAACGCGACGAACGCCGGCCTTGTCGGCGCGAATTTCGCTTCGCTCTTTCCGAAAAAAACGGCGCGGCCGATCGAGCGCGCAGTCGCCGAGGCGCTTAATCAGGGCGTCGCGAACATCGTCGATGTCGCTCTGCCGGGGGCGAATGATCCAGCCGGCATCTCGCTCTCGGCCTTTCGCTATGAAGGCGACAGACGGTTGATCATCCGTCTTGGAGCGAATGAGGTGTTCGCCGCGAAACGCGCCGCCTCGGGATTCCAGGCGGTGATCGAGAAATTGCCGGACGGGCTTATCGTCGCCGGCGGCGATCTTAGAATGTTGAGCGTTAATCAGGCGGCGATCGACATGGCGAGGGTCGTCGGCCGCGGGCAGATCGTCGGCGAGCGCCTTGCGAAGTTCCTTGGCCGCTCGGGCACGGACCTCAACGTTCTGATCACGACGCTGAAGAACCATGGCTCCGTGCGCAACTTCAAGACAGTCCTGCGCGACCGGTTCGGAGCGGAAGAGGATATCGAGGTCTCCGCCGTCTCGGCGCCGTTCGAAGACTCAGAAGCCTACGGGTTCTCCGTGCGGGGCGTCGCCAAACGGCTCGCCAACGGGCCGAGCATCTCAGAAAAACTGCCGAGTTCCGTCGATGAATTAACAGGTCTCGTCGGTCGCGTGCCTCTGAAGGATATCGTCCGCGACGCGACGGAGCTCATTGAAAAGCTCTGCATCGAATCGGCCCTTGAATCGACCGGCGACAACCGCGCCTCAGCGGCTGAAATGCTCGGCCTCAGCCGGCAGGGCCTCTATTCGAAGCTGAAGCGCTTCGGCATTGACGACTGACGAAACTCGCCAAGAATTTGACGTTCACGACTGTCAACTTGGATTGACGGTTGTCGGCGTCAGCGGTAGGTTGCGGCGTGCGAGATGCGCTTGCAACACTCGACGCGCGCCGGGCGCCGTCGCCGGCCGCCGTGGCGGAGCTTCTAAAGCCCGTCACCTGGTTCGCGCCGATGTGGGCGTTTCTATGTGGAGCGGTCTCGTCCGGCGCGGCGTTCGACTGGCGCTGGGCGCTTGCTCCTGTCGGCATGGCGCTCGCTGGACCGTTCGTATGCGGCGCCAGCCAGGCGGCGAACGACTGGTTCGACCGCCATGTCGACGCCATCAACGAGCCGAACCGTCCGATTCCCTCGGGCCGTGTGCCCGGCCGCTGGGGACTCTGGATCGCGGTCCTCTGGTCGGCCGCGTCCCTCGCCCTTGGCGCGGTCCTCGGCGTCTGGGCCTTCGGGGCGACGGTCGCAGCCCTCGCCATCGGCTGGGCCTACAGCGCGCCGCCCGTTCGTTTGAAGGCGGATGGTTGGGCGGGCGCGGCCGCCTGCGGCCTCACTTATGAGGGTCTCGCCTGGTTCACCGGCGCCGCCGTCCTCCTTAACGCCGCGCCGCCGCCCGAGGCCCTGGCGCTCGCCGTCCTTTATTCCGTAGGCGCGCACGGCATCATGACCCTCAACGACTTCAAGGCGCTGAAAGGCGACGCCGAGATGGGCGTCCGCTCGCTCCCCGTAGCGCTCGGGCCGGAGCGGGCGGCGAAAATCGCCTGTGTCGTCATGGCCCTGCCGCAACTGGCTGTCGTCGGCCTTCTCGTCTCATGGGAGCGGCCGATCCACGCCGCCGCCGTCGCCGCTCTGGTCGCAGCTCAGCTCGTCCTGATGCGGACGCTTCTGAAAGACCCGGCGGCCAAGGCGCCCTGGTACAACGCGACCGGCGTCAGCCTGTTCGTGCTCGGCATGATGGCGAGCGCGGTCGCCGCGCGGTCCGTGGTGCTCGGAGGCGGCGCATGAGAACCAAAACCGGAGGCCACCTCGGCTGGTTCGGCGTCTTCCGCCTCGGCCTCGTGCAGACCGCCCTCGGCGCCATCGTTATCTTGTGCACGTCCACTTTGAACCGCGTCATCGCTGTGGAACTCGCCCTGCCGGCCGCCCTGCCGGGCGCGCTTGTCGGCTGGCATTATGCGGTGCAGCTCAGCCGGCCGCGCTGGGGGCACGGCGCCGATATCGGCGGCGCGCGGGCGCCCTGGATCATCGGCGGCATGGCGACGCTCGCCCTCGGCGCGATCGGCGCGGCGCTTTCGACGGTTTTGATGGCGAGTGCGACAGGCTGGGGCGTCGCCGCCGCGATCCTCGCCTTTTTCCTCATCGGCGTCGGCGTCGGAGCGTCGGGCACGAACCTTCTGGCGCTTCTCGCCGCCCGCGTCGCGCCGGCGCGCAAGGCCGCCGCCGCCGCGATCGTCTGGATCATGATGATCGTCGGCTTCATCGCGACCGCAGGCGTCGCGGGAAGCCTTCTTGATCCCTTCTCCCTCGGCCGGCTGGTCGCGGTCACGATCGGCGTCTGCGCCATCGCCGTCGCGCTTGCGACGATCGCCGTCCTTGGCGTCGAGCGCCGCGCCGCCGCGCCGGCCCGACCCGCGACCGATGCGCCGCGGCCGAGCTTCCGGGACTCCCTCGCGGAGACCTGGGCCGACCCGCAGGCCCGGCTGTTCACGATTTTCGTCTTCGTCGCCATGCTCGCCTACAGCGCGCAGGATCTGATCCTGGAACCGTTCGCCGGCCTCATTCATGGCTATACGCCGGGGGAATCGACGAAGCTCGCCGGCGTGCAGAACGGCGGCGTGCTGATCGGCATGATCGCGACCGCCGTCCTCGGCACCGTTATCGGACGATCCCGCGCCGCCTTCATGCGCGCCTGGACAGCGTGGTCCTGCATCGCGTCCGCCGCCGCACTCGGCGTTCTCTCCTTCGGCGCGCTTGTCGGCGCCGCGTTCCCCCTGAAACCGGCCGTCTTCGCCCTCGGCCTCGCCAACGGCGCCTTCGCCGTCGCGGCCATCGGCTCGATGATGACGCTGGCGAGCGCCGGCGGCCCCGCAAAAGAGGGCGTACGGATGGGGCTCTGGGGCGCGGCGCAGGCGAGCGCCTTCGGCCTCGGCGGATTTTTGGGCGCCGCGGCCCTCGACATCGCGCGCATCGCGCTCGCCGAGACAGGTCCCGCTTTCGCCCTCGTTTTTGCTGCGGAGGGCGCGGCCTTCGTCGCCGCGGCCTTCCTCTCCCTCGCCGTCGGCGCCGGGCGCGCCGACGCAGCGGTTCCCATGATGCCCGCCGACGCCATTCCCGCCGAATAGGAGCGACCCATGCCTCTCGACGCCGCCGACACCGATCTCGACACATATGACGCCGTGATTGTCGGCGGCGGGCCCGCCGGCGCGACGGCGGCGCTCGATCTTGCAAAGGCCGGCAGACGCGTCGCGCTGATTGACCGGGCGGGGCGCATCAAACCCTGCGGCGGCGCGATCCCGCCGCGTCTCATGCGCGATTTCGAAATTCCCGATCACCTGATTGTCGCCCGGGCGCGATCCGCCCGGATGATAGCGCCGTCTGCCGCGGAGGTGGACATGCCGATCGAGGGCGGCTGCGTCGGCATGGTGGACCGGGAGCATTTCGATGAATGGCTGCGTGTGCGCGCCGCCGACGCCGGCGCGGAGCGGCTGACCGGCGACTTCGTCGCTCTGGCGCGCGACCCGGACGGCGTCGCCGTGCTGGAGTGGCGGCCGAAGGGCGCGAGCAAGCTAGATCCTCTGAAACGGATCCGGGCGCGCGCTGTGATCGGCGCCGACGGCGCGCGGTCAAAGCTCGCCGAGCAGGCGCTTCCGGATGTCGAAAAGCCGACGAGCGTCTTCGCCTATCATGAGATCATCAGTTCGCCGACGGCGGCCGAGGGCGCGAACTTCGACGGGACGCGCTGCGATATCTACTATCAGAACCGCCTGTCTCCCGATTTCTACGCTTGGGTGTTCCCGCACGGATCGACGACCAGCGTCGGCGTCGGCTCCATGCAGAAAGGCTTTTCCCTGAAAGGCGCCGTCGCGACCCTGCGCGAGGAGGCGGGGCTTTCAGGCGTCGAAACCGTGCGCTGCGAAGGCGCGCCGATCCCGCTGAAGCCGATGAAGCGCTGGGACAACGGCCGCGACATCATCCTCGCGGGCGACGCGGCGGGCTGCGTTGCGCCGGCCTCCGGCGAGGGCATCTACTACGCCATGCTCGGCGGGCGCAAAGCCGCAGAAGGCGCGCTTGAACTCCTTGAGACCGGAGACGCGAAAGCGCTTGCGAGGGTTCGGAAGGACTACATGGCCGAGCACGGAAAGGTCTTCTTCGTCCTCGGGATCATGCAGCATTTCTGGTATCGCAACGACAAGCGGCGGGAGCGGTTCGTTAATATCTGCCGCGATAAGGACGTCCAGCATCTGACGTGGACGGCCTATATGGAGAAGAAGCTCGTCAAGGCGAAACCGATGGCCCATATGCGGATCTTCTTCAAAGACCTCGCCCATCTGATGGGTCTCGCCTCCGTCAGCCGCTAGGCGGCCATGGTTGAAAAACGCCCGGTCATCGTCGCGGCGCGTTTCAATATCGCGGTCGCTCGTCTGAAGCCCGCCCTGTCCTGAACGATGGTCGCGACGCCCGGCCTCATCCAATGGATCCTGATCGGGATCGTCGTCGAGGCGATCGTCGTCTCCGCTTTGCTGGCGAGGGCGCGGTTAGGGCGCTGGATCGCGCCGTACCTGTTTTTCCTCTTTTCCGGCGGCGTCCTGATGGCGGCGATCGCATTCGCCCTGCGCGACCCGACATCGCTGTTGGTCGCGCCGCTCCTCGGTCTTTCGGGGCTCGCCCATATCGCGACGCTGGTCCTCGTTTACAGGCGGTTGCGTACGCCCGGCGGATGATCAGCGCATGGCGGTTTTGAGATCGAAGTCGAGGTTTCCGGCGTCGGCGGGCGCGATCGTGCGGCCGTCTTTCAGCACCCGTTTGCCGACGAGGTAGGACGCTGGATCATTGACTGCGTCCACGGCGATCAGCGCGCCGCTCCTGTAATAGAAAACCGAAAAACTGTCCGAGGCGGGCGCGCCGCGGAGGACTTCCTCGTTGGCGCCTTGCGAGAGCCCGACCGTCTGCAGCTTCACGGCGTATTGGTCCGACCAGAACCAGGGCGGATCGTAAGGCGGCGGAGGATCGCCCAGGATCCCGGCGGCGGCGCGATCGCCCTGGTCGAGGGCGTTGTGAACGCTTTCAAGCCGCACCGCCGCATCATAGGCCTCGATCCGCCGCCGCGCGCAGTCGCCGACAGCAAAAACCGCAGGTTGGGAGGTGCGGCACGCCCCATCGACAACGACGCCGTCCGCACACGCAACGCCGGCGCGCTCGGCGAGTTCGATGCAGGGCGCGACGCCGACGCCGATGAGGACGACGTCGGCGTCGACCCGGCCGTCCGCCGTCTCCACAGCGGCGACGGGGCCTTCCAACGGGGCGAGGCCGGTGACGCTCGCGCCGAGCGCGACTTCGACGCCGTTGCGTTCATGAAGCGTCTGAAAGTAATCGCCGATGAGCGGTCCCGCGACCCGCGACAGGAGACGCGGCTCGCGCTCCAGAACATGGGTCCGCAGCCCGAGCCCGCGGGCGACCGACGCCGCTTCAAGGCCGATATAGCCGCCGCCGACGACCGCGACCGAGCGGGCGGACGCGAACGCCTGCCGCATGCGCTTTGCATCGTCGATCCCCCGAAGCTCCATGACGCCCGGGCGGCTGATGTCGGCGAACGGAAGTCGGCGGGGCGTCGAGCCGGTCGCGATCACGGCTACGTCAAACTCGAAGCGTTCGCCGCTCTCCGCCTCCGCAATCCCCCGATCCGGATCGAGACTGACGATCCGTACGCCGAGGCGAAGGTCGATAGCTTGATCTGTATAAAAATCGACGCCCTTCAGCTCAAGGCGCGTCTCGTCCGCTTCGCCCTTCAGAAACGCCTTCGACAGGGGCGGCCGCTGGTAGGGCGGATAGGGCTCTTCCCCGGCAAGGACGATCAGCCCCGTGTGGCCGCGCTTGCGAAGGGCCTGCGCGGTCTGCAGACCCGCCTGACCTGCGCCGACGATCAGGATACGGGCGGTTCTCGTGTCAGACATGGGCGGGCGCGGTTCAGCTGAGGCCGCCCAGAAGGCCGTATTTCAGCTCGATGTATTCGTCGAGCCCGTACTTCGAGCCTTCGCGGCCGAGACCGCTTTCCTTGACGCCTCCGAACGGCGCGGATTCCGCCGAGAGAACGCCTTCGTTCGCCGCGACCATGCCGTAGTCGAGGCCTTCGAGCACCTTGAAGATCCGCGCCATGTCGCGGGCGTAGAAGTAGGCGGCGAGGCCGTAGGGGGTGTCGTTCGCAAGCTGCAGCGCCTCATCGACCGTCTCGAAACGGATGATCGGCGCGACGGGGCCGAAGATTTCCTCGCGCGCGACGCGCATCTCCGCCGAAACGCCTGTCAGCACCGTCGGCTGGAAGAAAAGCTCGCCCGCCTCGTGCCGTCCGCCGCCGACGACGACCGAAGCGCCGCTTTTGAGCGCGTCATCGACCAGATCGGCGACCTTCCCGATCCCCGCCTGATTGATCAGCGGGCCGATCTGCACGCCGTCGTCCGCCCCGTTCCCGACGGTCAGCCCGCTCACTCTCTCCGCAAGCTGTTCAACGAAAGCGTCGTAGACGCCCGCCTGAACGAGGATGCGGTTCGCGCAAACGCATGTCTGCCCGGCGTTTCTGTATTTCGAGCCCATGGCGCCGGCGACCGCGGCGTCGATATCGGCGTCGTCGAAGACGATGAAGGGCGCGTTGCCGCCGAGTTCCAGGCTGAGGCGCTTCACGGTCGATGCGCATTGCGCCGCGAGCAGCTTGCCGACGCGCGTCGAGCCGGTGAAGGAGAGCTTGCGAACGGCGCCGCTGTCGCAGAACGCTTCGCCGACGGCCTTCGGGTCGGCGGTCGTCACGACCCGGAAGACGGCTTCCGGCACGCCCGCCTGATGGGCGAGGGCTTCAAGGGCGAGGGCGGAGAGGGGCGTCGCCTCGGCGGGCTTTAGCACCATCGGGCAGCCGGCGGCGAGGGCGGGCCCCGCCTTGCGGGTGATCATGGCGAGGGGAAAGTTCCAGGGCGTGATCGCCGCGGAGACGCCGACCGGCTGCTTCAGGACGAGGATGCGGGCGTTCGGCTGATGGCTCGGGACGATGTCGCCATAGGCGCGTTTTCCTTCCTCTGCGAACCATTCGAGGAAGGAGGCGGCGTAAAAAACCTCGCCCTTTGCTTCAGGCAGCGGCTTTCCGCATTCGGCTGTGGCGAGCGCCGCAAGCTCTTCCGCATGGGACATAAGGAGCGACGCCCACGCCCTGAGCACGCTCGCGCGCTCGCGCGCCGTGCGGCCGGCCCAGTTTTTGAAGGCGGCGTCCGCGTCCGCAATGGCGGCGTTCGCGACGTCAGGGCCGTCGTCGGCGACGGCGGCGATCTGCTCGCCCGTCGCGGGATTGAAGACGGCGAGGCCGTCATCGCGCAGGGAGCTCGAAATGAGGTCGGCGGCGGGGAGGGACATGGGCGCTCCTCAGGGTTCTAGGGTCGATCGAGACCCGCACCATGGTCCCCCGTCCGCCGGCGCGCAACGACGGGGCGCCGCCGCCTATTCGGCGGCGGTTTCTGCAGCCCGGCGGGGCAGCACCCAGTCCTTGCGGGGGAAATGGCAGGTGTAGCCGTTCGGATAGCGCTCCAGATAATCCTGATGGAAGCCCTCGGCCTCGAAGAACGGGCCCGCGGCTTCGACCTCCGTGACCACCTTGCCCGGCCAGATGCCGGAGGCCTCGACGTCTGCGATCGTATCTTCGGCGACGCGCTTCTGGTCCTCGCTCAGATAGAAGATCGCAGAGCGGTATTGCGTGCCGATATCGTTGCCCTGGCGGTTCTCCGTCGTCGGGTCGTGGATCTGGAAAAAAAGCTCCAGAAGCCGGCGGTAGCTTGTCTTCGCCGGGTCGAAGACGATGTCGATTGCTTCCGCGTGCCCGGTCCGACCCGTCTTCACTTGGTCGTAACTCGGGTTGTCCGTCGTTCCGCCCGCATAGCCTACACGGGTCGAGACGACGCCCGGCTCCCGCCGGATCAGATCCTGCATGCCCCAGAAGCAGCCTCCGGCGAGCACGGCGCGGTCGGTGGAACTCATGGCGCGGTCCTTTCGTTCGCTGATCGCTGATATAGGTGGCCGGCTCCGTTCTCGCGAGCGGCCCGCTCGGTCACGAAGCCGCGGGGTCGAGGCCCGTCGTCTCCGGCAGTTCGAAGGCCAGGTTAAGGTTCTGGATCGCCTGGCTGGCGGCGCCCTTCAGAAGGTTGTCGAGGGCGGCCGTCGCGACGAAGCGCCGGCGGGCGTCGCTGGCGATCGCGCCGATGCGGCAGA
Organism: Pseudomonadota bacterium; assembly: GCA_038522735.1. GTDB lineage: Bacteria > Pseudomonadota > Alphaproteobacteria > Caulobacterales > Parvularculaceae > JBCBJX01. Next base: position 24,588 of record JBCBJX010000035.1, read on the forward strand.
GATGGGTTCCCGCGACCGCCGCGGGCTCGGCGGCGTCGTCCTGCACCATGACAAACGGTTCCTCGGCGTAGGCGGCGCGGAAGCGGGCCCGGGCGGCTCCCTCGGCGTCCCGGGCGAGATCGGCGGAGGCGACGACGGTCAGCCCCCGGAAGAAGGGCGCGACGCTCGGGTGAAAGCGGATGTCGAGGCCGACGCCGCGGGCGATCTCCGCCTCATGGGCGTGGCCCTGCAGGCCGTAGGGCTGAATGTTGTCCTTCAACGCGTCCGGGTCGGTCTTCCGCGAGGGCCTCGTCCCGGCGCCGGACCAGCCCGAAACGCCGAAGACCGTCGCGGGCCCGCGGACGAGATCGGCGACGGGCGCGAGGGCGAGCTGCGCCGCTGTCGCATAACAGCCGGGATTGGCGATCCGCCGCGCGCCCCGAAGGCCGTCGCGTTCGAGTTCCGGGAGGCCGTACGCCCAACCCTCCGCATCGCGATGATCGCCGCTCAGATCAAGGACGACCGTTGCAGGCGAGAGCTCCTCAAGGGCGGCAATGAAGGGCGCCGATTTGCCGTTCGGCAGGCCGAGCACGACCGCGTCGGCGCCCGCGCGACCGACATCCTCCGGCGCCGTTTGCGAAAACGTCAGCGCGCCTTTGTATTCCGGAGCGAGCTTGCTGACGCGCGTTCCGGCAAGCTCGCGGGAGCCTGCGAAGGCGAGATCGAACTCCGGATGCGCCGCGATGAGGGCGATCATCTCGCGGCCGACATAGCCGCGGGCGCCGACGAGGCCGATGGCGACGCTCATTCCCCGCCGTCCTCGAAGCTTGCGGGCCGCGACGCGATTTCCGCGACGACGGCGTCTAGCGTCGCGAATGGCGCGGGCCCGGCCCAGAAGACGACCCACGGGTCGGCGCGCACGAGGCCGCTCGCCCGCTCCATGTAAAAGGCGTTGAACGGATTGTCGGCCCGGGACCGCCAGTAGAGAAGCGGCTCGTCCTCGCGCAGCATCCGCCAGAGAACGTGGCTGAGGCCGGCGCCGCGGGCGGATTTGTCGATGACGAACTTGTCGAGATAGGCCGCCTCGCCGAAGGACGCGGTCAGCGCGGCGGCGCGGTAGTCGTCGGAGACATAGGCGCGGCGGAGGTCGAGCGCTTCAAGGGACCCAGGCTTCAGGCGCCGGCTGAAGGCGGTCTCCACGAGCCCGGCGAGCCGGTCCATGTCGAGGTCCGATTTCTCCGTCAGCGTCGCGACCCGCTCGCCGCGCCGCACCAGCGTGCCCTGGCCGCCATGGGTGAACAACTCGCGCACGAGACCTTTGGGCGAGGTGATGGAGACAGACGAGGAGGCGGGCAGCGGGTCCAGAAGCTTGCCGATCTCTTCCAGCTTCAGCCGCATGCCCGAATGGACGACGCCCCTCTCGACCAGCGTCTCCAGCTCCGCATCGAGATTGATCGATGAGATGACGCTCCCCTCCGAATCAAGAAGGCCCCCCACGCCGGTGACGAAGACGATCTTCATGGGCCGGACGGCCTTGCAGAGGGCGCGAGCGACAGCGTCGGCGTTGACGTTGACCAGCTGGCCCGAGGCCGTCGCTCCGACGCATCCGATGATCGGGATCGCGCCGGAGGCCGCCGTCTCGGTGATGAGATCGAGGTCGATCCGCTCCGGCTCGCCGACAAGGCCGTAGACGTCCGTATCGAGGAGGCGCGCCTCGACGATCCCCGGCGGCATGGGCGACGCCGCGCCGCCATGGGCGCGGACAGCGGCGGCGACGTCCGCGCCGACGCGGCGGGCGACCTTGTCGACGACCCGCAGCACGTCCGGCGTCGTCACGCGCAGGCCGTCCTTCTTGCCGGCGTCGGCGCCCGCTTCGGCGAGGGCGGCGTCGAGCTGCGGCCCGGCGCCGTGAACGACGATGGGGACAAGGCCCACCGTATGCAGAAGAGAAAGGCTCGCGGCGAGCGTCTCCAGCTCTTCCGCGAGAACGGCGCCGCCGACCTTGATAACGGCGAAGCCCGTGCGGTCGGCGGCGCCGAACCGGTCGAGATAGGCCCGCACCTCCTTGCCGTCCTGGATCTGGCTCAGGAGGCCCGTCAGCGCGGAGCGGAGGGTCGGTTCAGGCATCGGTCATGATCCGGACGAACGCTTCACAAGCCGCGGCGAGGTTGGCGTAGGCGACCCACTCGTCCGCCGTGTGGGCCTGCGCAATGTCGCCGGGGCCGAGGACGACCGCCGGGAGGCCGGCCGCGGCGAAGAGCGAGGCTTCCGTCCAGAAATCGACCGGTTCGGCCGTTTCGATCCCAAGGCGCGCGAGATCGGCGAGCAGTGCGTCCTGACGGCCGAGCGCCTCCTTCGTCTCCGGAAGTGCAGGCCCTTTGAACCGGGTTTCAAGGGAAGCGAGTGCGTCGCCCGCGAGCGCATGCAGCTGTTCGACGACCGGTTCCGGCGCCGTTCCGGCGCGCGCGCGCATGCCGAACCGCACGCGGCACTCCCCGGCGATCATGTTGGGTTTGAGACCCCCTTCGATAAGGCCGAAATTCAAGCGCATGTCGGCGGTTTCCGGCGCCTCCAGCGCGGCGGCGATCCAGCGCGCCGCCTCGTGGACAGCGGAGCGTCCCGGTTTCGAGGCGTGTCCGGACTGTCCAGTGAAGACCGCCTCCGCCGAATAGATGCCCCGATGGCCGCCGATGGCGCGCGCGCCCGTCGGTTCACAGACGATCACGCGATCGAAGTCAGGATCGGTTGCGAGATAACCGCGCACGGCGGCGCTGTCGCCCGCCTCCTCATCGGTGGTGAAAAGGAAGGCCGTCGGCGCGTCCGTCGCCTCGGC
>JBCBJX010000036.1:0-27244 GCA_038522735.1 Pseudomonadota bacterium
CGGCGACACCCTTTAAGTCGCCGTCGCCACAGGAAGCGCGGAGCGGATCCATCCGTCCGCTCCGCGTAACCTCGGCCACAACGCCCCCGCGCCAGGCCGAGGCGCTTATAACGGAACGAGCAACCGGCGCTCGCGCAGTTTCTCTTTTGCGCGCCATATGCCGTGCGGCTTCCAGCCACTTTAGGAGACGCCCCATGTCGATCAACGCCCTGCGCGAGCAGATACCCGACTACGCCAAGGACATTCGCCTCAACCTCGGCTCCGTTCTGTCCGAAACGACGCTTACCGATCAGCAGAAGTACGGAACGCTCCTCGCAAGCGCGCTCGCCTCACGGAATGGGAAGGTGATCCAGGCGGCCCGCGCCGACGTGGACGGCAAGCTCTCCCCGGAGGCGGAGACGGCCGCCAAGTCCGCAGCGGCCGTAATGGGGATGAACAACATCTACTACCGCTTTACGCACCTTGTGTCTGAAAAGACGTATGCGACGCTTCCGGTGAAACTGCGGATGAACGTCATCGGAAATCCGGGCGTCGATAAAGTGGATTTCGAACTCTGGTCCCTCGCCGTCTCGGCGATCAACGGCTGCGGCATGTGCATCGACGCTCACGACGCGGTCGTCCGTAAGGGCGGTCTCTCCACGGAGCAGGTGCAGGCGGCGGTGCGCATCGCCTCGGTCGTCCACGCTGCCGCCGCAGTTCTGGACGGAGAAGCCGCGCTGGCGGGGTGAGGAGCGTTTACGTTCGGCTCTTCAAGTCTTCGCAAAGCCGCATCACCGTGCGGGCGTTTCCCGCCCATGTCCGGTCCGTATCGATGATCCAGCGCCGCGCCGCCGCGCCGAGACGCTGACGAAGCGTCTCTTCCGCACACAGCTTGTCCAGCAGCGGCGCCATCGCTTGCGGCTTCTCCGGCGGGAAGAGAAGCGCCGTTTCACCGTCCGTCAGAACTTCCTTGATGTTGGGGCTCGCGGGCGCGATCACGGCCTTGCCGAGCGCCATGTACTCGAAAAGCTTGAGCGGAGAGGCGTAGGCGACCACATGCGGCTGCAAGGCGACGTCGAACGCCGCCACGTAGCCCGGCACCTCCTCGCGCTGCACGACGCCCGTGAAGACCACGCGCTCTGCGACGCCGAGTTCCGCCGCGAGCGCCTCGAGATCCGAGCGCGCCGGGCCGTCGCCGACCATCAGAAGGCGGACGTCGGCGCCGCCTGACCCCGCCATCCAGCGGATCACCCGATCGACGCCGTGCCAGGGCCGCACGAAGCCCGTGAACCCGAGCACCGTGGCGTCGCCGAGGCCGTATTTCTCGCGGATCGGCGCAGGATCGACCTCGGCCAAGAACTCAGGCCCCGCTCCGTTGGGCACGACGACGATTTTCTCGTCCGGCACGCCTGCGGCGCGGACCATGTCGGCGAGAACGTCCGTCACCGGCAACACAAAATCAGCGGCGCGCCAGGCGGCCCGTTCCGACCACCGGGCGAGGGCTTTCAGGGCGATGCCGTCGTTCCGATCGCGCTCCTCGAAAAGCGGCGCATTCACTTCCAAGATCATCGGAACGCCGGAGAGCTTTTTCAGCCAGACGCCGGCGAGGAAGAGAAGGTTGTAGCGCTCATAAAGAACGTCCGGATGCTGAGCGGCGAAGGCGCGGCGGAGCTTGAGAAAAGACGGAAGCGAGTACGCGAGCTCCGCCAGCTCATAGAGCGGCTTCGGCAGCCGGCCCTTCAGGGACAGACCACCGCCTTCGCCTGCATCCAAATTCTTACGCGCCGCGCCGCCAGCCTCGTCCGGCGAAACCATCTCGATCTCCACGCCGAGACCCTTCAACGCTTCCGTCAGCTCACGGATGTGGACGTATTGCCCGTCAGCGGACTTGGTGCGGTGCTGGTAAAGGATTTTCATGAGCGGCCTTCGCGGCGGAGGCCATCCTTTGCGACGCCGCTCCGCGGCTCCTCAGGATGAAGCTGGTGTTGTCTTGGTCCTGAGGAGCCCGCGCGTCGCCGCACGGGCGTCACGAAGGACGCGGCTGGAGAGCCTCAGCCGAGCGCCGGCTCAAGCCCTTTGCAGGCCGCAACCAGCTCTTTCACCGCGCCCACCGAGTGGTCGAACATTCCCTGCTCTTCGGAAGAAAGCTCGATTTCGACGACCTTCTCGACGCCTTCCGCACCGATGATCACCGGCACGCCGACATACATGCCGTCGACGCCGAACTGACCCGTGAGGTGCGCCGCACACGGAAGGAGGCGTTTCTTGTCGCGCAGATAGGAGACGGCCATCTCGACGGCGCTTTCGGCAGGGGCGTAGAACGCCGAGCCCGTGCCGAGGAGCTGGACGATCTCGCCGCCGCCCTTGCGGGTGCGATCGACGATCGCCGCCATCTTCTCGTCCGTGGACCAGCCCATCTTCACCATGTCGGGGACGGGGATGCCGGCGACGGTCGAATACCTGAGGAGCGGGACCATGGTGTCGCCGTGGCCGCCCATGACGAAGGCCGTGACGTCTTCTGCAGAGACCTTGAATTCGTCCGCAAGGAAATGACGGAAGCGGGCGGAATCAAGGACGCCCGCCATGCCGACGACCTTGTTGTGGGGAAGTCCTGAAAACTCCCTCAGCGCCCAGACCATGGCGTCGAGGGGGTTGGTGATGCAGATGACGAAGGCGTTCGGCGCGTGGATTTTGATCCCCTCGCCGACGGCTTTCATCACGCCGAGATTGGTCTTCAGGAGATCGTCTCGGCTCATGCCCGGCTTACGGGGGATGCCGGCGGTGACGATGCAAACGTCCGCGCCTGCGATGTCGGCGTAATCGTCCGTACCTTTCAGCTCCGAGTCCTTGTCGAACACCGGCGCGGCCTCGGCGATGTCGAGGGCCTTGCCCTTCGCAACGCCCGCGGCGATGTCGAAGAGGACGACGTCTCCAAGCTCCTCGCGCGCGCAGACGTGGGCGAGCGTGCCGCCGATCATGCCGGCGCCGATGAGGGCGATCTTGTTGCGGGCCATGGGAGGGTCCTTTCCGGGTGAGGCGACGGCGGGCGAAACCGGGCGCGCCGCGATGTTAAAACGCCCGGCGGGTGTAAACCCGCCGGGCGCGCGCGTCCAATGAGAGGGGAATCGCCTATCTGACGGCTTTGGCCTTCTCGCGCTCGAAGTACTCGTTGGTCATCCGCACGATCAGCGGCGAGAGGGCGATGAGGGCGACGAGGTTCGGCGCCGCCATCAGGCCCGTCAGCGTGTCCGCCACCAGCCAGAAGAGGTTTACAAGGCCGGTGATCGACGGGTTGTTCTCGAGGAGAAGGATCGATGCGCCGATGAAGACGACTGCGATCCACGAGAAGCGGAACGGGACGACGGCCTTCTCGCCGAAGAGATACTCCGCGCACCGCTCGCCGTAATAGCTCCAGCCCAGAATGGTGGTGAAGGCGAAGAGGAGGAGGCCGATCGTCACGATCCAGCGGCCGACGCCCGGCAGCGCGCTGTCGAAGGCTGCGGCCGTCAGCGGCGCGCCCGTCAGGCAGCCCGCGTCCGTCGGCAGCGTCAGGAGGTCCGGCCGCACGAAGGGCGCGCAGGCTTCCGGGACGACGTTCGTCGACAAAATGACCAGCGCGGTGATCGAGCAGACGACGATCGTGTCGATGAACGTCCCGAGCATCGCGACGAGGCCCTGGTTGACTGGATCGTTGTTCTTCGCCGCAGCGTGAGCGATCGGCGCGGAGCCCTGCCCCGCCTCGTTCGAGAAGATGCCCCGCGCGACGCCTTTCTGCATGGCGAGGAGCAGAAGACCGCCGATGAAGCCGCCCTTCGCGGCGTCGATCCCGAAGGCGTTGGTGAAGATCGACCCGAGGGCCGCGGGCACGCTCCCGATATTGAGGAAAATGACGAGGAGCCCCGCGGCGAGGTAGGCGAACGCCATGGCCGGCACGAGGCGCGAGGCGACGTTCGCGATCCGCTTGATGCCGCCGAGGATCACCGCCGCCGCGCCTGCGGCGAGCACGACCCCGACGATCAAAGGTACGATTGAGTTCAGACCGTCCGCGCCCGGCGCCACGTCGGCGACGGCGGCGCGCACGGCGTCGGAGACGGAGTTCGCCTGGATGTACGCGCCCGTGCCCCAGGAAGCGAGAACGCCGAAGACCGCGAACGTCGCGCCGAGCCACACCCATTTCGGGCCCATGCCGTTCTTGATGTAGTACATCGGTCCGCCGACATGGCGGCCCTCGCCGTCGGTCTCCCGGAAGCGGAGCGCCAGGACGCCCTCGGCGTATTTCGACGCCATGCCGAGGAGCGCGGTCATCCACATCCAGAAAATGGCCCCCGGCCCGCCGATGGCGATGGCGACGGCGACGCCCGCGATGTTCCCCGTACCGATCGTGGAGGAGAGCGCCGTCATGAGGGCGCCGAAGGGCGAGACGTCGCCCTCCTCGCCCGCGTTCTCCCGCTTTTTGAAGAGCTGGGCGAAGCCGTAAGGCATTTTCAGGATCGGCATGAAGCCGAGACGGATCGTCAGGAAGAGGCCTGTGCCGAGAAGAAGGATCAGGACCGGCGGGTACTGGATCGTGTTCGAGCCCCAGACGAGCGCGTTCGTCGTTTCGACCAACCCGACAAACCAATTCGATTGCGCGTCCTGCATGCGGCCCCTGTCCCCTCAAGCGAACATAAAAAAGGCGGGACGACGGTCCCGCCTTCGCGGTCGCGAGACTGCCGCGGCCGTCATCGAACTGCAATAGAGGACCTGACCTAGCCCCGCTCGGCGGCGAGGTAGGCGTCGGAGCGCATTTCCATCAGCCGAGAGGCGGTGCGTTCGAATTCGAATGCGAAATCGCCCTCTGGGTACAACGCTCCCGGCTCGGCGGCGGCGGAGAGGATGAGCTTTGTCTTCTGCTCGTAAAGCGCGTCGATGAAGGTCCGGAAGCGGGCCGCCTTGTCGCGGTTCGCCGGCTTCAGGAGCGGAACGTCCTCGACGAGGATGGTGTGGAAGGCCCGCGCGAGGGCGAGATAGTCCGCCGCGCCGAGCGGTTTTGCGAAGAGTTCGCCGAACTCGAACCGCGCCGCGCCGCGCGCCGTTCGTTCGGCGGTGAGCTTTCGTCCCTGCACGGCGAGCGTTTCAGAGGCTTCCTCGGCGCCGGCCTTAAGGCTGGCCCAGATCCGGTCGATCGCCGCATCGGCTTTCGGACCGAGTGGCGAGAGGTAGACCGCCTCGGACGTCAAACGATCGAGGCGGAAATCCCGCGACGCTTCAAGATGGTGGAGTTCGAAACGCTCTTTGATGAGATCGATCGTCGGCGTGAAGAGCTGGCGGTTGACGCCGTCCTGATAAAGATCGTCCGGGTGGCGGTTCGAGGTCGCGACGAAGACGACGCCGCGCTCGAGGAGCGCCGCCGTCAGCCTGCCGAGGATCATGGCGTCGGCGATGTCCGTCACCTGAAACTCGTCGAAGCAGAGGAGCATGGAGCGCTCGGCGACCGCCTCGGCGACCGGGGGGATCGGATCGTCGCCGACGCCGCGCACATGGTTCGCCCGCGCCTTGCGCTCATCCCCCGAGAGCTTGCGCCACTCGTCAAGCGCGGCGTGGGTCTCCAGCATGAAGTCGTGAAAGTGGACCCGGCGTTTCGGCAGGCTCTCGACCGTCTCGTAGAAGAGGTCCATGAGGAGGCTCTTCCCGCGCCCGACGCCGCCGTAGATGTAGAGGCTCTTCGGCGGCTCCTGACGGCGGCCGATCCGGAAGAACCGCCGCTTCGGCTCGTAGCTTTTCAGCTTCACCCAGAGCATCTGCAGATGCTCCGCGGCCGCGGCCTGCGCGACGTCGGCGTCGAGAGCGCCTTCGGCGACGAGGGCGCGGTAGGCTGGCAGAGGGCCGGTCATCGCCGCGGCCTACAGGATCGCGCGCTTTGTACAAAGCCGTGCGATCAGCCCGCGAGGCAGAGCTCCGGGTGGTTGCAGCACTGGTGCTCGACGGGGTTTTCGAAGGATGCGCCGAGCACGAAGCGGCTGAACGCGACGCCCGCGACCGCGCCGGCGGTCTGGGCGAGGATAAAAACCGGCGCGTCGGCTGGCCGGATGCCGGCGAAAGTGTCGGTCAGCGTGCGGGCGATCGTCACCGCCGGGTTGGCGAAAGATGTCGAAGAGGTGAACCAGTACCCGGCGGCGATGAACAGCCCGACCGCATAGGGCGTCGCGCGCGGATGCTGGCGAACGCAGAAAAGGATTGTCGAAACGAGCCCGAAGGTGGCGACGAACTCGCCGATCGCCTGGCCGAACCCGGAGCGGGCCTTCGCGCTCGCCTGCAGGACCTCAAGGTCGAACATGGCGTGGGCGAGCAACACTCCCGCAACGCCGCCGATAATCTGTACGCCAACGAAGGATGCGGCGACGCTTTTTGAGGTTCCGCCCTGCAGAAAAGCGGCTAGGGTCACGGCCGGATTGAAGTGGGCGCCGGAGATCGGGCCGAACATCAGGATCAGGACGATCAGACCCGCTGCTGTTGCAATGGTGTTTCCAAGGAGCGCTATCGCGTCGTTGCCGGCTGCGAGCGTTTCGCCCATGTGGCCGGAGCCGACGACTATGGCGAGAAGAAGCGCCGTGCCCACCCCTTCGGCGGTCAAACGGCGCGCGACGGCTGCGGCCATGGCTCCCCCCAGAAAGGTCTCCGTCTCAGTCGAGGCTCGCGCCGTTGCGGCTCGACGGCGCCCGGCGGTGCGACCCTATCAGGCCGTTGGCCGCCCTTGCGTCGTCGTTCGCATGAGCGCCGTTCGCCTGACCGCGAGGATCGGCATATTCGCTTTGAAGGAAGTCCGCCAGCAGGCCGATCGTTCGTTCGTTGAGCGAATAGATGACGCGCCGGCCGTCGCGGCGGGCGTCTATGAGGCGCGCCGCGGTCATCTCTTTCAGGTGGAAGGAAAGCGTCGGCGGCGGCACGTCGAGGGCTTCTGCGATCCGTCCGGCGGCGAGACCTTCGGGTCCTGCAGCGCGAAGGGCGCGATAGAGCGCCATGCGGGTCGGCTGGGCGAGCGCCTTGAAGGCGTCGATTGCTTCGGCGTCGATCACGATGACTGGTCCCGGTTCGGCGTTGCTGCGGATCGCTGGGGCGCCTTGAGCCAAGCGAGGTCTTCGTCGTCGGATGCGACTTAGACCCGACGCCGGCGAGGGCGAGTCCGCCCGGCCGAAAAATCACGGGAATTGATCAAATTTTTTTGTCGGGCGGCGCGCGACGCGCCGTCAGAGAGAGCGCTCGACCATGAGCTTCTTCAACTCGGCGATCGCTTTCGCCGGGTTCAGACCCTTCGGGCAGACCTGCGCGCAGTTCATGATCGTGTGACAGCGATAGAGGCGGAAGGGGTCCTCCAGCTCGTCGAGGCGTTCGCCCGTCGCTTCATCGCGGCTGTCGATCACCCAGCGATAGGCCTGCAAAAGCGCCGCCGGGCCGAGATAGCGGTCGGAGTTCCACCAGTAAGAGGGGCACGACGTCGAGCAGCACGCGCAGAGGATGCACTCGTAAAGGCCGTCGAGCTTTTCCCGATCGTCATGGCTTTGCAGCCATTCCTTCCGGGGCTCCGGCGTCCTGGTCTGCAGGAACGGTTCGATGGAGGCGTGCTGGGCGTAGAAGTTCGTGAGGTCGGTGACGAGGTCTTTCACCACCGGCTGGTGCGGCAGCGGATAGATGACGAGATCGCCGTCATAGCCGTCGAGCCCGGCGGTGCAGGCGAGCGTATTCGCGCCGTTGATGTTCATGGCGCACGATCCGCACACGCCCTCGCGACAGGAGCGGCGGAATGTGAGCGTCGGGTCGAGGGTGTCTTTGATCTTGATGAGGATGTCGAGGATCATCGACACGCCGGACGCGTCCACTTTGTAGGTGTCGACGCGCGGGTTCTCGGACTGATCCGGGTCATAGCGATAGATCTTCACCGTACGGAGCTTCGAGGCCTGCGCATCGGAGGCGTAGGTGTTCCCGGATTTGCGGACTTTCGAATTCCGCGGCAGCGTCAGTTCAGCCATCGAAGATCCTTGCCGTAGCGAGTGAGGCCGCGCCGGAACAGGCGCGGTTTTTTCTTACGTATCAGCGTCTTCGAAGAACGCTAGGAGGCGTCCCGCCGCATCGGCGTCAAAGCGCCTTCTTCACCGGAATGAGCTCGGCGAAGACCGGGTCGCGCTTCTCCATCTTGGCGGTGAAGTGCTCCTTGATGTCGTCGGGGCGGAACATGCCTGTCTGCCAGGTGGCGATGTAGTCGAGGCCGTCGGCGACGGAGTGGTCTCGGGCGTAATTCAGCATGCGCTTGCAGCCGGCGACGGCGAGGGGCGAATTCGCAGCGATCTCCTTCGCGATCGCCATGACGCCGTCGAGCAGCGCCTCGGACGTCTCGAACACCTCGTTGACGAGACCGATCTCCCTGGCTTTTTCCGCGGAAACCCGTTCGCCCGTGTAACACATCTGCCGGGCCCAGCCCTCCGGGACGACTTTGTAGATGCGCGGGAAAGTGCCGACATCCGCCGTCATGCCGATCTTCGTCTCCATCACGCAGAAGAAGGCGTCGGCCGAGGCGTAGCGGCAGTCCGCCGCCGTCGCGAGATCCACGCCCGCGCCGATCGCCCCGCCCTGGATCGCGACCAGCACCGGCATCCGCGCGTTTTCGAGCGCGTTGAACGTCCGCTGCAAGGTGAAGACATGGTGTCGGAAGGCCTCCATCGCCGCCTCGCGCGGGCCGGCTCCCGCGTCGACGCCGCCCTCCATGAACACTGAGATGTCCATGCCCGCGGTGAAATGTTTGCCCTCGGATGAAATGACGATGACCCGCGCCTCGGCGCCCTCGGAAATCCGATCGACCGCCTCAGGCAACTCCCGCCAGAAGGCGGGGACCATCGAGTTCAGCTTCTCCGGCCGGTTGAGGCGGATGTGCGCGATGTGATCGGCGATCTCGAGGGTGAAGCACTCGTAGGCTGGGTGGGTCATGGGGCGGCTCCGTTGGCGATCGCGAGGAGTCTACGCGTCCGGTACTGCGGCCTGAAGCGCCGGGCTCAGTTGAGCGCCGGCGTCAGATCGTTGTTTTCCTCGATGCGCAGCATCCGAATGTTCCGCACTGCCGGAGTGAACCACGGAAAGGATCTAGAGAGGTCCTGAACCGCGAGAACGCAGGTTACGGCATCGACCGTATCGTTGCCGAAATATGTCGAGCCCTGCTGCCAGTCGAACCCTTTGGCGGCGAGCGCTTTGTGCACTTCATTGTAAGCGTTTTGCCAAGACGGTCCGGGATAAACGTCCTGCAGCGCTTTCGTATCGAGGTCGAAGACGATCGCGTACATGGAGCTGCTTGGACCTCTTGAGTTGTGCCCAATACTCGCCATGTGGCGAGATTAATACACCCGCGCTTTCGGTTCTATATACGAGATGTCGTTCGACATCGTGTAGGTGTGGACCGGGCGGTAGTCGATGGTGGTTTTGCCGTCCTTCCACCAGGCGAGGGTGTGTTTCATCCAGCTTTCGTCGTCCCGATCCGGATAGTCTTCGCGGGCGTGGGCGCCCCGGCTTTCGGTGCGGTTCGCCGCTGAATCCATGTTGACCTGCGCCTGGGCGATCAGGTTGTCGAACTCCAGCGTCTCGACGAGATCGGTGTTCCAGATCATGGAGCGGTCGGTGACGGCGATGTCCTCGACGCCGCCATATACCTTCGCGATCTTCTCCTGACCTTCCTCCAGCACCTCGCCGGTGCGGAAGACGGCGCAGTTGTTCTGCATGGTGCGCTGCATGTCGAGGCGCAGCTGCGCGGTCGGCGTGCCGCCGAAAGCGTTGCGGAAGTGGTCCAACCGGTCGAGCGCGTTCTGGCCCGCGTCTTTCGGCAGGGCCCGGACCTTCTCATTCGCGTCGACGATGTCGCCGCAGCGAAGGCCCGCCGCGCGGCCGAAGACCACGAGGTCGATGAGGGAGTTGGAGCCGAGGCGGTTCGCGCCGTGGACGGAGACGCACGCCGCCTCGCCGATCGCCATCAGTCCGGGAACGACCGCATCCGGATCGTCGCCTTTCTTCGTCAGCACTTCGCCGTGATAATTCGTCGGGATGCCGCCCATATTGTAGTGAACCGTCGGCAAAACCGGGATCGGCTGCTTGGTGACGTCGACGCCGGCGAAGACCCGCGCGGTCTCCGAGATGCCCGGCAGGCGCTCGGCGAGAACATCCGGATCAAGATGGTTCAGGTGCAAAAAGATGTGGTCGGAATTGTCGCCGACGCCGCGCCCGTCCCGGATCTCCATGGTCATCGAGCGGGAGACGACGTCGCGGGAGGCGAGGTCTTTGGCCGACGGCGCATAACGCTCCATGAACCGTTCGCCCTCGGAGTTGGTGAGATACCCACCCTCGCCTCGGGCACCTTCCGTGATGAGGCAGCCGGCGCCGTAGATGCCGGTCGGGTGGAACTGGACGAACTCCATGTCCTGCAGCGGCAGCCCCGCGCGCAGAACCATGGCGTTGCCGTCGCCGGTGCAGGTGTGGGCGGAGGTACAGGAGAAATACGCCCGTCCGTACCCGCCGGTGGCGAGCACCACCATCTTGGCGTTGAAGCGGTGGATGGTCCCGTCGTCGAGCTTCCAGGCCATCAGGCCGCGGCAGGCCCCGTCCTCGTCCATGATGAGGTCGAGGGCGAAGTACTCGATGAAGAATTCCGCGGACTGTTTGAGGGATTGTCCGTACAGGGTGTGCAAGATGGCGTGACCCGTCCGGTCCGCCGCCGCGCAGGTGCGCTGGACAGGACCCTCGCCGTAATTCTTGGTCATGCCGCCGAAGGCGCGCTGGTAGATTTTGCCGTCCTCGGTGCGCGAGAACGGGACGCCCCAGTGCTCTAATTCGTACACGGCGTCCGGCGCGTTGCGGCACAGATATTCGATCGCGTCCTGGTCGCCGAGCCAGTCGGAGCCCTTGACCGTGTCGTACATGTGCCAGCGCCAATCGTCCTCGCCCATATTGCCGAGGGAGGCGGAGATGCCGCCCTGCGCCGCGACCGTGTGCGAGCGGGTCGGGAAGACCTTGGTGACGCAGGCGGTTCGAAGGCCCGACTGGGCCGCGCCCAGCGTCGCGCGCAGACCGGACCCGCCGGCGCCGACGACCACCACGTCGTATTCGTGATCGATGATCTCGTAACTCGTCATGTTTCGTTTCCGTCCTGACACGCCTCAACCGGCGAAACTGATCTTGAGAACCGCCCAGATACAGGCGACGCCCGCCGCCGCGGCCCAGAATTTATTGGCGACGAGAGCGGCGATCTTTTTTCCCTCGCCGTGCAGATAATCCTCGATCACCACCTGCAGACCGACATGCATATGATAGAAGGCGACGCCGATGAGGAGGACGAGCGGCAATGCGCCCCAAGGGGTTCGCAGCCAGGCGATCGTTTCTTCGTAGCCGGCGCCTGCATGTGCGACGAGGCTCGCCAGAAACCACAGGACCAGCGGTATCAGCGCGATCGCGGTCAAGCGCTGAGCGACGAAATGCTCCGTACCCGCCTTCGCCGATCCGAGGCCGAACACTCGGGACATCGGCGTGCGCATCATGGCGTGGGGACGTTTCTTGATGGGAAGGCCGGTCGAGCTCACGCGGCGCCTCCCTTTATGGAGAAGCCGATCGCGAAGACCGCGACCGCAAGGAGCGTGGCCACAACGTACTGGCCGACGGCGACGCGCTGGGCGCCGGCGGGGTCGAAGTTCCGGCCGGTGTCCCGGAAGAGGTGGTTGATCCCGTTCATCATGTGGAAAAGCACCGCCCACGTCCAACCGAAGAGCGCGGCGAGACCGATCGGCGAGCCATAAAGCCCCTGCACGCGTGCAAAGGCTTCCGGCCCCGCCGCGGCGGCGATCAGCCAGATCGCGAGGAAGAGCGTGCCCCCATAGAGCGCGACGCCGGTCCCGCGATGGGTGATCGAGGCGAGCATCGCCGGCGTAAACCGCCAGACGGAAAGATGCGGCGAGAGCGGCCGCGGGTCGGTGTCGATCGACGCCATTGAGTGCCTTTCAGGAGATTCATCTGCGGATCAGCGCGCGCCGGTCCCCAGACGCCGGTTTGCACTTGCGAAAGTACGAGGCCCGTTCGGACTGTCAACGCGGCTGATCGTTCGCCTTCGGCGGGCGCCGCGTTGCGTGCAGGGCCCCAGTCCCTCAAAGTTATCAAGAGGTTAATGGGGCCAGCTTTGTGGTCGAAGAAATTTCGCGCGCTCTTAGAACGGCCGCCGCCTCCTTCGCGGCCACCGCGGCGCTGTTCTTCGGCGGCCCGTCGGCCGCTTCGCCGGAGATTGCGAAGATTTCAGACGCTGCGCCTTGACGCGCGATGGGTCGAGACCGATGTAAGCAGTATGCGGGTGGGAGTTCCGAAAGTGAAAGCGCGCGGCGAAGCGAAACGTAAAACCGGTTCGAGCTTCGGTCGCGCCGCAGCGCCTCTCCTCGCTCTCGTCATGCTCGCTGGGTTTTCGGCGGCCACTCTCGTTGCGGACAGGACCGGCGAGGTGAATGAACACCGCGCTGGACTGAACCTCAGCCAGACGATCGCGGCGTTGAGCTTCTGGGCCTGGTGATCGCCGGCGCTGCGCGTTGCGACGCTTAAATCCGCAAAATCAGCAAGACCGCCTGACCGCTTAGCGGTGGAACTCTGTCTTGGCGGCTGAAAAGCGCCACGGCTTTTTAAGGTCGGAGCAGCGGTCCGCGTCCGCGCGCATCTCGAAGGACAGCGTTTCCAGCCCGTCCTCGTCCTCGCCGTAAGCGACGAGGGCGACCGCATCGATGCGCGCGCCTCCCGCCGCCGATTCAAGACCTTCAAGGCAATGGACGCTGCGGTTTCCACTTGTCGGCAGAATATTGACGCGGCCACGCCGAGCGCCTTCCTCGAAGACGAAATCGGCCCGGGCGACCGACAACCGCGTCCACAGGTCGGCCCGGGGCAAATCGACCATATGGTGGGCGATCGGCGAGGTCTCGCCGCCGATCTTCATGACCAGCCGACCCGGCTTGAAGGCGTCCTCCGCGAAAGCGATCGCCATCCCGTCGGACGCGTCCGACTTCCACGCGCCGACCGCGTCTTCGCCTGAGAGATCGATCGAGCCGCAGGAGCGCTCGCCGCGGGCTTTGCGCAAGCCCCATTCATCGCCGAGCTTTTCGGAAAACTCCGCACGCATCTCACTCGGCATTACGTCGAGCGGGCACTTGGCCGACTGCGTTACACGGGCCTCGCTGACGCCGAGCCGGCGCTCATAGCGCGGGGCGCCGGAAAGGTCGGCGACCACCAGGTTGAAGCCAGGTCCGGAGCCGAGGCGATCGCCGCCTGAAACGAGCAAGTCGTCCGCCGCGCCGTCACGGATGGCCGCGAGTTTCGGGGAGATCCGCTGAAGGCCTTCATAGCGCACCAGCAGGCCGTCGCAGGGCTGCAGATCGACCGCGTAGCCTGAGCGCGGATCGCCGGCGACACGAACGACCGCGCCGTCCGCGGCGGCGAAGGCGCCGATATCGCGCCGCTCCGAAGGATGGTCGCCGCGGCGGGATTTCACGCCGAGCCGGCCGTGAGCGCCCGTCTCCAGATCATAACCCATCGGCGTCAGCGACAGGATGTCGGAGATCGGCGCGAATTCGGCGGTGAATGTCGCCCCGCCGGCGTTGCAGGCTGTCATGCGAGCCATCCGCACGCCGTCCGGGCGCAGGGCGTCGGCGAGCGGCGATCCGCTCCAGACAATCGCACCCGCGGCGACGCCAGCCGCCATCGCGGCGCCGAACAATCTCGCTTCAAAATCGGCCACACCAGCCCCCGATTAACCCTTGGCAAAGCTCGCGGAGGGCCGCCTGACTGTCAAGGCGACAGGGCGCGGCCGATCGCAATCCGAAGGCGGCTGAGCCCCCGCCGCAACGCCGCGGCCTCAGGCGTTTGCGTGCGTCTCGACGAAGAGCGCGAACCGGTCGTGCCCCCAGAACGGCTCGCCGCCGGCCACGAGAAACGGCACGCCGAACACGTTGTCCGCGTCGACGGCGGCGTCGGCGGCGGCGAGACCTTCGAGCGCCGCCGGGTCGTCTGCCGGAATGTCGGCGAGCGCCCGGTCGCATCCGGCGACTTCGAGGCAGTCTGCAAGGACGGCAGGCTGAGAAATGTCCCGCCCTTCGCCCCAGCGAGCATCGGACGCCGCGATCGCGAACTCGAGCGCCACGCCGGCGGCTTTGGCGTGGATAAAGACATGGTTCGCGGGCGCAAAATCGATCTCGAAAGGCTTCGGCAAGGCGAAGGGCAGGTCCATGCGCCGCGTCATGCGCACCGCATCGGCGCGGTAGTAGGCTCTCTTCGCTGGATTGTCCGTCGGATTAAGGAAGGGTCCGCCGTTCGCGGCGCGGCGGAAGGGATGCAGATCGGGCTGAACGCCGGCGCGACGCAGAACATGCAGCCCGAGCCGGGAGAACGGGCTTCGGAAACCGAAATAGCAGCGCGGGGCGTCGGTCATGTCGCCTCCTCGGTCCGTTTCAGAACTACGTTCATTTTGGTCGATAGGTCGACCCGGTATCCCTGCTGCAGGATGTAATCGAGCGCCGCGTCCGGACCGCCCCGCTTTTGCTCCATGACGATCAGCGCCGGGAAGGTCGCCGGGTCGCCGGCTTCGAACAGCCCCTTGAAGGCTTCGAGCTCATGGCCCTCGACATCGATCTTCATCGCATCGACACGCGGCGACCCGGCTGCGGCGATCACCTCCGTTAACGGACGGCCGGGAACGCGTTCAGCGTCGTCCGCCGGCGTTTCGTCCGCCTCCGCGACGCGGGTTTCGCCGCGATTGCGGGCCGTCGTCATGAGGGCGACCTCGCAGGGCGCGCTGGTCGCGGCCCATGCAAAAACCGCCACTTCGTCCGCAGCCCCGCTCGCTTCGAGATTGACCCTGAGACGTTCGCGAACCGTGCGCGCGGGCTCCACGCACGCGGCGCGGAACGTCTTGCCGGCCGCCATCGCCGCGGACCGTGCGAAGAGGGTGTAGAGCCCGACATTCGCGCCAACATCGAGAAAGATTAAGTCCGCATACCGTGAATTTTTCGCAAGAGCGGCGATCGCCGCGCGCTCCGCCGGATCCCAAAGCTGCGGAGCGCAATAGACGCGCTTCTCGCAGACATTGTCGTACGGATGAAGCCGCGCCCTCTGATCGCCGAAGACGACCACGTCGCGCGGCGTGCGTTCCTTGCCTTTGGCGATGCGAAAGGCGATCGAACGGGCTTGCTTGCCGAGAAAGCCCTGCGGGGCCCCGGCGGCGACGGACCGGGCCGCGTCGCCGACCCCGGAAACGCGATAGGCGCCGAAGGGGGCGGCTCGAAGCGCCGCGGCCGCGGCCGCGCGTTCATCGTCGGCGGCGCTTGCCTGAGGACCCCCGTCGCTCATCGCCAGCGCTCCGTGATCCACTCTGCGGGCCGGGCGTGCTTGTAGAACTTCTTGTACCAGGGCGCCGGCCAGCGACCTTCCGCGGCTTCATCCGGATCCGGACGGCCGGTGAACGCGACGACCCGCGCGCCCGACGTCGGCGCCGGCCGCTTCAGCCAGTTCAGTGGAAACCGCGGCACAAGATCATGCTTGAAGCTGACGCACCATTCGGCTGGCCAGAACTTCACGTCCGCCGTCATGGAGCTGACGAACTGCTGTTCTATGCGGTACGCCGCGAGAACTGCTTCCGGGTCGGCCTGGAACGTTTCGAATATGTCGGCGTTCGAGCCGATCTGCATGCGGAAGACCGAGGTGTTTGCAACGCCCTGCCCTTTCTGCGTCCAGTTCTCGATCGCGCAGAAGGTCCCTTTCTCGTACTCAAAGAAGACGTCGAGATCGTTCAGGATGACGACGTCGATATCGAGGAACAGGACGTCGCCCGAAAGATCGGCGAGTTCCTGCCGCCAGAGCGAGATCTTCCGCCAGGGGAGCCAGCGCACCCGTTCCGGCAGGTCGATCTCCGGCAAGGGTAAAGGCTCGACGCTCGCAACGAGGCCTGAGGGATCGTCCGTGAAGCAGACGAACCGAACGTCGCCGGTCGTGTAGCGCGCGACGGCGGCGTGGAGCCGGTTCACGTACTCCGGCCCGTAGCGCGTTCCCCATTTCATGCAGGCGACGGTTTTCATGTCGTTCGGCATCCGCCCGCTACTTCCAGTACTCGGCGATCCATGGCGTCGGCTTCACATGCTTGTAGATGCGTTTGTGAAGCGGCGCCGCCCAGCGGCCTTCCAGAGCCTCGTCCGGGTCCGGATGGCCGGTGAAAGCGATAAGGCGGGCGTCCGCCGGCAGCGCCGGCGTCTTCACCCAGTTCATCGGGAAGGGCGGAAGCAGGGAGTGTTTGAAGCTGACGCACCATTCGCTCGGCCAATAGACTTTCTGCGGCAGGCAGGCCGAGACGTATTGCTGGCTCGCCCGGAACTTTGAAAGCACAGCCTCAGGGTTGCGCGCGAAATTCTCGTAAATATCCCCGTGCTCGCCCACGGTCCAGCGATAGGCCGTCGTGTTGCCGATCCCTTCGCCCTTCTGGGTCCAGTTCTCGATGATGCAGACCTCTCCCGGGCGGTAGCTGAAGAAGTCGTCCATCGGCCCGGTGATGATGATGTCGACATCGAGGAAAAGAACCTCGCCTTCGAGATCGCCCTCGCCGAGATCCGGCCGCCAGAGAGAGATTTTCCGCCAGGGGAGCCAGCGCACCCGCTCCGGCAGATCGATCTGCGGGAGCGGCCGGCCTTCGATCCCCGGATCGAGCCCCGCCCTGTCGTCGGTGAAGCAGACGAAGCGCAGGTCGCCCGTCACGTTGCGGCGCACCATCGCGTAGAGGCGGTTGGCGTACTCCGCGCCGTAGCGCGCGCCCCATTTCATACAGACGACGGTTTTCAAGCGCGGTTCTCCGGCGGGCGGGACGCGCCGCCGGGCGGCGCGCGGAGCGGATGCCGCGGGGTACGAAGGCCGCCCCCGCCCGTCAAGCGGCGGGGCTCAGACCCGCTCGTGGGTGAAGATCCCCTCCCCGACGCCGATGCGGAAGCCTGAGCCGCGCCACCAGGGCGTGTTCATCTCCTTCTCCAGATCCGGGAAACCGTTGACCGTGCGCGAGGAGGGCCGCGCCTCGGCGCGGGCGATGATCGTCTCCAGGAAGAAATTGCGCCGGATCATGATCGACTGGTTCGTCCACGTCATGATGCGAGAGGAGACCCGCCACCAGCCCTCGGCGCGCCTCTCGATGAAGCGGGGATGGCGGCGCTCCGGATCGTCATAGGCGTAGACGGCGCCGCCGGCGAGGCGGAGGGCCTTGTCCGGCCGGACCGCCCGATGCGCGGCGGCGACGGCTCGGCTGAGGGCCGGCGCGTCCTCCGGCGGAAAGAGGGCGAGGTGCTTGCCGAGGGTCTGGAAGCGCTGGCCCGGCCGCTTGCGCGAGCGCATGCGGAAGACGTCGACCTCCCCCGCCTCCAGCGCCCGCCGCGCTTCGGCGATGCGCGCCTTGGCGACGTCGCGCGGTTCGATCAGCGGGCAGTCGTTTTCGAGGAGAAGGACGATGTCCGCCGTCATCGCCGAGGCGAGCGCCTTGAAGCCGCCGAGGATGCCGAGGTTTTTGTCGGAACCCGCAAAGGGGATGTCGAAGCGCGCCGCGATGGCCCGGCCGCGATCGTCTATTTCCGGCAGGAACAGGAGCCGTTCGTCGAACAGCTCGAAGAGACCCGCCTCGGCGTACGTGCCGAGGGCGGCTTCGAGGCTGTCGTGGCCTTTCCAGGAGAGAACGCCGAGGCCGAGGGAGGTCATGGCGGCGCTTTAGCGGCGCGCGGCGCGCGTGGCCAGCGCGTCAGACCACCCGGTCCCGCGGCTCGCCTGTCTCCACATAGCCCTTGATGTTCTCGATCAGCCGTTCGGCCATCTGGATGCGGCTTTCAAAGGTCGTGGAGGCGATATGGGGCAGGCAGAAGACTTTCGGATGATCGCGCAGATCCTTGCGGATCTCGCCGGGCTCTGTCTCGAAGACGTCGAGGCCGGCGGCGAAGAGCTTGCCGGCGTCAAGCGCCTCCAGAAGCGCCGTCTCGTCCACCAGCGCACCACGGGCGATGTTGATGAGCGTCGCGCCCTGTTTCATTTTCGCGATGGCGGCCGCGTCGATCATCCGTTCCGTCTGCGGCGTCAGCGGGCAGTGGAGGGAGACGATGTCGGCCCGGGCGAGGAGATCGTCGAGGGCGAGGTGCGCGGAGCCCGTCTCTTCCTCCAGCGCCTTCGACGGCGTGCGGGTGTGGTGGACGACCTCCATATCGAAGCCTGCGGCCCGCTTCGCGACGGCTTTCCCGACGCTCCCCATGCCGACGATCCCAAGCGTCTTGCCGGAAACGCGCAGCCCCCAGTCGCCGACATCAAGGAGGCCCCGGCCGACGCCCGTGCGCGCCGTATCGAGCCCTTTGCGGAAGTTCCGCATGGCGGCGATGACGAGGCCCATGGTCGTGTCGGCGAGGCAGGGCGTCGAGACGTCCGGCGTGTTGGAGATCATCACGCCCTTCGCCTTCGCTGCGGCGAGGTCGATGTGATCGACGCCGACGCCGTAGGAGGCGACGAGCTTCACCGACGCCGGCGCCCGCTCGAAGAACGCCGCGTCGAGATCGTCGAAGGCGGTGCCGAAGACGACCGCGCAGCCGTCGGCGCGCTTCAGGAGCCCTTCGATCCCCGCTTCGGCTTCGGAGGCCGGCTGGCGAAGATCGAAATCAGACAGGCCGGCGACGAGGCCGTCCGGCAGCTTGCGGGATGTTGCGATGGCGGGTTTTGACATACTCGCCCCTTACACGAAGCGCCATTCCGCCGCCGCCTTTAATCGCAGCGCCCACTCAAGAGAGAGCGTAGAAAAACGCCTCCCGCACGATCTTGCCGCCCTTCACTGTGTAGACGCCCACCTCCGACATCTCGGAGCGCTCGCCGGTGGTCTTGTCCGTCGCGTCGATCTGGAACCAGACCGCAAACTGGTCGTCGCCATGGAGATAGGGGCCCTTCACGTCGGCGCTGTGGACCTCCATCGTGTTGTTCCACCAGTCGTGCTTGCCCTTGATCGCCTCAAGGCCCGCCGCTTCCGCGCCCATATCGCCCATCGGCAGCGCTTCGACCGACACCGCGTCGGCGGCGTAGAGCTCTTTCAGCCCTTCTTCTTCGGTTCCGGCCATGCAGTGGGCGACCAGCTTCTCGGCGATCGCTTTCAGGTCCGCATTGAATTCAGCCATGTCCGTTCTCCTCCCGGCGAAGCTTATCCTCGTCAGGAACAAAGATCGAACATTGTGAGCTATTCGTCCAGCAATTTCCGGTTGCCGGCGACCGCCGCGAGGGCGGGCGAGGCGAACTGCCGGGCGGCCATGATCGCGAAGGTGAGGGCCGCGCCGGCGATCAGCGTCGCCGCGCCGAAGAACCAGCCGAGGTAACCGATCGAGAAAAGAAACGCCCGCTGGCCGCGATTGAACTCCCGCGCTGCGGCGACGCTCATCTTCGCGACCTTGTCGACGGCCGTCTTCATTTCGTCCGCCGGCCGCGCGTCCGCGACCATCGGCGCCGCCGCGATGAGGATCGAGACGTAGTTGAAGAGGCGGTAGGCCCAGCTGAATTTAAAAAACGCGTAGGCGTATAAAAGCAGGAGCCCGAGGATGCGGATCTCAAGCTCGCCCCGGGTCAGCTCCGGCGCGATCGCGACGGCGTCATAGGCCGTCAGCAGACGGTCGGCGTTATTAAAGAGCGCGAACGCCCCGCCGATGGCGAGGAGCGAGGTCGAGGCGAAAAACGCCGTCCCGTTCTGCAGCCCGCCGATGATCGAGGCGTCGACGATGCGGAAATCCCGTGTGAGCAACCGCTCCGCCCACCGACGGCGCTCTTCCTCCATGGCTGCGGAAAGCGTCCGCCCCCGCCAGGGACTGCTCTCGACGAGCCAAGCATGGGCCGCCCAAAGGGCGATGAAAACCGTGGGCGGGAAAAAATCGGAGAGCGTCACAATTCAAGCGCAAACAAACAAGCGAAGATCGGATCGTCGCCGCCATCAGCAGCGGCGTAGCGTCTTTATCGCCGAAGGTGCTTCTCGTAAAATTCAAGCGAGCGCTCCATCGCGTCGATCCAGTTCGCCCGGGTCAGAGTGTGTCCCTCATCCTTGTACTCCTTGTAGACGAGGAGGTCTTCTTTACCCGCACGACGCATGGCGCGCCGCATGATTCGTGATTGCTCGACCGGCACCGTGGTGTCGTCCTCCCCGTGCAAGAGCATAAGGGGAACATCAATCTTGTCCGCATTGCGCGCCGGCGACACCGCCGCCATACGCTCGTAATCAGTCTGCGGATCGCCTTTTGCATCTTTCCAGTAAAGATAGGGCGTGGAGCTCGCGCCGAAATCGTCTCGCTCCTGGTTCACGCCCTCGATGAGATCAAGATCGCCCGACGCGCCAGCGACCGCGCAGGCTACGACGTCGGCGTTCAAGAACGTCGCCGCTGCGGCGACATACCCGCCGTGGCTCCACCCCCAGGTGCAGACGTTTTTCGGGTCCGCGAGGCCGCGATCGATCAGTACCTGAACGCTTTCAAAGACGTCCTTTTGGATACGGTCACCGTATTCTCCGTGTCCTTCTTTTGCGAACTCCCAGCCATAGCCGCCGCCGCCGCGAAACTGGGGCTGGATTACGCGATAGCCCCGGCTGGCGAAGACTTGCGGAAAAGGAAACGGGCCGAATTCGAAGTTATCCCGCGCCTGAGGACCGCCATGGGGCATGACGATGAGTGGCGCTTTCTTCGTTTTTGAACCGACTGGATGCGTCACATAAGAGAAGATTTGTTTGCCGTCGCTCATGCGCGCTTCGAGTATCTCGACCTCGCCGAGCGCGTCGTCCGGGACGTCGTCATGTGTCCGGAACAACAGAGCGATCGACCCTTTCGAGGCGTCGAGAAGATGGTATTCGCCAGGAACGGTCGGCCCCTCCACGTAGATCAGCGCCTTGCTGTCGTCGCGGGTCCACTGCGCGAGCGACACCGTTACGTGTTCGCCAAAATAAGCCTCCAGATCTTTCTGTAAGGCCCGATCCTGAGGGTCGAGATAATAGGTTTCCTGTTTACGGTCTTGAACGATGACGCGTTGGCGTTCGCCCTCCATCGAGTCGCTGATGTAATTGTCGATATCCGCGCGAGGGTGCTCGAACACCGTGCGCGTATAGGTGCGTTCCTTCACGTCGAATTCGTAGACGCCAGTTGGGCCGTCGCCGCGTTGGGGCGCGATGACCAACATGCGATCCGGATCAGGTGTCGGCCCGACAGGCAGAAAGGGAGGCGGCTGATTACCCGAACCAACGGTGACGAACTCGGTGATTTTATACCAGGACGATCCGCCGTCCGCGCTTCCGTACCAGCGAACGACGTTGCCGCGATTGTTCTGGTTGACCCGGAACACTGGCTGAAGGGCGCTATTGAGGACGTAGCCGTCGCCTTCCCGGCCGCGATAGATGGTCTCGTAGTCGCCTGTCATGATGTTCACTTTGTAGACGCCGGATCCCGCCCGCAAATCCGCATTGAATATCATGTATTCAGGTTCGTCAGGCAGAGGCTCGATGATCTGAGCGTTCGCGCCAAAATCGTCCGCACGCGTCTTCGCAAAGATTTCGAACACTTCTCCGCCATCCCTTGAGATGCGCAAGGTCCTGACCAGGCCGATGTTTCGGAACGCCCGCCCGCCGGCGCGGATCGTCTCGCCCTTCGTGAGGTTCGCCACGATGTCGTCGTCGGACGCCCAGTCGAGCGAAATCGCCCTCGTCTCCGTCGCAACGTTCGCCAGCGGTTTTCCCGTCTGAAGGTCGAGAATAAGGATCGCGGACTTCTCCTCGCCGCGGCTCCGGCGCATCCGCTCCGTGAGACGCGGCGCGTTCTTGGCGATCGCGACATAGCGGCCCGACGGCGAGAGCGACACAAGACTGACGGTGGGATTGAGCATGTCTTCGATGCTCGGCGGCGCGGCGACGGCCTCGACGCCGATTTGAGCCGCCAGCAGACATCCCGCGGCGGCCGCTGCCGCCAAAACGCGCATAACTCTCGTCATCGCTTTCTCCGTACACGCAAAATTGTACAGCCGCTGGGGTGGGGCTTCTGCAGCGGCGAGCTAGCGCTCCTATTTTCTCAGGTGCTCGTCGAAGAATGTGATGGAGCGCTCCCAGATATCGACCCAGTTTGCAAGCGTCGGCGTGTGCGGCTCGTCTTTGTATTCTTTGTAGATCAGAAGGTCATCTTTGCCCGCCCTGCGCATTGCGCGACGCAAGAGCCGGGATTGATCGACGGGAACGGTGAAATCGTCTTCGCCGTGGAGAAGCATCAACGGAACGGTCACGCGATCCGCATTCTCCGCCACCGAAGCCGCGTTCAGCTTGTTGCTTTCCGACTGTGGGTCGCCGATGGCGTCCTTCCAGTAAAGGTAGGATGTCGAGTTGGCTCCGTCCGTATTGCGTTCCCAGTTAATCATTTCGCGAAGGTCGAAGACGCCCGCTCCAGCGACGGACGCGGCGATAACGTCCGTATTGAGAAATGCAGCGGCGCCGGCGACATAGCCGCCGTGGCTCCATCCCCAGACGCCGATGTTCTTCTTTTCAGCCAGGCCCCGGTCGATCAACACTTGAGCGCTTTCAAACACGTCTTTCTGGATCCGGTCGCCCCATTCGCCATGGCCTTCTTTCGCGAACGACCATCCGTATCCGCCTCCGCCGCGGAACTGGGTCTGGATGACCCGATAACCGCGGCTCGCAAACACCTGGTTCTCTGCAATAAAACTGTATGCGAAGCTGTCGCGCGCCTGGGGCCCGCCATGGGGCAGAATGATCAGCGGCGCCTTCTTGTTTCTGCCGCCGGCAGGGTGCGTGACGTAGGAATATATCCGGCGCCCGTCGCTCATCTTGGCTTCGAGGATCTCCACCTCGCCAAGCTGTTCGCGCGCGAGGTTCTCTCGCGTGCGGAAGAGAAGATCGACGGATCCCGACTTGCGGTCGAACAGCCAATACTCCCCGGGATAGGCCGGCCCGTTGATATAGACGATCGCGCGCTGTTCGTCATTCGACCACTCGCGAATACGCACGTTCACGTTCGGGCCGAAATAGTCCTCAAGACCTGCTTGAACGGCCTGATACTTCGCATCCAAATAGCTGATCTCGAACTTGCGGTCCTGGACCACCACGCGCTGGCGCAACGCTCTGCCCTCGTCTTCGATGAAGTTGGTGATGTCCGCCAGCGGATGCTCGTAAATCGTGCGCGTATACTGACGGGATTTCACATCGTACTCGTAGACGCCGGTCGGCCCGTCGCCCCGCTGCGGCGCGATGACGAGCATTCTGTCGGGATCGTTCGTCACGCCGACAGGTTGGAACGGCGGCGGCTGGTTGCCGCTGGAGAACGTGACGAACTCGGTCACCTTGTACCAGTTTGCGCCGCTGTCCGCGCTCGCATACCATCGAACGACGTTTCCACGGTTGTTCAAGTTGACGCGGAAAACCGGCTCGAGGCGGTTGTTAAGAACGTAGCCGTCGCCGGAGCGGCCGACATAGATAGGCTCATAGTCGCCGGTGAAGAGGTTGACTTTGTAGACGCCCGATCCGCTGCGCAGGTCGGCTGAAAAAATCATATATTGTGGATCGTTGGGCAACGTCCGAATGATCTCCGCGTTGGCGCCGAAGTCGTCAGCACGCGTCTTCTTAAACGTCTCGATCAGCTCGCTTCCGTCTCTCTTAACGGTCAACGTCCGTACGAGGCCGATGTTGCGGAATGCGCGCCCGCCGGACCGGATTGTCTCGCCTTTGGTCAGGTTCGCGACGAAAAACTCATCGTTCGCCCATTTGATCTCAATCGTGCGCGCTTCCGTGGGAATGTTCGCGATCGCGCGTCCGGCGTCGATGTCGAGCACGAGAATAGCCGACCTCTGCTCGCCGCGTTGGCGCTCCATGCGTTCGGTCATAAACGGCGCGTTTTTGGCGACAGCGAGATATCGCCCGGAGGGGGACAGTGCGACGACGCTGACGCTCGGCATGATCAGATCGTCAATGGTCGGCGGCGCGGCCGCCGCCGAAGAGACCGCGGACATGACTGCGAAGAACGCGGCCGCCGCTGCGGTGGCCGCCGTTTTGATCGTGTTCATAATAACCCTCATTAACCCCGCCGGCCCGAAACCGGTCTTTTGTAGAGATCGTGGCGCAAGATCGACCAGCCTGCAATCTGCGTCGCGTCGCCGCTCACCCCGCCTCCGCCCGCACCCAGTTCATGAACGCCCGTACGGCGGGGTTTGAGTCGTGCGCCGGCGGGCGGACGAGGTGGTAGGCGAAGGCTATGGGCGTCGCGACGTCGAAGGCGACGACGAGGCGGCCGGCGGCGAGGTCGCTTTCGGCGAGAGCGGATTTTGCGAGCGCTACGCCGCGGCCGGCGACGGCCGCTTCGACGACGAGGCTCGACTGGTTGAAGACCGGGCCGCGGGATCCGTCGACGCCCTGAACGCCGGCCGCCTTCAGCCACATGGTCCAGGTCGGGCAGGTTTCATCGTTGTCCGGGCTGCCGTCATGAAGAAGCGTGAAGCGCTCCAGGTCCGCCGGCGCGTGCAGCGCGTCCTCGCCCTTGAGGAGGCTCGGACTGCAGACGGGGACGATCGTTTCGTTCATCAGGAGATCGACGGCGAGGCCGGGATAGCGCCCCGCGCCGTAACGGATCGCGAGATCGACGTCGCCTTCTCCGAAGTCCACCACTTTCATGTCGGCTGAGATCCACACGTCGATATCGGGATGCCTTGCCTGAAAGCCGTCGAGGCGCGGCACCAGCCATTTCGACGCGAGGGACGGCGCGACGGAGATGGTGAGCCTGCCGCTCGCCCGCGCCGCCTTGAGGCGCATCGCGGCTTCCTCCAGCGAGCGGAACCCGTCCCGCAGGGCTGGCAGGCTCGCCTGCGCAGCGTCGGTGAGGAGGAGACCGCGCTTCTCGCGTCGGAAGACCGGCGCGCCGATGAAATCCTCAAGCGCCTTGATCTGCTGGCTGACGGCGCCGGGGGTCACCGACAGCTCCTCCGCCGCACGGGAAAACGACAGGTGCCGGGCCGCAGCCTCAAAGGCGCGCAGGGCGTTCAACGGCGGGAGTCTCTTCATGGACGAAATGCAGTTTTTCTAATCTTGCACCGCATCGGCGCACGCTCTCGAACTGTAAGTTTTCCTGCACGGCGCGTCTACGAAAATTCGCTTGCGAACCATAGATCGAACGCCAAAATGAAGGTGAACAAGGTGCTTGGAGCGCCCAGCCGCAGGCTTCGGCGAAAGTTTTTCTAAAGAGATCACAACCGCGAGAGCGGATCGGAGACGGGCCTTATGCGATACTTTCCCGCGTTCTTCGACGTCGCCGGTAAGCCCGTTCTGATCATCGGGGCCGGCGAGACGGCGTTTCGCAAGGCGCGCCTGTTCGCGAAGGCGGACGCGCGGCTTATTTTTATGAGCGACACGGCGGCCGTCGCCCAGATCGCCGAGGCTGGCTTTGTGTCCGCCGACCTCATTCCCCTGGACTTCGCCTCACCCCTCTTCAAGTCCGCGGCGCTCTGCGTTGCGGCGACCGGAGACGAGGCGCTCGACCGGCGCGCCGTCGACGCCGCGCAAGCCGCGGGAACGCCTGTCAACGCCGTCGACCGGCCGGAGCTCTGCGATTTCACGACGCCCTCGATCGTCGATCGAGGCGACGTGGTCATCGGCGTTTCGACCGGCGGCGCCGCTCCGGTCTTCGGCCGGCGCCTCCGCGAGCGCATCGAGGCGCTGCTCCCGGCGCGGACGGGCGCCCTCGTGGAGTTCGCCCGGACCCTGCGGGACGACGTCGGCGCGAAGATCGAAACCGAGCGGGGGCGAAAACGATTTTGGGAGCGCTTTTTCGACGGCGCCCCGGCGGCGCGGTTC
The DNA here is from genome assembly GCA_038522735.1 of Pseudomonadota bacterium. Classification (GTDB taxonomy): domain Bacteria; phylum Pseudomonadota; class Alphaproteobacteria; order Caulobacterales; family Parvularculaceae; genus JBCBJX01. Next base: position 25,868 of record JBCBJX010000036.1, read on the forward strand.
CTCGCCGGCGACGCGGCGGGCGCAAAGGCCGCGGCGACAGACCTTATCGCCTCGCCGGAGGGCGACGGCGTCGTTCACATCGTCGGCGCAGGACCCGGCGATCCCGATCTCTTGACGCTGAAGGCGCTGCGGCTCCTTCAGTCTGCAGACGTCATTTTCTACGACAGTCTGGTTTCTTCGGATATTCTGGACCTCGCCCGCCGCGACGCCGAGCGCGTCGACGTCGGCAAACGCCGCGCGCGCCATACGATGCCGCAGGAGGCGATCGGTGAGCGGATGATCGAGCGCGCCCGCGGCGGCGAAACGGTCGTGCGTTTAAAGGGCGGCGATCCGTTCGTCTTCGGGCGCGGCGGCGAAGAGGTCGATCAGCTGCGGACCGCGGGCGTCGCCGTCACCGTGACGCCGGGCGTCACCGCAGCTGTTGGCTGCGCGGCGTCCACGGACGTTCCGCTGACGCATCGCGATCTCTCCCAGGCGGTCACCTTCGTGACGGGGCACGCCAAAGGCGACGCGGATCCTGATCTCAACTGGGGCGCTCTCGCAGCGCTCGGCCATACGCTGGTCGTCTATATGGGCGTCGCAAAAGCCGGCGTGATCGCCGCCCGTCTCATCGCCCACGGCCGCGCGGCGTCGACGCCCATCGCGATCATTGAAAACGGGACGCGCGCGGATCAAAAAATCGTGAAGGGCGCCCTCGCCGATCTCGACCAGCTGGTCGCGGCTGCGGCGATTTCCGGGCCGGCGGCGATCATCATCGGCGACGTCGCGGCGCGGGCCGACGGGCGCGGGCTGATCGAGATCAGCCTCGAAGCGGAAAGGGTCGCGGCGTGAAGGCGGTGACGGCGAACGATCTGGAGACGGGCGAAACTCTCTACCGGACGGCGGCGGGCGGCTGGTCGCCGCGCCTCGCGGAAGCGGCGGTGTTCGGCGACGAAGACGGAGCGACGGCTCTCGCCCAAGCAGAGCGCGAGGAAACCATCGTGGTCGGACCTTATCTCATGGACCTCGACGCGCCGGCGGCCCCGGGCGGGCGGGCGCGGCTGCGCGAGACCATCCGCGCCGCCGGCCCGACCATCCACCCGCAATTCGCCCGCGAGACAGGAGCGACCTGATGTATCGCTATGACGAATTCGACGCCGGGCTGGTGCGTGAACGGGCGGAGGAGTTCCGCGGCCAGGTCGCGCGCCGCCTGAACGGCGAAATCACCGAGGAGCGCTTCAAGCCGCTCCGGCTCATGAACGGGCTTTACCTGCAGCTCCACGCCTACATGCTGCGGGTCGCAATCCCCTACGGCGTTCTGTCCTCGCGCCAGCTGCGCGGCCTCGCCAAGGTCTCCCGGCGCTTTGATCGCGGGTACGGACATTTCACGACACGCCA
>JBCBJX010000037.1:0-25412 GCA_038522735.1 Pseudomonadota bacterium
GACTGGATGGATTCCGATGAAGACCGCAGCGCCTCGGGCGCGGAAAGCAACCACTACCGCCGGGAGGAGCCGCCGCGCGAAGCCGCGAACCAGCCGCTGCAGGAGGTCGGCGAGTTGCGCGCGGTGCGCGGTTACGATCTCGAGGTCTATTCGACCCTCGCCCCATACCTTTGCGCCCATAGCCCCGGCGAGCTGACGCCGATCAACGTGAACGTACTGACGGAGGAGGACGCGCCGATCGTCCGGATGCTCTCCGACGGCCGCCTCGACCTTCGGCCCGCCGCGGAAATCGCCGCGGCGACGCCGGTTTCAGGCTGGGCGTCGTCCGTCGCATTCTGGGACGCGTTGCGCGCGAACTCGAACACCGACTGGTCGGACCTGCAGCCCGCCGACCCCAAAACGTTCGCAGGCGAGGGGACCGGCGTTCCCGCAGCGACCGTCAGCGGGTATTACCGATTGACAACCCGCATCACGTACTACGACGCCTATCTCGAAGCCGAAGCCGCGATCCGCATGAACGGCGGGCGCGCTCAGCTTCTGTGGCGTCGCCTTGGAGCCGATGGATGAGCCGTCGTTTCGTCATTTATCCCGCCGAACGCCCGGACGCGCCCGTCCGCTGGCGTCGGGGCGACGGCATGGCGGGCGAGGCGGCGCGTATCGCCGATCTCGCCGCCCATGCGCCGGAGGATGCGGAGACGATCCTCGTCGTTCCCGGCGAAATCGCGCCGAGCCGGGCCGTCCGCGCGCCCGCCGGAACCGGCCGTCAGGCCCGCGCCGCGGCGGCGTTCGCACTGGAAGACGAGATTTCCGAAGACCTGGACGGTCTGCATGTCGGCCTCGGTCCCGCGCTCGACGGCGGCGAGCGCCTTGTCGGCCTCGCCCGATCCGAACCGCTGTCCCGCTGGCTCGCTGAGTGCGCCGCGGCGGGTCTGGAGGTCGCGCGCCTCGTTCCCGATCACCGGGCCCTCGATGATGAGGAGGGCTCCGCAAAGGTCCTCTTCGACGGCGAGCGAGCGATCGTTCGCTGCGACGCCGCCGGGTTCGCGTGCGAGAGCGATCTCGCGATCGCCGTCGCCGCCGGCCTCGCCGAAGCTGCAGAGCGGCCGCGTCTCGTTTTGATCGGGGCGCCCGCCGGCGTCGAACCGGACGCGGTCGCCGGCTTGGAAATCGTCCGCGAGCCTCTCGCGGCGGGCGGCTCGACGCTCTCCTATCTCGCCGCCGGTCTCGACGCCGCCGATCTCGATCTCCGCCAGGGGGCCTTCGCGCCGAAGACCCCCTGGGGCCGTATCCTGAAGCCCTGGCGTCCGGCGGCGATCGCCGCCGCGGCGGCCGCCGCCTTTTGGACCGCCGGCGCTGCGGCCGACATCGTCCGCTACGGCGCGGCGGCGGAACGCAACCGGGACCTCGCTGAAGCGCGGTTTACCGAAGCCTTCCCTGGCGCGCCGCGGGTCGGCGACATCGCGAGCCAGGCGCGCCGTCAAGCGGCCGTTGCGAGCGGCGGCTCGAACTCCGAATTCCTCGCGATCTCCGCAGCCTTCGCGGCGGTCACCGAAGCGCTCGAGGGGGCGAGCCTCTCCAGCGTCCGCTTTTCCGGCGCCGGGCCTGTTCCCGAAGCCTCGGCGGAGATCGTCTATCGCGAATTCGAAGATATCGAGACGATCCGCGCTCTGCTGACGGAGGCGGGGTTCTCCATGGAAGAAGCGAGCACCCGCCAGCAGGGCGGCGCGGTCGTTTCCACCCTGATCGTGAGGCGGCGATGAGCGAGTTCTGGACCGGCCTCTCGGTGCGTGAACGCTGGCTCATCGGCGTCGGCGGCGCGCTTGCGATTCTCGTCGGCGGATGGCTGGGCGTCGTGAGGCCCCTCGCGGACGCCCGGGAGGACGCGATCAACACCTGGCGGCGGACCGGAGACGACCTGACCATTGTCGAGGACGCCGCAGCCCGCGCCCGCGCAGCCGCGCTCGACCCCGGCGCCCGCGCGGCGCGCCAGCCGAGCCGGGCGGGCCTGCGCGCCGCCGCAACCGGCGCCGCCCGCGCGGCTGGGCTCGGCATCTCTCGCCTACAGCCTGAGGATGAAACCGCCGTGCGCGTCTGGGTCGACGATGCGCCGGCGGAGAATGTCTACGCCTGGCTCGTCGCCGCGGAGCGCGATCACGGGCTTTCCGTGCGCGAAGCGTCGATCTCATCCCGGCGCGGCGACGGCAATGTCGCCGTTGAGGTGACGCTCTCGATCGGGGGCGCGTGATGATCCGTTCCGCCGGTCTCGTTCTTGTCGCCGCGATCCTCGCGGCCGTTCTTTCGGTCGCGAACCTGCCTCTCGCCGCCGTCGCAGGATGGGCCGGGCTCCATAAGGCCGGACTCTCCTATGCGCGGGCGGAGGGAACCCTCTGGAGGGGCGTCCTTGTCGGCGCGCGGTTCAACGGCCACGCCCTCGGCGACGTGACGGTCGCGGCGAAGCCCGCCGCGCTCCTCGCCGGCCGAGCGAGCATGAGCTTCGCCATGGACGGGGACGGGGTCCTCGGCCGCGGCGGCGCGGCGGTCGGCCTCGATCGCCGGGTCCGGATCATGGACGCGCGCTTTCTCGTCGATCTCGACCGCTTTTCCTATTACTTCAGCGAGCTGCCGTTCGGCGGCGCCGTCGAGGCGGACGTCCGATCACTGACCTTCGGGCCGCGCGGCTGCGAGGTTGCTGACGCCCGCATCGCGACGGACGCCTTCAAGGAGACCGCCGCCGCCATGCGCGGCGAGGCGCCGGTTCTGGACGGCCCGCTGCGCTGTGACGGCGACGCGCTTCTCGCGGATCTTGCGGGCGGCGCGGACAACGACCGCGTGGCGCTGACGGCCCGGCTCGGGCCGGATCTCAGCTACGCCCTGAGACTTTCTGTGCGCACGGACGATCCGTCCGTATCGAGCCTTCTTCCCATGCTCGGCTTCATGGGCGAGGACGATCAGTTCAATTACGCCCTCGACGGCAAGCTCGCGGCGGCGCGCGGAGTACAGTCATGATGCGGAACGCCTCGATTATCGGCCTTCTCCTGCTCGGCGCCTGCGCGACGACGCAAGCGCCCCAGATCGCCCGCGGCGGCGACGAACCCGTGCTCCGGGCGATCGCGCCCGGCGGCCTTAAATCCGGCTCCTGCGGCGCGCTCCTGTGGACTCGCGGCGTGTCCGGGGATCCCGCGCTCATCTTCCGGTCGAACGCGGCGGAAGGCGCGGAGGTGAATTTCAACGGCGTGCTCGTCCCCCTCGCGCTCCGGGAAGGACGGGGCGTCTCGATTTACGGCCAGCAGCTGGAGCAGACATTCGTTCCGCTGGCGGAGGACGCGCCGAAGATCACCATCCATGTTGAGGCTGAAACAGGACCCTCCTTCGACGGCGGCGTCTATACGCGAAACGCCCGCATCACCCTCGCACGAGACGACGGCTGGGAGGTGGTGACGCCCGTCGCCGGCGTCATCGGCTGCTCGCGCTGATCAGGCGGGGATCTCGATCCCATCCCAGGCGAAGCATTTGCCCGAGCGCTCTGGCGTCAGGCTCTCCAGGACTGCGATCAAACGCTCGGCGCTGTAGTCCGGCGTAAAGAGCTTTTCATCGGGCACGTTGCGCTGGAAGGGCCTGGAAAGCTCCGTATCCACTGTTCCCGGGTGAAGGCCGACGCACAGAGCCGTTTCGTTTTTCCGTGCAAGTTCGATTGCAAAGTTCCGAATCAGCATGTTGAGCGCCGCCTTCGAGGCGCGGTAGGCGTGCCAGCCCCCGTATCCGTTGTCGGAAATCGATCCGACGCGGGCGGAGAGGGCGGCGAAGGCCGCTTTGCGGCGGGAGGCGAGCTTCGGCAGGGCGTGCTTCGCGACAAGGGCGGGACCCGTCGTGTTGATCGCGAATACTTCGGCGAAGGCGTCTGCGTCGATATGGCGCCAGGTTTTCTCGGGGGAAAATCCGTCCCCCTGCAGAACGCCTGTTGCGACGAGCACGAGATCGAGGTCGGTCTCTTCGGCGAAAACCGCTGCGACGGACGCTTCGTCGGTGATGTCGATCCGTTTGGTGCGGATGTTTGCGGCGTCCGGCGCGGAGCCGGAGCGCGACAGGGCGAGCACGTCTCCGACGGCGGGGTCGTCCGCCAGGCGTTTCACGAGGGCTCCGCCGATCCCGCCGCTCGCGCCGACGACCGCCGCCTTCATAGGACGTTGAAAACTCGCAAGCGCCGTCATCCGCTCCGCACCCGTGCGATCAACCGTTCGACATGGGGGATCGGCGTTTCGGGCCGCACGCCCTGTCCAAGGTTGAACACATAGGGCTTGCCGCGGAAGGCGCGCTTCACTGCGTCGATCGATGCGTCGAGGGCTTCGCCGCCGGCGATAAGGGCGAGGGGATCGACGGCGCCCTGAACGGGGCCCGCCGACGCCACGTGTTCCGCCGCCCAGTCGAGGTTCGCGCGCTCGTCGAGGCCGACGGCGTCGACGTGGGTATCGGCGCGATAGCGCGCGAGCCAGGTTCCCGCGCCGCGTGGAAAACCGATGATCGGCGCCTCGGGCGCCGCGGCGCGCACGGCGTCCACGATACGCGCCGTCGGCCGGGCGATCGCCCGCTCATAGAGCGTCGCGGGGCAGTCGCCCGCCCAGCTGTCGAAAATCTGCACAGCCTGGGCGCCGGCGGCGATCTGGGCTTCAAGCAGCGCCGAAATCGCGGGGACGAGCGCCTCGATCACCGCATCGAACTTTGCGGGCTCGAGGTACGCGACCCGCGCCGCCTCCTCGCGTCCCGCAGTCCCGCGGCCGCCGAGCATATAGGTGGCGAGCGTCCAGGGCGCCCCGGCGAAGCCGAGGAGCGCGACCTCCGGCGGCAGCTGCGCGCGGACGCCGGCGACCGTTTCGAAAACGGGCTGCAAACGGTCGCGAACCCGGTCGGCGGCGGCGGACGGGTCGAGATCCGCGGCGTCGAGGGGGCCGAGCACCGGGCCTTCGCCGGGCTCGAAAACGACCTCCTGACCAAGAGCGTGTGGGATCGTGAGAATATCCGAAAAGAGGATCGCCGCGTCCATGCCGTAACGCCGGACGGGCTGGAGCGTCGCTTCAATCGCCAGCTCAGGACGGAAGCAGAAGTCCATGAAGTCGCGCGCCTTCGCGCGGGTCTCCAGATATTCCGGAAGATGTCGGCCAGCCTGGCGCATGAGCCAGAGCGGCGGCGGGTCGAGGGGCGCGCCCCTGAGGGCCTGAAGGATCGGTGGTGCTGATGTCGTCATGGGAGCTTTCCTAACCGCACCGCGCCGCGCCCGCCAGCGGCGCCTGTCTTGCGTGGTGTTTTGCCTGCGCGGGGAGACTGCTATGCCGCGCCGGACCGCCGCCTAACCGAGGATGCCCGTGATCGCCGCCGCCGAGACCGCCGCCCGCGCGCCGCTTCGCGTGCTGCACGTCTTTTCTTCCTTCGAATTCGGCGGCCAGCAGGTGCGGTTCGTGGCCTTCGCAAACGCCGTCGGCGGCTCTTACGAGCACCATGTCGTCGCCATGGACGACAAGACCGACGCCGAGCGCCTCATCGAGAAAGACGTTCCGTTGCACATCCACCATCTGCCGGTCCGCAAGTCCGCTGCGCTCAGCTTTTCCAACCTCGCCATGGCGAAGCGGCTCGGCGAGGAGGTGAGGCCCGATGTTCTGTGCACTTATAACTGGGGCGCGATCGAATGGGCGATCGTCAATCGGGTGACGCCGATCGCTGGCCACGTCCACTTCGAAGACGGTTTCGGCCCCGACGAATCCGGCGGCGCCTTCAAACAGAAGCGGATATGGACCCGGCGCGCGGCGTTTGGGCCGCGCACGAAAGTCGTCGTGCCGTCCCGCGTCCTGGAAGGCATCGCCCGCAACACATGGCGCCTGCCGGCCGAACGCATCGCCTACCTCGCGAACGGCGTCGATCTTGCGCGCTTTTCGCCCGAGGGGCCGGTGGATCGCTCCTACAGCGGCGACGAGGACGAGGTTGTCGTCGGCACCGTCGGGGCTCTGCGGCGTGAGAAGAACGCCATGCGGCTCATTCGCGTGTTCCATCGCGCCTCGGACGGCCGGAAGGCCCGGCTGGTCATCGTCGGCGACGGGCCGGAGCGGCCGGCGCTCGAAGCCGAAGCGCGCGATCGGGGAATTGCCGATAGAGTTGTCTTTACAGGACGCATCGCAAAGCCGGAAGCGCTGATGCGGGGTTTCGACGTGTTTGCACTCTCCTCGGACACCGAGCAGATGCCGTTGGGCCTCGTCGAGGCGATGGGCTGCGGGCGCGCCTGCGCGTCCACCGATGTCGGCGACGTCATGGATATGGTGAGTCCGGAGAACCGGGATTTCGTGATACCGAAAGAAGCCGAAGCCGATTTCGCAGCTGCGATCGGCACGCTGATTGACGATGCGGACCTGCGCGCCCGCCTCGGCGCCGCGAACCGGGCGAAAGCGGAGAAACAGTATTCGATCGACGCCATGGTCGCGCGCCTCGACGGCCTCATCCGCGAGGCCGCGAGCGCGTGAACGGTCTCGCCCTCAGGCTGATCGAGGACGCCGAAGGGTTCGCCTCGGCTTGGGCTGAGAGCGCGGCGGACATCGACGTCTCGCCCTTTCTCTCCGCGACCTGGGTGCTCGCCCGGTTAGAGACGGCCCCGGATGGAAGCGCGCCGTTCGGCGTCTTCAATGGCGAACGACCCCTCGGCCTCGTTTTCGCGCGCCGCGGACGCGGCGGCGCCGTCCGTCTCCATCTCCACGAAACCGGCGTTCCGGAGGCGGACGCCGTCTATGCCGAGGACGTCGATTTTCTTGCGGGGCCAAACGACGCCTTGCGTACCGCGATCTTCGATCTGCTGATCGAGCGCAAGCCGGTCGCGCTCGTGGCGCGAACCCTGTCGAAGCGCTGTTATTCCGTGCTCGTCGAGAGAGCGCAGCAAAGCGCCTACGCCGCTCGCAAGACGGATGAAAAAACCGCCTACGCCGTCGATCTGGACGCCTTGAGGGCGTCCGGCGCGGACTTCGCCTCGACGCTTTCGGCAGGCGCGCGCCGCCAGTCCCGTCGCGCCGAAGAACTGCTCGGCGCCGTGCGTTTCAATCGGGCGGATACGGTCGAACGACGCCGCGCTTACTCCGATGCGCTCGAAGCCCTCCACGCGGTTCGCTGGAAGCGGAAAGGGCGCGACGGCGCCTTCGCCAATCCGGCGTTTCGTCGGTTCCACGAGGCTCTGCGACGCGCCTGCGATGAGAAGCCGGACTGGGGGCTCGACTATTCTTTCGACGCCCTCGTAGCTGAGGAAGAAATTGTCGGGGTTCTCTATCAGCTCCACTGGCGGGGCGGCGTTTACAATTATCAGACCGGCTTCCGCGTTTTCGACGACAACCGCGTGAAGCCCGGCCTTGTCGCCCATCGCCTCGCCGCTGAGTGCGCGCGGGAGGAGGGCGCGGCGCGCTATGATCTCCTCGCGGGCGGTGGCGTCTATAAAGAGCGTCTGGCGGCGCCGCACCGGATGGTTGTTTCAACCGTGTTCGAGCGCCGCGGTCCGCTGCAGTGGGCGCGCGCCGTCGCACGGGCCGCGAAGAACGCCCTTCGCCGCGGATGAGGCGCGATTTCGGACGCGACGCGCCCATCTGCGGGCGCGATCAGTTGTGTGGGCGTTTAAGGCCGATAGACTTTACGGAATTGGCCGACCCGGCGAGCGAGAGGATGAGCAAAATGGCGGAGTTCAAGGCGCGGTCGTCCAGCGCGAGCGATACCGACGCGCCGTCGCGGACCCCGGACGCGAAAGTTCAGGCGCTCCTGGAGAAGTACGCGGCGGATCTCGTCAAACCCGGCCGACCTGAAGGGTCTGGAAAAGCGTTGTGGGTCGGGAAAGGCCGCTCTTACTCCTCCATCCGGGAGGCGGTGAAGAAGTCGTCCGAAGGCGACACGATTTATGTCGAGGGCGGCGTCTACATCAACGAGCCGTTTATCGTCCGGCATTCGCTGGCGATCATCGGCGTCGGCGACACGAAGCCCGAACTGCGCTGGGACCCGACGCTCGCGCCAGAGACGCGCGGCGGCGTTCCAAGAGGAAAAGGCATCATCGACGTCGGTCCGGGAACGGACTGGTTCTATGTTGAAAACATGCACATCTCGGGGTCGCAAGTCGGCGCGAAGAACGGCTCCGCGATGCGGCTTAACAACCAGACTACGATCGTGGTGGACAGTCTCTTCACCGGCAATCAGATCGGCATTCTCGGAGGCTCCCGCGAGGGCAGCGATTTGTTCATCTACGACACGATCTTCGACGGCAACGGCGTCGTCCACTCGCCGCCAGGCCACGGCGTCTACTTCAACAACGAAGGCCTGCAAGACGCCGGTCGGCTCGTCGTCGTCAACAGTGAATTCACCGGCACGATCCTCGGCCACGACGTAAAAAGCGTCGTCGATGAAACCGTCATCATCGGGAACCGCTTCTCGGACGAAAACCAAAAATCGATCTTCGCGCTCGACATCAATGGCGGCGAACTGCTCGCTTACAACAATGAGTTCATCGACCGGTTCGGCGGCGGCGCGGCGAAGTATCAGGACTTCCGGAACACCGGCTACAAGACGAACGTCCTGCTCGACAGCAATTCGTACACGACATCCCAGACCTACCCGTATGTCACTAACGAGTCTGGGCAAATCCTGCGGGTGACGAACACCAAGGTGACGACCACGTCGCCTGATGCGATCGTTGCACCTGTCGCCGGCTACCACCGCTTCATTTACGGGCTTGGCGAAGTGGAGAACTGGTCCGTCAATGGGGGAGCGCCCATCGATATTCCGGTGAACGCCGTGACCTTCACCACCCGTGGAGGTAAAACCGAGAAGGTCACGCTGCAAGAAGGCGGCGACACGGACGATATCTTCATCAACAACATGCAGGGGAACGACTACACAGCCGTCTTCGCAGGCGGTGGAAACGATACGATTTATGCTTACAGCGCCTGGAACACGCAGACATTGCGGAGCGGCGACGGAAACGACGTGGTCGTCGTAGACGGCAAGCGCAATCTGATTTCCGCCGACGCCGGCGACGATATGCTGATCAATATCTCGTCCCGGGACGGTTGGTCGATCATGCTAGGTTACGAAGGCGACGACGTCCTGTTCAACAGCGCGAGCCAGGACGTTATGAACGGCGGCGACGGGGACGACATCTTGTTTCTGACGAATACGGCGTTCATTAACGACAAGGCGCTGGGCGGCGGCGGGTACGACATTGCGGTGTTCGACTACGTCTCAAGCGAGGTTTCGATCACCATTTTTCCAAAAAAGATTTTTCTCGACATGCCGACCGGAAGACGGATCGCATCAACCCAGGTCGAGGTTTTCCAGTTCGCTGACGGCGTTTATTATACGGGTACGGAGACGTTCGAAGCCGGCGTCTATCCGGTCGATGTCGAAGCGTACAAAGCGATCTATGAAACCCGGGTCAAAGCCTACGAGGCGGAAATGGCCGCCCTCAAGAGCGGAACGGACGGCCCCGCCGACGAGACCCTCGCCGCCCACCCGACAGGCGGGGGCGTCTCTCTCGCCGAGACCGAGACGTTCACCGTTATAGAGCAACCCGCAGCACCGACGGTCGATTTCTTCTGATGCCGCAGCGCTGCAGCCGCGGCGTTGGTCGTTGGCCCGTAATCTGCTTTATGCACCGCAATAGAGCGACCATGCGGGCGGGAGATGGACGACGGAGCTGAAATCGCAGGCGGCGCGCGTCTCGATCCGGGCGTCCGCCAGGTTTATGTCGATCTCGACGGCACGCTGGTCCGGACGGACATGTTCGTGGAGTCCGCGTTCCGGCTTCTGAAAAAGAATCCGCTGAACGCCGTCCTCATCCTCCTCTGGCTCTTACGCGGACGGGCTTTTGCAAAAGCGGAGATCGCGCGTCGCGTCGAGATCGACCCGGCGCTTCTTCCCTATGATCAGACCGTGCTCGAGGCCCTTCGCGCCATGCGCGCCGAGGGGCGCGCGCTCGTCCTTGCGACGGCGGCGGAAAACCGTTTTGCAACGGCGATCGCCGCTCATCTGGATCTTTTCGACGACGTCCTCGCAAGCGACGGCGCGCGCAACCTGAAAGGCCGGCGCAAGCTCGAGGCGATCAAGGAGCATTCCGCCGACGCGCCCTTCGCCTACTTCGGCGACAGCCCGGCCGACAGGCCGATCTGGGACGCCGCCGCTCATGCCGTACTCGTCGGCGCGCCGTCAGCAGAAGAAAAGCGCCTTCAAAAAGCGGGGGTCTCGTCGACCGTGCTGACGAAACGGTCGTCCGCGGCGCGCGCGTTCGCAAAAGAAATGCGGCCGCACCAGTGGGCGAAAAACGTTCTCGTCTTCGTTCCGCTCTTCACCTCGCATAGCTATGCGGATGTTTCGGCCGTCGCGACGGCGCTCGCGGCGTTCGTCGCCTACAGCCTCTGCGCGTCCGGCGTTTACTTCCTGAACGACCTTCTCGATCTCGACGCCGACCGGGCGCACGTGAAGAAACGCTTCCGGCCGCTTGCGAGCGGCGATCTGCCGATCGCCCTCGGTGTCGTCGGCGCCGCGGCCCTGCCGCTGATCGCGTTCGCGACGGCGGTCGCCCTGACGCCGCCCGCCTTCGTCGCTGTGCTCGCGGCCTACTTCGCCACCACGAACCTCTATTCGTTCTTCCTGAAGACCCGCTCGACCGTCGATGTGATGACGCTCGCAATCCTCTACACCCTGCGGGTCATCGGAGGCGCGGCGGCGATCGCGGTGCCTTTATCGTCCTGGCTCGTCGGATTTTCGATCTTCGTTTTCGTCAGCCTAGCCTATCTCAAACGTTATATCGAAGTCGCGCCGCTCGAGGGCGGCCAAGAGAAGGCGAGGGGCCGCGGATACACCGGGAGCGATGCTGAGACCATGTTCGCCCTCGGGATCGCAAACATGACGGCCGCCGTTCTTTTCCTCGCCCTCTACGTCTCGAGCGACGAGGTCACCGCCAACTACGCGACGCCCGATATTCTGTGGGCGCTCTGTTTCCTCATGCTCTTCTGGGGCAATCGCATCTGGGTCGGCGCGCGGCGCGGCAAGATCACCGACGATCCGGTGGTGTTCGCCATTAAAGACAAGGTGAGCCGGCTCGTCGGCGTACTCTTCGGCGTCACGGTTCTCGCCGCCCGCTTCATCGCGCTGTAAGAGACGGCGCGGGGAGGAACCGGCCTTGAGTAAACTGCGCTCTCAGATCATCGACCTCGTCCGGCGACCGGACGCGACGGCGGTTGCGATGCTGATTGCGGCGATCGGCGTCCTCTACGCCGTCGGCGGCGCGCCGCTCGGCGCTTACGCCTGGCCGGATTCTCCGCGTCACGCGCTCAACGGCGCCTTCGTCATGGACTTCGTCGGCGACATGCCCCTCGGCGATCCGACCGGCTACGCCTATACCTATTATGAAAAGTACCCGGCGCTGACGATCCTGTTCTATCCGCCGGCCTTCTCCTTCCTGCTCGCGCCGTTCTACGCCGTCTTCGGCGTCTCCCATGCGACAGCGCTTGCGGTGGTGTTCCTGTTCTACGCCGCCCTTGCGGCCGGGGCGTACGCGTTCGCCCGGCTCTGGCTGCCGACCTGGAGCGCCCTCGGCGTCGCTCTTGCGCTCGTAGCGGCGCCGGAAGTCGCCTATTGGGGGCGGCAGGTGATGCTGGAGATCCCGGCATTCGCCTTCGGGATCTGGAGCGCCGTCTTTTTTGTCCGCTATCTGCGCAACGAGAAAATCCCGGCGCTGTACCTCGCGGCCGCCTTCCTCGTTTTTGCGGTTCATATCAAGCTCTCGATCGTCTTTCTCGCCGCGCCGTACGCGATCTGCCTTCTGATGAAGCGCGGCGTCGCGCTCTTCGCGGACAAACACACCTGGATCATCGCCGCGCTCGCGCTCCTCGGCCTCTCGCCGCTGGTCGCCCTTTCGGTCCTCTTCGGACAGGCGAACGTGCAGTCCGTTTCCGGTATCGCCGATGCGGAGGTCTCGCGCTGGAGCCTTGGCGGCTGGCTCTGGTACGCGGAGAAAATCCCCAGCCAGATCGGCTGGCTCGCGACGCTCGTCGCCATCGGCGGCCTCGGCGCGCTTGCATGGCGTCGGTACCGGCCGGCGCCCGGCGAAGCAGGTCTTCAGAACGCGGTTTTCCTCGGGCTCTGGTTCGGCCTCGGCTACCTCTTCTTTTCCGCAATCGATCTGAAAGAGGCCCGGCACAGCCTGTTCATTCTCCCGCCGATCATCCTCCTCGCGGGATATGCTCTCACGCGCTGGATCAGGGCGCCGATCGTCGCGACGGCCGCCTGCCTCGCCCTCGGCGGTTTCGCGTTCGTCTCGACCCTCGCCGTGCGGCCCGTCCTTTATGTCGGCGACTACGACGCAGCGATCGCGAGGGTCGCGGACGTCGCGCCGGAAGACTCCGTAGTCGTCTTTTCAGGCTATTGGGACGGCGCGTTCGTCTACAGCGTGCGCGCCGACGCGAAGCGCCCGGACCTTAGCGTCACGCGCGCCGACAAGCTGCTCCTTGATATCGCCGTGCGCCGCGAACTGGGCGTCGAGCAGCGGGACTACACCGCGGCGGAGATCAACGATCTCCTCGACCGCATCGGCGCTTACTATATCGTGGCGGAAGTCGATTTCTGGACCGATCTTGATCAGATGGCGAAGCTGCAGAGCGTTCTGCAGTCAGATGAGTTCATCGAAGAAGGCCGCTACGGGATCGGCTCCCGCGGCCGGCCGGGGCATACCCTCGTCCTTTACCGCAATGCGCGCGATGTTTCGCAGAACCCGGAAGCGGTGGTGAACAATCTGTCGATCATCAACCGCACGCTCGGCGAAGACGAGTAGCGTTCAGGCCGCCGGCTCCAGCTGGCGGTAATCCGTACGCCAATCGCGGCGGCGGGCGAGAAACGCGTCGAACATGATGAGCGACCAGAGTTCCTGGGCGTGATCCGCCTCGCCAGAGATGTGACGTTTCAGCATGCCCTCGACACTCGACCAATCGACGCGGCCGCTTTCCCGGGCTGTCGATGCGGCCCGCACCCGCGCCGGCAAGGCGCTTCCTTCGGAGCGGAACCAGGCGGCGACGGGGAAGTCGAAGCCGCTTTTCTTCCGGTCGAGGATCTCGTGAGGGATGCGCTGTCGCATCGCCTGTTTGAAAACCCGTTTGCCCACCCCGTCCGCGAGCTTGAACTCCCGCGGCAGGGTCCCGCACCAGTCGACGAATTGGTGGTCGAGGATCGGCGGCCGCACCTCGAGGCTCGCGCGCATGCTCGCCCGATCGACTTTCGTCAGCATTCGGCCTGGAAGCCAGGTCTTGAAGTCTGTGTACTGTAGCTGCGAGACAGGATCGTCAGTATCCGCCGCCTGCATGTGTCCGGCGATTATGGCGCCCGGATCGTAGCCTCTGAGCCTGTCGCGAAAATCGGGCGACAGGACAGTCGTCACATACTCAGGCGGCGATACCGAAACCGACCGGAAATAAGAGGCGGCCGTCGTTTCGCAGACGGCCTGAAGCGTCGATTTCGCCCGGAGAAAGCGCGGCGCCCAGTCGAGCTTCGGGTACGCCGAGGCGACGGGCGCGAGCACGTGCTTCCGCACCCTCGCTGGGATCGCCGCGCGCATCCGGTTTTCGAGAAGAGTGAACGGGTAGCGTCGGTAGCCTGCGAACACCTCGTCGCCGCCGTCGCCTGAAAGGGCGACCGTCACGTGCCGCCGTGCGGCGCGGCAGAGGAGGAGGCTCGGGAGGGCGGAGGAGTCCGCGAAGGGCTCGCCATAGGCGGCCGCGACGTCGTCGATGAGGCCTTCGACATCGAAGTCCATCACGTCTTCCTCACGCCGTGCGCCGACCTGATCGGCGACGAGCCGCGCATAATCGCGCTCGTCGTGGCTGCGGGCGGTAAAGCCGATCGTGCACGTCGTGACGGGCTCGATGGACGCGCGCGCCATCGACGTGACGATGGCGGAGGAATCGACCCCGCCTGAAAGGAACGCCCCGAGCGGCACGTCGGACATCAGCTGGCGTTCGACGGCGGCGTCGAGGCGTTCGATGAGAGTGTCGGCGGCCTCGTCGAACGACAACGCCGAGGAGGGCTGGAAGCGCGGCTTCCAGTACGTGGATATCCGCGGCTCTCCACCGCGGCGCACGCGAAGGATTGAGGCGGCGGGCAGTCTTCGAACGCCGCGATAAATCGTCTTTGGATCGGGAACATATCCGTACGCAAAGAAATCAGCGATCGCCTCGTCGTCAAGGGCGTCGTCGATGAGGCCGGAGGAGAGAACCGCGTCGATCTCTGACGCGAAAACGAGCCAGCCCTCGTCCGTCACCGCGTAATAGAGCGGTCGCTCGCCGACGCGGTCCCGGGCGAGAACGAGTTCCGCGGCGGACGGACGCCATGCCGCAAAGGCGAACATGCCGTCGATTTTCGCGACGCCGTCAGGGCCGTCCCGTGCCAGGATTTCCGCCAGAGCCTCAGTGTCGCAGGCCGTTCGCATCACGTGTCCGTCGCTCGCGAGGCCTCGGGCGAGATCTTTGTAGTTGTAGATCTCGCCGTTGAAGGTGAGGACGAGATCGCCGGACGCCGCATGGAAGGGCTGCGCGCCGCCGGCGATGTCCACGATCGCAAGGCGTCGGTGACCGAGGGCGACGCCGGGCGCGTACCATTCTCCGTCTCCGTCAGGCCCCCGATGGATTTGCGCGGCGTTCATCGCGCGCAGCCGGCGCGTGTCGACTGACCGATCGCCTTTAAGGTCGATGATGCCGGCGATCCCGCACATCGCCGTCAGGCTCCGTTCCGAGCGTCGAGAAGGACCGGCGTCGTCGTCATAAGCGCCGCCACGGCCGCCTCAAGATCGCGAGGATTGCGGCCGTCGACCGGCGTCGCGAGCGTGAACAGGTGGCCGGGCGCGGCGCGGCCGGTCAACCGCCCGAGCGCCTGTTGCAGTTTTACGCGCTTTGCATCGCCGAAATAGGTTCCGTCGACCCGATAGACCGTCGCCGCGGCGAGGCGCCCTGTCGGCCCGTCCAGCACGTCGATGCGAACGGGCGTCGCGCGCCCCCCCGCCTCCATGGTCCGGGTTATGGTGGAAACTCGATACCAGATCTCTCCGTCATAGGCGCGGTTGCGGTTGTGGACGAGTTCCTTGCCGGGACGTTCTCGCTCGAACACCGCCTGATGAACGGTGATATGGACGCCGTCGAGACGATAGGCCGTGAGCGCGCTTGCGTCGGCCTCCGGCGCCTGGGCGGTCCATTCGGGGAAGGTCTCCGCGCGTTCGATCCCGGCCTCCAGGGCAGGGGGCCCGTCGAGCGTCGCGACCGCCGCGCCGCCTGCGCGGTCCACGACGCCGAACCCGTAAAGACCCGCTGCGAGCGTCGCGGCCGCGAGAACGCCGACCACGACCCGCCCTTCGGCGCTGCGGCCGGGTAAAGGCGGAAGGGCGAGCGTTGCAGGCGGGTCGCCGACCCGACGGTCCGCGAAACTCGTCCCCGCCCAGATGAGAAAGAGCATGATCGCCGCGAAGAAGCCCCATCCATAGACGAGGTGATCGACGCCGGTCGCCACCTCGCCGTTCGTCAGGGTCGCGATCAGGACGATGCCGAACGCTCGAAAGCCGTTCGCGACGATAGGCGTCGCGACGGCCACCACCATAAATGTTCCGTGCTTCCACCACCTATCAAAAGAGAGATGGCTGACGAGGGCGGCGATCATCACGTTGGCGACGAGAAAGCGCACGCCCGCGCAGGCCTCGGCCACCTGGAAGCGCCCCCCGGTCGTCTGCAGGAAAATTCCGTCCCTGTAGATCGCGAAGCCGAAGGCGCGCATCAGCGCGACCGTGAAATCGGCCGTCACGTTCTGCAGCATAGGAATGAATTCATCCCCGAACGGAACCATGAAGAACAAGAACGCGATCGGAAAAGCGAGCACCCGCGCCGCCTGCCGCCCGATGCAGCCGACGATCGCCGAGACCAGCATGCCGACCACGCCGGCGTGTTCGAAGAGTTGAACGTAGCCCGCATGGCCCAGCACCCAGAGGCAGCCGAAGCCGAGCGCAGGAACGACGGCGAGGGGCTCGAAACGCGGCGTCGCCGTTAATAGAAGATCGCGGCGCAGCCAGACGAGGAATGCGGCGATCGGCATGACGAAGAAATCGAGATTATAGGTGACGGAGTGGGTCCAGACCGAGACCATGCTCGCCCAGGTCGGCGCATAGAGCGCAAACACCGCGAGGCTGAGCGTCCCGGCGGCGGCGACGTGCGCGCGCCACGGCGGCTCGGCGAACCGCTTGAGATCGGCAGCGGATTTCGGCGCCGCTTGCGTTTCCGCGGTGCTCATTTTTGTCTCCCGGCCAAACTCCCCCGAACGCTCGCTTGCAAGCCGCTGGCCATAGGTTTGCAAGGCGTACCGGGCTAGGGGTCTATCGACGATAATCGCGTCGGGAAAGCCGGGGTTCGCCCCTCCCCGCGCACAGGAGCCTCGTTCGTGGTCGCTTACGTCCTTCTCGTCATCCAGGTGATAGCGCCGGCTTACATTGCGTTGCGCCTCGCCGCCGCGGAGGGATCGGACCTGTTTGCAAAGAAAGCGCCGAAAAGCAGGGTAGGCGAGAACGCGATGGCGACGGCGGCTTCGCGGGCGTCGCGCGAGGACGTTTTTGAACACGACGACGCTGTTGAGGAGCGCGACGAAAGCCTCGCCTCCGATCTTATGTCGGACGCCGGCTTCGATCTGTCGCGCCGCGGACGCGGGCGGAGGAGCGGCGCGCAATGAGCTCCATCCTGATCGCCCTGATGATCTTCATCATGGTCCTCGCGACCACGTTGACGCCCTACGCCGCGCTCCTCGCCTATGAGTGGACGAGCTACCTGCCCGTCGGCCAGATGTCCTACGGCCCGCTCGCCGGCATCAAGTATCCGAAATTCACCGCTGCGATCGTTATCATCGCCTTCGCTGTCTCCCAACGGGACAAGTTCTCCAAGGTCGGGCCGGCCGCGTTCCTCATCGCCGCCTACGCCGTATGGGTGACGATCACGTCCTATTTCACCGCCGTCGCCGACCCCTCCTGGGTCATGGTGAAATGGGACAACGCCGTGAAGACGATCATCATGGCCTGGTTTCTTTATATGATGACCGACAGCCGGGCCCGCATGGAGGCGTTCTTGAGCCTTTACGCGATCGCGCTCAGTTACTGGATCGTCGCTGGCGCCTGGCAGACGATCGTGAGCGGCGGCGGTTACGGCTCCGTCGCAGCCGGCGGCGGCTATCTCCTGGCTGACGGCAGCGTTCTGACGATTGCGACGATCATCGCGTGTTGCGCCGTCTACTGGATATCGAAGTACACGGTGCTTGCGCCGCCGGGCTTCAAGAAGTTCTATCCCCTGCTCGCCTACGGTTTCATGGCGCTCAGCGTCATCATGATCATCGGGACCCAGGCGCGCACGGGCCTCGTCGCGGGCGTCGCCGCCTTCGCCTGGTATCTGGTGAAAGCAAAGAAAAAAGGGCCGCCGATCGCGCTCGCTGGGCTCGCCGCAGTCCTCATCTTTTCGTTCGCTCCGGCGGAATGGTTCGAACGCATGTCAACGATTTTCGCCGATTCCGAAGGCAATCGCGAGGGAAGCTCCGCAGGCCGCGTCATGGCGTGGCTCTGGGGGTGGAATTATGTTCTGGAGAACCCGGTTTTCGGCGGCGGGTTCCGAGTTTATTACGCTCTTCATGTCGTGACGATGGAGAATGGAGTCACGCGGATCATAGACAGCCACAGCTGGTTTTTCGAAATCCTCGTAGAGCAGGGCTTCGTCGGCATGGCGATCTTCGCGTCGCTCTGCGCAAGCGCCGGCTTCGGATTGTTTGGCGTCGAGCAGCGATTGAAGGGCGATCCGGAGTATGAGTGGGCCCGGGATCTGTCGCGGTTCCTGCAGATCGGCCTGGTCGGACTTCTCATCGGGGGGCTGTTCGTCGGGATCGGACATTTCGCGATCATGTGGGACATGCTGGCGATCTGCGCGGCCCTGCCGAGGGTCGTCGCCCTTGAGAAAAAGCGGGCCACCCAACGCATCGGCGCCGTCGAGGCTGAGCCTTCAAAGAGCCCGTCGCGCGTTCGCACGCTGGGCGGGCTCGGAACGCCCGGCGTCGCGGCCCGGTCGCGGTAGCGCTCAGCGCCGCGCGACCCGCCGAAACAGGGCGTCCATTCGCTCGACCGTTTCGTCCCAGGAAAACCGTTCCGCATACGCCCTTGTATCGTCGCGCGAGGGCGGGCCTTCGAAGAGCGTCGTCACCGCAGCGGCGACGGCTGTCGCAGACCGGTCTTCGGTCAGGCGGCCGGCGGCGGGCGAAGCGACGACTTCGGGGGTCCCCCAGATCGGCGTCGCGACAACCGGCGTTCCGCACGCCATCGCTTCAAGGAGCACGTTCGCCCAGCCTTCGCGGGAAGAAGCCAGGACAAGGGCGTCGGCCCGCCCGTAGACGGCGGGGAGGTCGGACTGGGAGAGCCGGCCGAGGAACGTTACGCGATCGGCGACGCCGCGCTCCGCGGCGAGCCGTTCGAGGGCGGCCTTCTCCGGGCCGTCGCCTGCAATCTCAAGTTCGCACCCAGGCAGATCCGCCAGCGCCTCGATCACAAGGTGGTGGCCTTTGCGCTCGATGAGGTGCCCGACCGAAACGAGTTTCTTCAGCGGACCCGCGGCGCGCTCCGATGGCGGATGAAAGAGGTCGAGATCGACGCCGTTTCGCAGGACATGGATCTTGTCGGGCGCCGCGCCGAGGGCGACCATCTCGTCCTTCAGCGCCGCGCAGACGGTGATCGAGGCCGCCGCGGCCTCCGCCGTCTCCAGAATGCGCCGGCGCGGGCGGTCGAACCCTGGAACGAGATTGATGTCGGTGCCGCGGGCGGTGACGACGAAGGGCAGGCCGAGGCGCGTCGCCAAGGACGCCGCCGCGACGCCGTCGGGATAGTAGTAGTGTGCGTCGATCAGATCGAACGGGCCGTCCTCGGCGACGATCCGCTCGGCGTCCCGGATGAACGCGCGGGCCATCGCCGCAGGCGCGATCTCCATTCCGATCTTCGGCGGCAGGAGATAGCGCGGATGATCCACATCGAAACCGTTTCGGGTCTCGCGCCTTGGCGTGCGCGCAAACTGCGCGTATTCGCCGAACGTTGAGGATTTGAACGGAAACCACGGGACGGGCGCGATGACGCGCACATAAGCGCCGGTCGTCTCGCGGAAGCGGCGCATCCGCGTTTCGACGAAGACGCCGTGGTGCGGGCGCGCGGCGCTCGGATAAAGCGAGGAAACGGTCAAGATACGGAGCATGGCGGCGAACGCGAAAAACAGATCCGGCGGCGTGATCGAAACAGGGCTCGCCGCCCGCCGCGCCGACGAGACGGCCGCAGGGTCGGCCCTGGAGGTTTACGCGCGCTCGGACTGGTTGGAAATGCTCGCTGAAAGCGGCGGCTTCGGGGCCGAGCTCGTCAGCGTCGTCGGCGACTGGGGTGCAACGCCCGCCCGGCTTCAGGGGCGCACGCTCCGCGCGCCGACGAACCTGTACACAGTGCAGGCGCCGCCGCCCGCCCGGGATGCTGCGGGAGCCGAGGCGCTCGCAAGATCCTTACGGGCGGCCCATCCGCGCGTCGATCGGGTCGCGTGGGACGCTCTTTCGCCGGAGGACGCCGCCGCGTGCGCCGCGGGGTTTCGCGCCGCCGGCTGGGTTGTCGAGACCTACGAACACTTCGGGTGCTGGCGGACGGATGTTTCCGGGCTGGGCTTTGCGGAATATCTGACACAGCGGCCCGGACGGCTGAGGTCGACGATCAAACGAAAACGCGCGCGCCTCGAAAAACGCGGCTCAGTTCGGTTCCTGCACTGGCGCGGGCCGGACGACGCGCTCACAGCCATGGACGCGTACGGGGCGGCGCACCGGGACGCGTGGCAGGGCGACGAGCCCCATCCGGACTATCCGGAGGCGCTGATCAAAACCGGTTTCGAGGGCGGTTGGGGCCATGTCTTCGCCATTTCGGTCGACGACGTGATCGTCGCGGCTCAGATCTGGACGGCCGGCCGGGCCCGGATCACCGTGTTGAAACTCGCTCATGATCGGTCTTTTGGAGACGTCTCGCCGGGGACGCTTTTAACCGCCGAGGCGATCGAACACTTTCTCGCCGACGGCGCCCACAGCTTCAAAACACTCGATTTCGGCCGCGGCGACGACGCCTACAAAAAAGACTGGGCGCCGGATCGGGTTCCCATGACAGGATTGCTGGCGGAAACCCCCCTTACGTTCAAAGGCGCGATTCGCAGCGCCGCCTTGATAACCAGGCGAATCGTACGACGCTTCAATAGTTAACAGTATGTCGCACTTGGTAACCTCGTTTTTTAGTCAGTCGTTTATAGCTTCATAATACGATCACGATCGTCACTGAGGAGCACGCCAATGATCTCGGCATCCGAAACGATCCTGTTGCGTGAACCGTCGCCCGAGGCGGCGTCCGACCGGTACAATCCTGTTCTCGCGCTTGGCCTGTGCGGCGCGATCAGCGTTGGCATCTGGATTGTTCTGCTCTCTATCGTTTTCTGACCCGGTCACGATCGACGTTTACAGTCGCGACTAAACGGTTCTTTCTCGCTCTCGGCGCCGCTCCACGGGTCCTATTCGCACCGCACGTTGCTCACGTGACGGTTCTGCAAAAATTTGCCAGCGATCCCTACCCCTGATATTTTGGCACGATTAATGCTGCGTATTGGGGCGTAATCCGGATGACTTCGCGTTAAGCGCGAGTCAGGTTCCCCGACCGGCGCGACGGGGGGCATGAAGGGGGTCGCTATGCCGTTTCTATCATTTGCTATCGAAGGCCGTCGCGCCGCGTTCTTCGCGCTTGAAGTCGCGCTGATCGCGTTCGTTTTCTGGATCGCCCACCAGGCGCTCGGGTACGACCTGTGGACCGAAACCAGCTTCGACGGGTTTTTGCGTCAGGCTATTCTGCCGACCGCACTTGTGGTGGCGGCCATCATCGCTTTCGGCGGATACCAGCCTGACACGCAGGACCAGCCCGGCGAGATGGTGCAGCGCGTCTCCCTCGGCGTGCTGTGCGGCGGCGTCGCGGTACTGGCGATCTCGATCATCTTTTTCGGCGACAATCGTCCGGCGACGCCGCTCATCGCCGGCCTCGCCGGCAGCACGGCCGGTCTCGTCGGCCTCCGGCTCGGGCTCTCGCGGGTTCATATCGACACGTTTCAGACAAACATTCTTGTGCTCGGCGCCGGGACGCGTTCAGCAAAGTTGCTCTCGACGCTCTCCGACGCGGCGAAATCCCGGATCGTCGGCCTGGCGCCTTGTAAGTCAGACCGCGAGGAGGGCGCTGCGGCGGGCTTCAATATCCTGAGGGCGGAGGGCGATGAAAGCTTCGCCGACATGGTCCGCCGCCGTAAGGTGAGCGAGATTATCGTCGCCCTCGACGACCGCCGCGGCGGGTCGTTTCCAATGCGTGAGCTGATCGACTGCCGCATGCGAGGCGTGGGGGTTACTGACGCCAACACTTTCATTGAGCGCGAAACGGGCAAGGTCGATCTCGATAACCTCTATCCAAGCTGGCTTGTCTTCTCTCCGGGCTTCAAGGCGGGGCGGGTTCGCGATGCGCTGAAGCGGGTCATTGATCTCTTTTTCAGTATCGCGCTTCTTGCGTTTTTCTTCCCGCTCCTCGTCGGAACGGCGATCCTCATCAAGCTCGAAAGCCCCGGTCCTGTCTTTTATCTGCAGACCCGCGTCGGGCAGAACGGCATTCCCTTCCGTCTGGTCAAATTCCGTTCCATGCGGAGCGATGCGGAAAAAGACGGCGCGGTCTGGGCGCGCAAGAACGATGCGCGCGTGACGCGCGTCGGCAAGGTGATCCGCAAGATCCGCATCGACGAGATCCCGCAGGCGATCAACGTGCTGCGGGGCGAAATGAGCTTCGTCGGTCCGCGTCCGGAACGCCCGGAGTTCGTGCAGATGCTCGCCGACGAGATCGACTATTATGACGAACGCCATCGGGTGAAGCCGGGCATCACCGGCTGGGCGCAGGTGAACTACCCTTATGGCGCCTCGGTCGAGGACGCCCGAGAGAAGCTGAAATACGACCTCTTCTACATGAAGAACTATAGCGGCGTGTTCGACCTCTCGATCATCCTGCAGACCATCCGGGTCATGCTGTTCGCCCTCGGAGGCAGGTGAGGCGGGCTTCGCATTGCGCGCTGCGGACCGATCGACCGACCGGGCCTTTTCGGGGCGGGACGGTACTCGTTAGAACCGCGCAATGACTGTCTTCACCGTCAGCCACGGCGTCGCGGCGCTCGCCAGCCTTGTCGCGGCCGCCTATCTCCTTATCGTCGCGCGCGACCGGCATCGATCAGCGTACGTTCTGCTCTTGCTGGTCTGGACCGCCGGGTTCGCCGCCGCGGCTTCGGGCTTCGTCGCGCCGGGCGCGCCGCTCTTCGCTGTCCTTGATATTGTCCGCACCGGCGTTCTCATCTGGGCGACTGCGGTCACGCTCGCGTTCCTTGAGTCAGGCGAAGACCGGCTGCTCCCGCAGACGCCGCGCGACCGGGCCGCCGTCATCGGGGCGGCGCTCGCCATCGGCCTCGTCGCCGTCGCCCCGACCGGCCTGCTTGCGGCCTTCGCACGCATCGGCCTCGCCGTCGCGGGCCTGGTCTTCGTACAGGCGGCGCTGCAGGCGGCGCCGGGACGAGCGCGTTGGGGCGTTAAGCTGATCGTCATCGGCGCGGGCTCGGTCTTCGTCTTCGATCTCCTTTTCTTCACCTTCCTCGTCCTGAATCAGGCGGCGACCCCGAGCCTTGAACTGGCCCGGCCGTTCGTGAGCGCGCTCGCAGCCCCCCTTTTCGCCGTTGGCTGCTCGCGCCTCAGCCGCGTGCGCCGGTCGGTCGGCCTCAGTCGGCGCGTCGTCCTCGGCGGAACCGCGCTCCTTGCGAGCGGCCTTTACCTCTCGGCGATGGCCGCAGTCGGGTTCGTCCTCCGGCGGTTCGATCTGGAATGGGGCGGGCTCGTTCAGACGGTCTTCACCGTCGGCGCCGCTATGGTGCTGGCCGTCCTTGTCTCTTCGGATCAGGTGCGGGCGCGGGCGCGGAACTTCCTTACACGAAACTTCATGAGCGAGGCCTACGACTACCGCCTTGAGTGGAACCGCTTCGTCGACGCCATGGCGAGCGGCGACGCGGAGGAGGGTGAGACCGGTCTCCACGCCCGCGCGATCCGCTCCGTGTGCGACCCGTTCGACTGCTCCTCCGGAGCGCTTTACCTCGCCGATCGGCGAGGCGATCTCGCCCTCGTCCGCGACTGGCACTGGAACGCGCCGGGCGCAGCCCGCATCGCACCCCCGAGCATCGCCTCGCTTATGCGGGCAGCGGCGAATTCGGGCGGCGGCGCCGTCGATCTCGATGACGACGCAGCGTATCCGGATGACGAGGCGCGTGGTTTCTGGGCGGCGATCGGCGATGCGCGCCTCGCTCTTGCGCTTTCCCACAGGGGGGCGCTCATGGGCTTCATCGTCGCGCGCCAGTCCCGCGCGCCGCGGCCGATGACGACGGAGGACGAGGACCTTCTCTCCATCCTTGGGCGCCAGATCGGAGGCATGATCGCCGAAGCGCAGGTCTCCCAGGCGCTGCAGGACGCGCGTCGCTTCGAGCAGCTGTCGAAGAACTTCAGCTTCGTCGCCCACGACCTTAAAAATATCGTCAGCCAGTTGTCGCTTATCGTTCAGCAGGCGGAGAAACACGGCGACAATCCCGAATTCCAGCGTGATGCTATGCTGACAGTCGGCGAATCCGTCGAGGCGATGCAGCGGCTCCTCTCCCGCCTGCGCGCCGCGAGGGACGGCGAGGGCAAGGACCTGCACGCAGACGCCGCCGCCGTTCTGCAGGACGTCCTTCAGCGCAAGGGTCGGGTGCTCGGCCGGGTTCGCGCCGACCGGATAGACGATCCGCTCCCCGTCCGCGCCGATCCGACGAGCCTTGCGAGCGTTGTTGAGAACCTGGTCCAGAACGCCATGGACGCGACGCCGGAGGACGGGTCTGTGGTCGCCTCCGCCTATCGCGACGGCGACCGCGCGATCCTCGAGATCCGCGACGACGGTAAGGGCATGGAACCGGACTTCGTGCGCGACCAGCTCTTCCAGCCGTTTCGCTCCACGAAAGAGGGCGGCTTCGGCCTCGGAATGTATCAATGCCGCGAGTGGGTGGAGGCGTGGGGCGGCGCGCTGGAAATCGCATCGACGCCCGGCGAGGGCACGACCGCCACAGTGCGGTTGCCTTCCCTCTCCGGGCCTGCCCAATAGACGACCCCGCCGCCGGCTGGCGCGGGACTTGAATGCAAAAGGGGACAATGGGCCAGGCTGCAAAACGCAAGCTCCTCGTCGTCGACGACGATCCGGGCATCCAACGAAGCCTCCGCTGGGCGTTCGAGGACTATGAGGTCGTGCAGGCGACGGACCGCATCCAGGCGCTCAATCTCTTTCAGAAACACGCGCCGGACGTCGTCACCCTCGATCTCGGTCTGCCGCCGGCGGTCGACAGCGCCGAGGAGGGGCTGAAAGCTCTGCGGTCGATGCTAGACGAGCGCCCCGAGACCAAGGTCATCGTCGTCTCCGGCAACGAGGACACCGCGAACGCCGTCGCCGCTGTCGCCGACGGCGCGTATGATTTCTACGCCAAGCCCATCGACGCCGAGGTGCTCGGGCTGATCGTCCAGCGGGCGTTCCATGTTTTTGATCTGGAAGAACAAAACCGCCGCCTGCAGCGCGAGAAGCGCACGGACGGCAAGCTGGGCCTGGTGACCGCGGACGCTGAAATGCTCCGCATTTGCCGCCTGGTCGAGAAAGTCGCGCCGTCGCGGGCGAGCGTTCTCCTCCTCGGGGAAAGCGGCGTTGGCAAAGAGCTCTTCGCCCGCGCGCTACACGATCTCTCGGATCGGGCGGCCGGCCCGTTCGTTCCGATCAACTGCGCGGCGATCCCGGATCAGCTCCTCGAAAGCGAGCTCTTCGGTCATGAAAAAGGCGCCTTCACGGGCGCAGTTAAGACCACCAAGGGTAAACTCGAGGTCGCGAACCGCGGGACAGTCTTTCTCGACGAGATTGGAGACATGCCGGCCGCCCTGCAGGCGAAGCTTTTGCGCGTGCTGCAGGAGCGGGTCATCGAACGGATCGGCGGGCGCGACAGCATCCCGATCGACATCCGGGTCGTCTGCGCGACGCACCAGAACCTGCAGGATATGATCGCCGACAGCGCTTTTCGGGAGGATCTCTATTTTCGCATCGGAGAGATCTCGGTCCGTATCCCGCCTTTGCGCGAACGCGCCGAGGACGTCGGTCTCCTCGCGCGCCATTTCCTCGACAAACACGCCGAGCGCGAACGCTCGCGCGCGAAACGCCTCTCGCCCGAAGCTGAGGA
>JBCBJX010000038.1:0-25397 GCA_038522735.1 Pseudomonadota bacterium
CCCCATTTTCGCGGCGACGGTGATCTCCTTCGACAGGCGCGAAAAGAGCTTCGAGCGCTTGGCGTCCTGACGCCCTTTGCGGTGCTGAATATTGGCCCATTTGGAGTGGCCGGCCATGAAAGCCTCCGTCGCAGGTCTCTTCGTTGAGGTTTAGCGCGGGGCTTTAACGCGGCCGATGAGATTTGGGAACCGCTGCTTCAGGCGATGAGCGCGGCCCCGTCCGGCGACGCCCATTTCGCAAGAACGGTTGCGAGCGCATCCGGCGTCACCGGTTTCAGCAGCGTGCCGTCCATGGTCGAGCGTTCAATCCTATCCATCACGCCCGGCGATGTGTGGGAGGTGAAACCAATGATCGGCGTCGTGCGACCGGGCTCCAGCCTCCTGATGGCGTCAGCGGCCGCGAAGCCGTCCAACTCCGGCATTTCGATATCCATAAAGACGATGGCTGGCCGCAGCGACGCGAAAGCGGCAACCGCTTCATCACCCCTCTCAAACTCGTAGGCGTGTATGTCCTGCTCCGCAAGCAGATGACGTAGAACGATCCTACTGGTCTCGTTGTCGTCGACGACGAGCGCACACAGACCTTGCTCAAGAGCCGGCCGGTCAGCCGGCCTTGATTCGGGAGCCGCAGCGTCGGTTTCCGCCGCCCGGAGCGTGACGCCGAAGGTGAAAGTCGACCCTGCGCCGAGAGCGCTGACGACGGATATTCCGCCGCCCATCATGTCCGCAAGCATGCATGAGATCGAGAGGCCAAGGCCGGTCCCCCCATGGCGACGCGCCATGGAGTCGTCGACCTGTTCAAACTGTTCGAATATCCGCGCCTGATCCTCAGGCGCGATCCCGACCCCGGTGTCTGTTATGCTGATCCTGAGGGCGTAACCGTCCGGACACTGAGACCCGTGTACTCTGAGCGTCACGGAACCAGCGTCGGTAAACTTGACGGCGTTACCTGCGAGGTTGGTGAGGATCTGTCGGATACGCGCGCCGTCGCCGAGAAAATACTCCGGGAGATCGGGAGAATAGTCCGTACAAAGTTTAATGTTTTTTTCTGCGACGCTCGCACTGAGGAGAGCGGCGATCTCGCGAACCATGTTCTTGAGGTCGAAGGGCGCGCTCGCGAGGGTCACTCGATTTTCCGTTAATTTGGCGTAGTCGAGGACACCATTGACGATCTCGAGGAGCCCTAGACCGGAGTTGGCGATGACGGTCGCCATGTCCTCATGCTTTTCAGAGAGCCCCGCGCGTTCGAGCACTTGCGCCATTCCGATGATACCGCTGAGAGGTGTACGGAGTTCATGGCTCATGTTAGCGACAAAAAACGACTTCTGGTCGTTTTCCGCCTCGGCGCGCCGCTTTAGAGCTTCTTCGCGCCGCAGTTCGGTGACGTCGCGAATGACGCCGAGCAGCCCGGGCTCGCCGTCCGGCAGCACGATCGGTTTCTTCACCGTCACCCCGATGAGTGAACCGCCGCCATGGGTGTCGATTTTTTCCTCGTTCGTGACGGTCTCCTGACGAACGATCACTCGTTCGTCGATCTCCCAGAAAACAGCCACCTGCTCCGGAGGAAAAATCGCGCTGTCGTCGCGGCCGATCAGCCGCTCCTCGCTGTCCGGACCCAGAATGCGCCAGAATGCAGCGTTCCCGTAGATCCATTCATGTCGTCTGTTTTTCACGAACACCGGGTCGGCGATCGTATCGAGCACGTCCTTAAAGAACGTCGCGTCGCACATCATGATCAGCCCACGCCCTCAACGCTAACTCTGGTCGAAAGCGTAGGGAGAGTATCCAAACAATTGACTAATCGCGGTTCCCCGGCGGTCGACCGAAGCGGCTCCACGGGCTCCGATTGAACGTCCTATGACCCTTCCCCCGCCACCTGAACGTCGAGGCGCATTTTCGGATGGATGGCGCAGCGAACCTCGTAAGCGCCGACGCCCGGGAACTTCAGGACAACGGTCTCGCCCGGGCGTTGGTCGCCGGAATCAAACTCGCCTCTGGCCGTCTCGAAATAAACGTGGTGAATGAACCGGTCGTCGTTGAGAACGCGGACCGTCTGCATAGGACGGATGGTCAGCGCCCCGGGAGCGAAGCGACGGTCCTTTTGCGAGATTTCGACGACGTCGCCCGCATCCGCCGACAGGGGAAGCGCGGCGAGTGCGAGCGCGGCGACAGCGAGGTTAAGCGGAGGTTTCGTCATATTCGTCTCGCTCGCAAATCCTCTTCCGTAACGCCGCCTTAAGCTTCCCGATTTTACGAAAATTTTATGGCTAGCGGTCGTCCGCCCCCTGCGATCCGCTGCGAGCCTCGCCGACCGGATCTCCGAAGGCGACTTTCACGCGGAGATCCCTGATCCGCGCAAGGATGAAACCGGCGCCCTTCTGCGTTCAATGAAGGTGATGCAGGAGCGCATCGCGAAGATGATCGCGGCGGAAGAGGCGCGTGCGGATTCCGCGGAGACGCGGATGGTGGACGCCCTAGAGGGCGCCTCGGCGGGCGTTTTCCTCCTCCGAGAGGACGGTCGCGTCGTGTTCGCCAACACCGCCGCCAAAATGGCGTCTCTCGGCGAAAAGACGACGGGCTCGTTCTTCGGCGACATTCTGAGCGGAACAGGGATCGACGTCATGGCCGTTGCGACCGGCGCGGAGGTGCGGTTCGAACGGGCGGTGGTTCTCCATCGCGCGCTCGCCGACGGCGGACGGCGGCGCGGTTGTTGTCTGGACCGATATCACTGAGTTGAAAGACCGCGAGCGGCGCCTTGAAATCGCGGTCGGGCAGGCGGAGGCGGCGAATGCGGCGAAGAGCCGGTTCCTGTCCAACATCAGCCATGAGCTGAAGACGCCGCTCAACGCGATCATCGGCTTTTCAGACGTCCTGAAGACTGAGGCGTTCGGCCCTCTGGGGGCGGAGGAATACAAAGAGTACGTCACATTTATCGCCGGTGGCGGGCGCCGACTTCTCGAACTGGTGACGGAAGTTCTTGAAATCGCTCAAACGGACGATCGCACGAGGACCGAAGTTCAAGCCCCGCCGCGGCCGCTTTCAGTGCTCCACCTGATAAGTGTCGCAAAAGCGAAAGTCGATACGCGCAGTCCGTCCAGCAAGACCATCGCCGTCGCGCCGCCGGACGAGGACCTCTGGGTCTGGGCGGCGGAGACGGAAATTGTCCACGCGCTCGTCAACATCATCTCGAACGCGGTCAAATTCTCGCCGGACGCCGACGAAGTTCGCGTATCGGCGCGCCGCGACGGCGTTTTCATTCGCTTTGACGTCGCCGACGACGGCATCGGCATGGGCGAGGCTGACATTCCCCTCGTTCTCTCCCCCTTCGACCAGGTCGACGGCGACCGGACCCGCAAATTCGAAGGAGCTGGCACCGGGCTGCCCTACGCAAAGTCCGTCGTCGAACGGTATGGCGGGCGGCTCGAAATCGCATCCGAGGCCGGGCGGGGTGCGACCGTCTCGATCTTCCTGCCCGACGCCGGTCGCGACGGCGCCGGCGCTGTCGCGACGCAGGTGCGTCAGGTGAGTTAACGACCTCAAAATGTAAACGACGCGTTCATGCCGTTTTTACCGGCGGCGATTAGTCCGACATCAGAGTTGCTGAAGACCAGAAGACGCTCGTGCATCGCGCCATCATTGTCCTTCTCTCCGCCGCAATTTACGCCGACCCGGCGGGCGCGCAGACGACCCTCGGCGACGGCGGACGGCTGCTCGCGACCGGCGGCGTTTCGCAGATCGAAGGCGCGGGCGGCGGCGGCGTTGCGGTCTGGGCCCTGATCACCGGCTACGGCTCGCGCGACAGCTACGGCGTCAACGCTCATTACACCCATGTCGCGCTCCCGGACTTCGAGGTCCGCTCGGCGGGCGCCGCGGCGGGGGTCTTCGACCGGGTCGAGGTCTCCTACGCCCACACCTGGTTCGACACGAACGAGGCGGGCGCCTCCCTCGGCCTCGGCGAGGACTTCACCTTCGAACAGGACGTGATCGGCGTGAAGGTCCGCCTCTTCGGCGACGCCGTCTACGATCAGCACACGTGGGTCCCGCAAGTCTCGGCGGGCGTTCAGTACAAGTCTACTTCTGAGGGCGACATCCTCCGCGTGATCGGCGCCGAGGACGATGCGGACTTTGACTATTACATCGCCGCCTCGAAGCTCTTTCTCCGCCAGAACCTCTTGGTGAACGGCGCGGTCCGCTTTACCCGCGGCAACCAGTTCGGCATCCTCGGCTACGGCGGCGATGAGGAAGACGGCCATACGCCCCAGTTCGAAGGCGGCCTCGCCTACCTTCTCCGCCGGGACCTCGTCGTCGGCGGGGATTACCGCACCCGGCCGGACAATCTCGGCTTTGCAGAGGAAAACGACGCATACGATATCTTCGTCGCCTGGTTTCCGTCGAAACGTCTCTCGCTCACCGCCGCCTACGCCGATCTCGGCGACGTCGCGCTGCAGGGCGATCAGGGCGGCGCTTACATCTCCCTGCAAGCCGGTTTTTAGGAGGACGCCATGCTGATCCCGGTACTCGTTTTCGCCGCGGCCGCATTCGTCCAAGTCCCGCCAGTAACGGACGTCTACGAAGTTCCAGAAGCGCGCAACGACAAGCTGTATCAGGCCTTCGGCGGCGAGGCGGCGGTCGAGGCGGTAGTCGATAATTTCATCCGTATCGCCCTCGACGATCCGCGCATCGCCGGCACGTTCGATGAAACCAACATGAAGCGGTTCCGCGAGAAGCTGGAGAAACAGCTCTGCGACGTCATGGGCGGTCCGTGTGCGTATGACGGTTTCGGCATGCGCGAGAGCCATCAGCCGCTCGACATAACCGCCGCGCAGTGGGGCTATATGGTCGAGGACTTCCAGATCGCCATGAGCGAGGCGGGCGTCCCCTTCCGCGCCCAGGGAAAGTTGCTTGCGCTCCTCGCCCCGATGCATCGTGACGTCGTCGCGGAGTAGGGCGCTTCAGCGACCGCGGACGCCAAGCGCGCGAACCTGTTCCAGCCGGCGTTTGAGACGGCCCTTGTCGTCGCCGACGCCGACCATGCCGATGAGCGTTTCGCGCACCGGCTTGAAGCCTGACATCGCTAGCGTGGAGGCCGCAAACGCGCGGACGCCGCGGGCCTTGAACATTAAGCGGTAGGCGGCGGCCGGCATGCCCATGGTCGCGATCACGCGGGCTGAACGCCCCTTCAGACGACGGATCGGCCACCCGCCCTCGGGGTTTTCGGCCAGCGCGAAATGGGCGCGTGCGAACTGCTCGAAGAAGGCGCGCGAATAGGCGGGCATCGCGCCGAGCCATACGGGAAACACGACGACGAGATGATTGCATTCGAGCGTCGCCTCTTGCGCCGCGAGCACGTCCGGCGGCGGCGGAGCCTCGAATTCGGCGGGGTCGCGCAGGACAGGGTAGTCAAGATCGGCGAGGTCGATGCGCTTGACGGCGTGGCCGCCTTCGCGTGCGCCGGCCTCATAGGCGTCGGCGAGGGCGGCGCAGTAATGATTGTCGTCTGTATGCGGATGAGCGTTCAGAACAAGAATACGCGTCGTCATCGGCGGCTCCTTGTAGTTGAAGAGCCCTAGAGTGCTCCAAGCCTCACTGTCCGTCTTTGACCGCCGTCAAACTGCAGAACCCAAGTCCCGGCAGGCCGCAGTCGGCTCGCTTGGGCGTGACCGCGGATCACGTCGGCAGCTGCTCCTCGAGCTTCCCGCCGATCCGGATCGGCTCGCAACGCACCGCGAGCCCCGTCTTGTCGTCCGTCTCCACGTAAACGCCGCAGAGCGTCGCCTCGCCGGCCGCCGGCGCGAGGCGCGGGCCTGGCATTTTGGTCGTAAAACGCGAAAGCGGCTCGGCTTTGTTCATGCCGATGACGCTGTCATAATCGCCCGTCATGCCGAGATCGGTTATATAGGCGGTGCCGCGCGGGAGAATTTGATGATCGGCGGTCGGAACATGCGTGTGCGTTCCGACGACGAGCGACGCGCGGCCGTCGAGATGATGGCCCATGGAGTATTTCTCCGACGTCGCCTCAGCGTGGAAGTCGATGATCACCGCATCCGCCGCCTCGCCGAGCACGACGCCAGCGAGTTCGCGCTCCACGGCCGCACACGGATCGTCGATCGGCGGCATGGCGCGCTGGCCCTGGGCGTTCACAACGAGCACGCGCCGTCCGTCCCGGATCTCGGCCATCTGCGCTCCGCGGCCCGGATTGTCCGCCGGGAAGTTGCATGGCCGCAGAAGCCGTTCCTCGCGCTCGTAGACGTAGATCTCGTCGCGCTGGTCGTAGGCGTGATTGCCTGTGGTGAGGATGTCGGCTCCCGCTTCGAACATCTGTTCGCATACGGAGCCGGACACTCCGAACCCGCCGGCGGCGTTCTCGATGTTGATCCCGACGAAGTCGAGCTGCAGGTCCTTGCGCAGGCGGGGCAGGCGCTCCGACACCGCCGCGCGGCCGGCGCGGCCCATCACGTCCCCGAAAAATCCGATGCGCATGCGATGCGCTCCTTCAGGCGTCGTCCCCCTATCGACATACAATGAACTCCCGTTCGGTCGCCACCGCGTCGAGGCGCTGGTCGTGCGGCTCGCGCGGCACGGCGTCGATTTGCTGGGCGGCGAAGGCGTAGCCGATAATGAGCGCCGGCCCGCGCGCCCGAGCGGCGGCGATCGCCCGGTCGTAATAGCCGCCGCCATAGCCGAGCCGCCCGCCCGCCCGGTCGAAGGCGAGGAGGGGGACGATGATCGTCTGCGGTTCGACGACGGCGGCGTCGTCGCGGGGCGAGGGGACACCGCACAGGTCGTCGGCGAGCGGGTCGTCGGGCGCCCAGGCGAGAAACGCCGGCGGCGCGCATTCCTCAAAAATCCGGGGGAGAGCGAGTTTGCGCCCCGCCTGCGCCAGCCGGCCGGCGAGCGGTCGTGGGTCGAGTTCGGTCCCGATCGGCCAATAGACCGCCACGGGCCCCTTCTCGCCGGCGAGTTGTGGAAGCGCTGTCGCCGCGGCGTCGTCCGCGGCCCCTTCTACCACCGCGGCGGCCCGGGTCTCGCGTGCGGCGCGGCGGAGCGCTCTTTTCAGATCAGCGAAATCGGGAGACCGCATCGCGCGGTCATAACGTGAAGAAAGTAGCGGCGACACCGCCCTGGCCGTCGGAGCCGAATGAATTCCACCTGGACCCTAGAGGTCAGGTGGGCGCCGCGTGAAAAAGACCACGGTCTCGATCAGAGACGGCTCCCGATCGTGTCGGTAAGGCCCCGGGGAATCGAAGCTCCAAACGCGCCGGGCAGTAATCGCCTCGTCGAAACGTAGGCGCGGCCGACCACCGCAGCAAGCTGCGCTAAACCGTTCACCTTGCATTGATGGTCCCCGCCCCATGATCGAAGTCTCTAGGATCGTAAAAGGCCAAGGCGATGACGGGGCCCGGAAAACCGCTCAACGAAGTTCAGCGCCTCGCCGCGCTCATTGATTGCCGCCTGCTCGACAGCGAGCCGGAGCCGGCGTTCGACGCGCTGACCGAGTGCGCCGCGCGCCTGATGGAAACCCCCGTCGCGCTGATCTCCCTGATCGACGCGGATCGCCAGTGGTCGAAATCAGTCGTCGGCCTTCCTTACGGCGAAACTCCCCGTGAGATCGCCTTCTGCTCCCACGCGATCATGAGCGAAGAGCCTCTGGTCGTCCCCGATGCGGCCGCCGACGACCGGTTTCGCGACAATCCGCTGGTCGTCGACGAACCGCATGTCCGCGCCTATGCCGGCGCGCCGGTCGTCGATGCGCATGGCAACGCCCTCGGCACGCTCGGCGTCGTCGACATGCGGCCGCGGGAGTGGTCGGCGGAGAAACTCGAGACGCTGACGTCTCTCGCGCAGGCCGTCTCGCACCTGATCGATGAGCGGCGGACATCGGCGCGGGCCCTTGCGCTCGCCGATCAGGTCGCATCGCTGTCGAAGGAACTCCACCAGGCTCGAGCGTGGGCGGAAGAGATTTCCGAAGTCGCAGGCGTCGGCGGCTGGGCGCTTGATCTGCGGACGAAGGAAGTTGTCTGGACCGAGCAGATCCGCCGCATTCACGAAGTCGACGACGACTACGAGCCCGATCTGGAGACGGCGATCCAGTTCTACGCGCCGGAAGCCGTCCCCATGGTCGAGCGCTATGTTCAGCGCGCGATTGAAACCGGCGAGGGCTGGGACTTCGAACTGCCCCTGATCACGGCCCGCAAACGGCGGATCTGGGTGCGGTCGATCGGTCGGTGCGTATACGATGGCGGCGAGGCGGTCGGCGTTCAGGGGACGTTCCAGAACATCACCGCTGAGCGTCATGAACGCGATGCGCTGGCGACCGCGCTGAAGACGGCGGATAAGGCGCTCGCCAATCTCTCCGCCTACCAGACGGCCCTGGATGAACACTCAATCGTGGCGATTACGGACGACAGGGGCGTCTTTAAGTTCGTCAACGACAAGTACTGCGAAATCAGCGGCTATGACCGATCGGAACTGATCGGCTGCAGCAACACGATGTTGAACGCTGGCCGCCACGACCGCGCGTTCTTCAACGATATCAAGGCCCGCCTGCGGAGGGGTGAATCCTGGCACGGCGTCGCCTGTAATCGAGCGAAGTCCGGCGAGGACTTCTGGGTCGACTCCACCGTCGTGCCTTTGAAGGGCGACGACGCCGGCCCGAGCGAGTACGTCGCCGTGATGTTCGACATCACGGACCGCATGCGCCATGAGCGCGCGCTCGCGGAGCAGACGGCGAAAGCCGAAGCGGCGACCGAAGCGAAAAGCCGGTTCCTCGCGAATATGAGCCATGAAATCCGCACCCCCCTCAACGGCGTCGTCGGCGTGGTCGACGCTCTCGCGCGAACGGATCTCTCCGATCGTCAGGCGCGGATGGTGGAGCTCATAAAAACGTCTGGCGAGACGCTTGAGCGTCTTCTCTCCGACATTCTCGATTTCTCAAAGATCGAGGCGGGCAAATTTGATCTCCATACGGAGCCGTTCGAGCTGCATTCGGCGATCGAGTCCGCCGCCGAGGTCATGCGGGCGAAAGCCGAGGACAAGGGCGTCAGCTTCGACCTCATCTTCGGTGAAGGAGCAGAAAGCCGGTTGGTCGGCGATGTCGTTCGCATACGCCAGGTCGTCGCGAACCTTGCGTCCAACGCCGTGAAGTTCACCGAGAAAGGCGGCGTGATCGTCCGCGTCGACGCGACGCCCTGGGGCGACCGGTCTTCGGTCCTGCGCATCGAAGTGGAGGATTCCGGCATCGGGTTCGACGAGGAAACCGCCGCGCGGCTTTTCTCGCGGTTCGAGCAGGCGGACGGGTCGATCACCCGCTCCTTCGGCGGCACCGGGCTCGGTCTTTCCATTTGCCGTGCGCTTGCGGAGATGATGGGCGGCGATCTGAGCGCGACCTCGGAGCCGGGCGTCGGCAGCCGCTTCGTCTTCACCGCGCCCCTGCCGCATGCGGAGGAGCCGAACGAGAGCGAACCGCCAGGCGCAGACGACCGCTCCGCCGTCAGCGGCCTGCGGGTCCTCCTCGCT
Source organism: Pseudomonadota bacterium (assembly GCA_038522735.1). GTDB lineage: Bacteria > Pseudomonadota > Alphaproteobacteria > Caulobacterales > Parvularculaceae > JBCBJX01. The sequence goes on from JBCBJX010000038.1 coordinate 9,517, forward strand.
GAGGACCATCCGATCAACCAGCAGGTCGTCGGCCTTCTCCTCGATTCACTGAACATCTCGCTCCGCGCCGCCGAGAACGGGGTCGAAGCGGTGGACGCGGTGAAGGAGGAGGCGTTCGATCTTATCCTCATGGACATGCAGATGCCGGTGATGGACGGGCTCGTGGCGACGCGGGAAATCCGCGCCTTCGAGACGACGACCAACGCCCGGCCGACGCCCATCATCATGCTGAGCGCCAACGCCATGAGCGAGCATATCGCGCTCTCCGAGGCGGCCGGGTGCGACGCCCACGTCGCGAAGCCTCTGACGGCGGAGCGGTTGATCGAAGGCATGCGGGTCGCCATGACCCGCCGTGCTGGGCTGAAGGGCGGTGAAAGCGCCGCGGCACCGCGCTTGCGCGTGGTTTAGGCGCAGCTCCGGCCCTCCCGGAACGAACGATCAGTTTTCAGCGGCCTCGCCGCTCGCGTCGTCGTCGTCCTCAAGGGCGTCGGCGAGGGCGCGGATGCGGCGCGAAGCCGCCTCGATCACCCTGAGCGCGGCGCCCTCCTTTTCCTCCGCCGCTTCGAGCGCGGCGTGCGCTTCGTCGGCGTTCGGCGTTGCGGGGCCCGCGGCGCGCGCTTTCGCGTCGCTCAGTTCGTCGGCGAGGGTGAGGCTTGCGAGCAGCATGAGCCGCGCGTCGCCGATCTGTCCGATGCGGCCGGCGAGGTCGCTCACCCGGGCGTCGACCTCGCGGGCGAGGGAGGTCAGTCGTTCTTCCTGCCCGTCGTCGCAGGTGACGTTATAGGCGCGCCCGTTAATGGAGATTTCGACGACGGCCATCTTCAACTCGGCCCGGCTGCGGTGAGGAGCGCGCTGTCGATCGCCGCGATCGCCTCCGCTAGAGCTTCGGAGGCGCCGGCGAGGGCGTCCGCGGCCGCGGCGCGGGATCGGCGGTCCGCGTCGCCCGCCGCGTCGATTTCCCCGGCGCGGCGCAAGACGGCCGTTTCCAAGGCCTCAAGGGCCTCGGCGAGATCGTCCACCGTGTTTTCAAGCGCGCTCATGGCGAGGAGCCTCCCGGGAGCGGGTTAAGACTTCGTTCACCTTGGAAAATCCTGTCAAGCGGCGCCGACTTGACGCCCGTCGAAACGGCGATGCACAACGCCCGCGCCTGCAGGACGCGGCGCGCGGACCCGACGCAGCGCCCCGCATATCTCGACAGAAGGATGATCGCCCATGGCTCTTCGCATCGCCATCAACGGCTTCGGCCGCATCGGCCGCCTCGCGCTCCGCTCGATCCTCGAGCACGACCGGCGCGATGTGGAGATCGTCGCGATCAACGATCTCGGCCCCGTCGAGACCAACGCCCACCTCTTTCGGTATGATTCGGTCCACGGCCGCTTTCCGGGCGTCGTGAAGGTCGAGGGCGACGCCATCGATTTCGGGCGCGGCCCCGTAAAAGTGCTCGCCGAACGCGATCCGAAGGCGCTGCCCTGGGGCGATCATGACATCGATATCGTTTTCGAATGCACCGGGATCTTCACCGACCGTCCCAAGGCGGCGATGCACCTCGAAGCCGGGGCGAAGCGCGTCCTTGTCTCCGCGCCGGCCAAAGACGCCGACAAGACGATCGTCTACGGCGTCAACCATGATGTTCTGACCAAAGACGACGTGGTTGTCTCCAACGCATCCTGCACCACGAACTGCCTCGCGCCCGTCGCGAAGGTTCTGAACGATGCGATCGGCATTGAACGCGGCTACATGACGACGGTCCACTCCTATACGGGCGACCAGCCGACCCTCGACACAATGCACAAGGATCTTTACCGCGCGCGCGCCGCGGCGAACTCGCAGATCCCGACCTCGACCGGCGCCGCCAAGGCCGTCGGCCTCGTCCTGCCGGAGCTGCAGGGCAAGCTCGACGGCTCCGCGATCCGTGTGCCGACCCCGAACGTCTCGATGATCGACCTCGTCTTCACGCCCGCCCGCGACACGACGGCGGACGAGGTGAACACGGCGATGAAAGCGGCCTCGGAAGGCTTCCTCAAAGGCGTTCTCGGCTATACCGAAGAAAAGCTCGTCTCTTCAGACTTCAACCACGATCCGCATTCGTCTTACTTCGCAGCGCCGCAGACCCAGGTGCTCGAAGGCAAGCTCGTGCGCGTTCTTTCCTGGTACGACAATGAATGGGGCTTCTCCACGCGTATGACCGATACGGCGCTGGAAATGGCGAAGCACATCTAGGCGCGAGGCGGCGCGCAAGCGCGACGGACAGGGGCATGAGGTCATGAGCGCCTTCCACACCATCGACGATCTGGACGTCGCCGCGAAGCGCGTTCTCGTCCGCGTCGATTTCAACGTTCCGGTCGAGAGCGGGGCCGTCAGCGACGCGACGCGGCTGGAGCGCGCCCTTCCGACGGTCCGGGATCTGATGGAGAAGGGCGCCAAAGTGGCGCTCCTCAGCCATTTCGACCGGCCGAAGGGCGAGCGCGTCCCGGAGATGAGCCTCGCGCCGATCGCGGAGGCGTTCTCGAACCTCCTCGGCGCGCCGGTCGCTTTCGCGGAGGATTGCGTCGGACCTGAAGCGAAACGGGTCGTCGACGGGCTGAAGCCGGGCGGCGTCGCACTCCTTGAGAACACCCGCTTCCACGCAGGCGAAGAGGCGAACGATCCGGCGTTCGCCGCCGAACTCGCCGCCAACGGCGATCTCTATGTCAACGACGCCTTCTCCGCCGCGCACCGCGCCCATGCGTCTACAGAAGGCCTCGCGCGCAAGCTCCCCGCCGCCGCGGGCCGCGCGATGGAGCGCGAACTCAATTACCTCCAGGCGGCCCTCGGCGCGCCCGAACGCCCGATGGTCGCGATCGTCGGCGGCGCGAAGGTCTCGACCAAGCTCGACGTCCTCACGAACCTCGTAAAGCGCGCCAACGTCCTCGTGGTCGGCGGCGGCATGGCGAACACCTTCCTGTTCGCCATGGGGATTTCCGTCGGAAAGTCCCTGTGCGAACCGGGCCTTTGCGAGACGGCGCGAGAGATCATGGCGGAATCCAAGCGCTCCGGCTGCGAAGTGCTGATCCCGAACGACGCGGTCGTCGCGACGGAATTCAAGGCGCATGCGGAGAGCCGCGTGCGGCCGGCCGATCAGGTGAAGGACGACGAGATGATCCTCGATCTCGGCCCGTCTTCGGTCGATGAGATCGCGGCGCGGATCGAGAAAGCGAGGACCGTGGTCTGGAACGGCCCCCTCGGCGCGTTTGAGACCCCGCCCTTCGACACGGCGACCGTCGAGGCGGCGCGCTATGCGGCGAAGCGGGCTAAGTCGGGCGACCTCACAGCCGTCGCCGGCGGCGGCGATACGGTCGCGGCTCTCAACCATGCGGGCGTCACGGACGATTTCACTTACGTTTCGACGGCGGGCGGCGCTTTCCTCGAATGGCTCGAGGGAAAGACGCTGCCGGGGGTCGCCGCGCTGGAAAAACATGGAACGACAAAGGGGTAATCTGATGGATCTCGAAGCGCTCAATAAAGTCGCGATCGCCATGGCGGCGCCCGGCAAGGGCATTCTGGCAGCGGACGAATCGACGGGCACGATCAAGAAGCGCTTCTATTCCATCGGCGTTGAGTCGACCGAAGACGCGCGCCGCGACTATCGCGAGATGCTGTTCCGCACCGGGACGGCGATGCGCGATCACATCTCCGGCGTCATCCTTTTCGATGAAACGATCCGCCAGAACGCCGCCGATGGAACGCCGCTGGTGAAACTGATCGAGGGCGCAGGTTCGATCCCCGGCATAAAGGTGGACAAGGGCGCTAAGGACCTCGCCGGCGCGGAAGGCGAGACGGTCACGGAAGGCCTCGACGGTCTGCGCGAACGCCTCGCGGAGTATTACGGCCTCGGCGCGCGCTTCGCGAAATGGCGCGCGGTGATCGATATCTCCCGCGGCGGCGGCATGGCGACGCCGTCGGAGTACTGCATTCGGACCAACATGCATGCGCTGGCGCGCTACGCCGCCCTCTGTCAGGAGGCGAACATTGTCCCGATCGTAGAGCCGGAAGTCCTGATGGACGGCGACCACGACGTCGCCCGCTGCTACGAAGTGACTCAATACGGCCTCCGTGTTCTCTATGAGGAGCTTTTCACGCAGCGCGTCGCCCTCGAAGGCACGGTTCTAAAGCCGAACATGGTGATCGCCGGCGCAAAATGCCCGCAGCAGGCGGGCGTCGAGGAGGTCGCCGAGAAGACGGTGAAATGCTTCCGCGCCGCCGTGCCCGCCGCCGTGCCGAGCATCGTCTTCCTGTCAGGCGGACAGTCCGACGAGGCGGCGACGGCCCACCTGAACGCCATGAACGCCGCGTATGCGGATCAGATGCCCTGGGCGCTCTCCTTTTCCTACGGCCGCGCCCTGCAGGCCGCGCCGCTCAAAGCCTGGGGCGGCGAGCCGGAGAACGTCCCCGCCGCCCAGGCCGCCTTCGCCCACCGGGCGAAAATGAACGGCCTCGCGCAGCTCGGCGACTGGTCCGCGAAACTGGAGGCGGCTTAAGCCTTGGCGAGCGAAGGCGCCGAGGGCACGTGAGCGACGCGTCGTCCGGCGGCGCGGACCGCTGCCGCCTCTACCTCATTACCCCCCCGCGCATTGACGACGTCGCCGGGTTCGCCGTGACGCTCGACGCTGCGTTTGCAGCCGGCGATGTCGCCTGCCTGCAGATCCGTCTGAAGACGGAGGCGGGCGCGACCGACGAGGACGCCCTGCGCGCCGCTGCGAAGGCGCTCATCCCCCTCGCCCGCGCGAAAGACGTTGCGGTGCTGATCAACGACAGCGCGAGGGTCGCGCGAGAGGTCCGTGCCGACGGCGTTCATCTGGGTCAGGAGGACGGAGACCCCGCGGCCGCTCGCGCGCTCCTCGGCTCGGACGCAATCCTCGGCGTCACCTGCCACGCCTCGAAGGACCTCGCTTTCGAGGCGGCCGAGGCGGGCGCGGATTATGTCGCCTTCGGGGCTTTTTTTCCGACACTGACGAAAGAGCCGATCGCCCGCGCCGAGCCGGAGCTCCTCGCCTGGTGGAGCCATGCGACCACCTTGCCGTCGGTCGCCATCGGCGGGATCAACGCGGAGAACTGCGCGCCGCTCGTTTCCGCCGGCGCCGACTTCCTCGCTGTCTCCAGCGCCGTCTGGTCGCATCCGAAAGGGCCGGCCGCCGCCGTCGCCGAATTGAACGCAGCGATTGAAAACGCCGCGCAGGTGTCACACGCGCGCGATTGACTCTCCTGGCGCGATCGGTCGTATCGATCGCAAACGCCAAGGGGGCGGTCGCGCCATGACCCGAACGCCGATCATCCGAACGTTCATCGCCTGCGGGCTGATGCTCGCCGCCGCGCCTGTCGATGCGCAGATCCTCTCCGGCGGCGCCGCGTCGCGCGCCCGCAGCCTCGTTGAGCAGGGCGACGACAGGGCGGCCCGACAGGTCCTCGAGCGCGCCGACCGCCTGTCGCCGGAGGGGGCCTATCTCCTTGGAATGTTGTGCGAGGAAGGCCGCGGCGGCCCGCGCGATCTCTCCGCCGCCGTACGCGCCTATTCGGTCGCCGCGCAAGCCGGGTACGCCGACGCCCAGTACGCCCTTGGCCGCCTTATCCTTGTCGGAGAGACCGGCGCGCCCGACGCGGCGCCCGACCCCGCCGGCGCCGCCGACTGGTTCGCCCTCGCCGTCGAGCAGGGACAGGCGGAGGCCATGGTCGCCCTCGCCCGTCTGCATGCGGAGGGCCGGGGCGTCGCGATCGACGAGGTCTACGCGGCCGATCTCTTCGAGCGCGCCGCGCGCCTCGGGAACGCCGAGGCCGCCTATGAACTCGCCCGCGCCTTCCAGCTCGGCCGCGGCCGCGCCCAGAGTTTTGATCGCGCCCGCGGCTGGTACGAAGAGGCGGTCGCCGCCGGCCACCCCGAAGCAAGCTACCGGTTCGGTCTCCTTCTGCGCGCGGGGCTCGGCGGCCCGCAGGATCCAAGTCGCGCGGAGCAGCTGATCCGATACGCAGCCGGCGAGGGCGTCCCGCCGGCGATGACCGCCGTCGGCGTCATGGAGCTGAAATCCCCCGGCGGCGATCCGGAAGTCCGCGCCGCGCGCGCAGCAGACTGGTTCGAGCGCGCCGCCGAAGCCGGCGACGACGAAGGCACGTTCCTCTTGGCCGTCGTCTACGCCCAGGGCCGCGGCCGGCCGATGGATCGGGACAAGGCGCTCGAGCTGGTCGAAGCCTCGCTTGCGGCGGCGCCGGGCGACTTGAACCCGCGCGAACGCGCCGCCCGCGTGGCGCTCCGCGACGCGCTTCTCGCGCCGCCGGTGTCTGCGGACGAAGTTCTCGCCGAAGAGGGGGACGAGACGGCGGCCGAAGCGCCGTCGCCCGAGGATGTCGACGGGCTCTGAAGAAACGTTCGCGTTTCGTTTCGAACAGGCTACCCTTGCGGCATGATCGAAGCGATTCGCGTGCTCGGGGTCGATCCCGGCCTCGCCCGGACCGGCTGGGGGCTCGTGCGCCTTGAAGGCGCTCGGCTGTCGTTCGTCGCGAGCGGCGTGATCGCGTCCGGCCGCGGCGGCCCCGCCGAGCGGCTGGCGATGATTTTCGACGGTCTCGCCGCGATCGCCTTGCGCGAGGCGCCGGACGCGGTCGCCGTGGAGAAGACCTTCGTCAACACGAACGCCGCCTCGACGCTTGCGCTCGGACAGGCTCGCGGGGCGGCGCTGGCGGCGCTCGGCCGGTTCGCCGCGCCGGTCTTCGAATTCGCGCCGAACGCTGTAAAAAAATCCGTGGTTGGCGCTGGTCACGCGGACAAGCGGCAAGTGCAGCACATGATCCGGGTTCTCTTGCCGAGCGCCGGCGCGCAAGGCGCCGACGCGGCGGACGCCCTCGCGGTCGCCATCTGCTGCGCGCACACCCATGGCGCGCGCCTGAAAGGACATGCGGCGTGATCGGACGGTTACTGGGACAGGTGATCGCGGTCGAGGAGGAGACGCTTCTCATCGATGTCGGCGGCGTCGGTTATGAGGCTTTCGCGACGGCGCGCACGCTCGACCGCGCCGAGCCGGGCGCCGAGGCGACCTACGCCGTCGAGACCGTCGTGCGCGAGGACTTCATCAAGCTCTACGCCTTCCCGAGCGAGGGCGAGCGGAAAGTCTTCCGCATCCTGCAGACCGTGCAGGGCGTCGGCGCGAAAGCCGCGCTCGCCGTGCTGGACGTGCTCTCGCCCGCCGATCTCGCGGACGCCGTCGCGGCGGAGGACTGGGCCTCGGTCGCTCGCGCCAAAGGCGTCGGCAAGCGCATCGCCGAGCGTATCGTCGGCGAACTGAAGTCCCAGCTCCCGGCGCTCTCCCTCGCCGCCGCCTCGGGCGCGGCGCCGCCGCCGCCGCCGAAGGTGGCCGCCAACGGTCGCGACCCGAAGGCGGCTCCGCCGAAGGTGGTCGCCTCGCAATCGGAGGAGACGGCGAGCGCCCGCGCCGACGCGGTCTCGGCGCTGGCCAATCTCGGCTATGAGGCGGGCGAAGCGCGCCGGGCCGTCGCCAAGGCTGCGGCCGAAGCGCCGGATGCACCGCTCCCTGATCTTGTGAAGGCCGCCCTGAAGGAGCTCGCCGCCGCATGAGCCTGCCGGCTGAAGACGACCGCCTGATGAGCGCCGAAGAACGCGCCGGCGATCCGGACCGGGCGCTCCGCCCCCAGCGCCTTTCCGACTTCATGGGCCAGCCTCGGGCGAAGGACAATCTCGCTCTGTTCGTGCGCGCCGCTTTGGAGCGGGGGGAGGCCCTCGACCACGTGCTGCTGCACGGGCCGCCGGGCCTCGGCAAGACGACCCTCGCCCAGATCATTGCGAAGGAGCTGGGCGTCGGCTTCCGCGCGACGTCGGGCCCGGTGGTCGCCCGCGCCGGCGACCTTGCGGCGCTTCTCACCAATCTGGAGCCGCGGGACGTTCTCTTCATCGACGAAATCCACCGCCTTTCGCCCGTCGTCGAGGAGGTTCTGTACCCGGCGATGGAGGACTTCGAGCTTGATCTGATGATCGGGGAGGGGCCCGCCGCGCGCTCCGTCAAAGTCGACCTGCCGCCCTTCACGCTGGTCGGCGCGACGACGCGCTCGGGGCTGCTCACAAAGCCGCTGCTCGACCGTTTCGGCCTGCCGGTGCGCCTTGAGTTCTACGCCGACCGCGACCTCGCGCGGATCGTCGCCCGCGGCGCGGCGAAGCTCGGCGCGGAGATCGAGGAGGCGGGCGCCGTCGAGATCGCCCGGCGCTCGCGCGGCACCCCGCGCATCGCCGGGCGGCTGTTGCGCCGGGTGCGGGACGTCGCGACGGTGGAGGGCGACGGGCGCATTACGAAGGCCACCGCGGACGCCGCGCTCCGCCGCCTTGAGGTGGACGACGCCGGCCTCGACGGCCTCGACCGGAAATACCTGATGCTGATCGCCGAGCACTATGGCGGCGGCCCCGTCGGCGTCGAAACCATCGCCGCCGCCCTCGCAGAAGGCCGCGACGCCGTGGAGGACGTTATCGAACCCTTCCTCCTCCAGCGCGGCTTCGTCCAGCGCACCCCCCGCGGCCGCATGCTGACGAAAACGGCGTGGGCGCATCTCGGGCTCGCGGCGCCGGAGGCGGATCGGGGGTTGTTTGAGAAGTGACCCGGTCGCCGCATCGTACGGGCTTCATCCTGAGGAGCCGCCGCCCTTCGAGACGCCGCCTTGCGGCGGCTCCTCAGGATGAAGAGGCGGCGTCACGAAGGATCGCCGCACTTACGGCGCCTGCGTCCGTCCTTCGCGACGCGCGGCTTCGCCGCGCTCCTCAGGACGAAGATCGCTGGTGAGACATGACTGACCCATCCATAGACGGCTGGTTCGAGGGGGGCGAGCATGTGCGTCCCGTCCGGGTCTATTATGAAGACACGGACTTTTCAGGCGTCGTCTATCACGCCCAGTATCTCGCCTTTTTCGAGCGGGGGCGGACGGATTTCCTGCGCTGCGCCGGCGTCGGCCACGCCGAACTGGAGGCCGCCGAGGAGCCGCGCTTCTTCGTCGTGCGCAAGATCGCGGTGGAGTACGCGACCCCCGCGCGGATCGACGATCTCCTTCACGTGCGCACGCGCTTCTTTCCCTCAAAAGGCGCTCGGCTGACGATCTCCCAGCAGATGGTTCGCGGTGAGGAGCTGGTCGCGACCGCCGAGGTGGAGGCCGCCTGCATTGACGGCGCGGGGCGGCCGAAACGCCTGCCGAAGGACGCGGCGGCGAAGATTTCGGCGGCGATGGGGGCGTAGCGCGTGCGGCCGTCCTTCGTGACGCCTCGCTGCGCGAGGCTCCTCAGGACGAAGATTGTTCTCGTCAATTCGCTAAACTTCGTCCTGAGGAGGCGCGCAGCGCCGTCACGAAGGACGGCGGCGGGTGCTCGGGCGGGGCGACGGGCCTCGAAAACTCTGAACGCCTGATCGAACGACTTGCCCCGAGAACTGCCTGCCCTGAGAATGAGTTGCAAATGCGCCGGTCCCCGGCTATGCGGCCTCGTCGAACCGCGGAGAGACGAATGACAGACGATGCGCCGAAGCTCGCTCGCCGCGTCGGCGGCCTTCTTCTCTTGCCGGCCGGCTGGCAGGACCCGACTGTCGTGCTGTGGCTGCGCCGGGTCCATGCGTGGACGGGGCTCTGGGGCGCGTTGATTTTCCTGTTCCTCGGCGTCTCCGGGTTTCTTCTCAATCACCGCTCGCAGATGAAGATCGAGACGGGCGAGGCGCGGGAGGTCGGTCGGCTCGAGACGGTGCTCGACGAACCGCTCGCGGACCCCGCCGCCTTCGAAGCTTACGTCCAGAGCCGTTTCGGCGTTGCGACGGACGCCCTCGGCGGCGGCGCGAAGCGGGAGGAGGCGGAGGTCGCCTTCGAAGGCGCTGCGGCGCGGCAGGCGGAGAAATGGACCGTCCGCTTCTGGAGCCCGAACGCCCGGGTCAACGCGGAATACATCCCCGAGGCGCGGCTCCTTACGGCGACGCGCACGGACTATTCCTTCGGCACGTTCCTGAAGGAGCTCCACAAGGGCCACGGCGTCACCCTCGCCTGGGTTCTCTTCATCGACATGGCCGCCGGCGCGCTCCTCTTCATGAGCGTCACCGGAACGCTCCTCTGGAGCCGGCTGCACGGCCCGCGGCTCGCCGCCCTCGGCGTCGCGGGCGGCGCGCTGGCGCTCTTCATGCTGGCTCTCTCCACCTCGCTGATCACCGTTCTGCCGTAACAGCCCCCGCGGAGCGCCGCACGCTCGCCCAAATCCTCCGGCACGCACCCCGCATGAAATCGTCGAAAGGGCGGCCGTCCGCCGCGGCGCCGCGATTGGCGATCATCGCGGCCTCTGGTACGGCTCATGCTTAAGATGCAGGCGGGAAATCTTAACCGTCGCGCCTGCGGGGGTTTGAAACGGGAAGTCTGGGAATGATCAGCGAATTCATCGCTTCGGGCGCCTCCGCCGACGCGCTCCTCACCATGGCGCTCGCAGCGCAGGAGGCTGCGCCGAGCGGCGTCGTCGACACGATCGAGCTGGAGGAGGCGGGCATCTGGTCCCTCATCCTCGAGGCGGACCTGGTGGTGAAGGCCGTCATGGGGATCCTCGTCCTCGCCTCGGTCTGGTCCTGGGGCGTGATGATCGACAAGGGCATGTTCTTCAGCCGCATCAACGGCCAGGCCCGGCGGTTCGAGAACACCTTCTGGTCCGGAAAGCCGCTCGACGACCTGCATCGCAAACTCGGCGACAAGGCCGACCATCCGATGGCGCGGGTCTTCGCCGCGGCCATGGGCGAGTGGGAGCGGGTGAAAGATGGGTCGCGCGCCTCCGGAGCCCTCGTCGCCGGCGCGAAGGAGCGCATCGACAAGGTGATGAACGTCCAGATCGCCCGCGAGCTCGACAAAGCCGAGCGCGGCCTCGGCTTTCTCGCGACTGTCGGCTCGGCTGCGCCCTTCATCGGCCTTTTCGGCACGGTCTGGGGGATCATGAACTCCTTCCAGGCGATCGCCGTTTCTCAGGACACGAACCTCGCCGTCGTCGCCCCCGGCATCGCCGAGGCGCTGTTCGCGACGGCCCTCGGCCTCGTCGCAGCCATCCCGGCTGTCATCTTCTACAACCGCCTGACGGCGCGTCTGAACTCCTACGCCGTGCGCATTCAGGGGTTTGCGGATGAGTTCTCCGCAATCCTGTCGCGCCAGCTTGACGAGAGGACCGGCTGATGGCCGCCGCGATCCCGCCGCGCGGCGCCGGCCGCGGACGCCGCGCGCCCCTCGCTGAAATCAACGTGACGCCGTTCGTCGACGTCATGCTGGTGCTGCTCATCGTCTTCATGGTCGCCGCCCCGCTTCTCACCGTCGGCGTGCAGATCGAACTGCCTGAAACTCAGGCGAAGTCGCTGCCGGACGCAGGCGAGCCGATCACCATCACCGTCACCTCGGACGGCGCGATCTACCTTCAGGAGACGGTGGTCGAAGAAGATCAGCTCATCGCCCGGCTCGAGGCGATCGCCGGCGCAGGCTACGACCAGCTCATCTACGTGCGCGGCGACAAGGCCGCCTCCTATGGCGACGTTGCGGCCGTCATGGCGCGGATCAATGCGGCGGGCTACCGGCGCATCGGCCTCGTGAACGATCCGGCTGCGAACCGCTAACGGGAGAAGGCGCGCGCCATGCGGCTCGGCCATCTGATATCGCTCCTCCTGCACGCCGGCCTCGTCGCCGTCGTGATGATCGGCGCGCCCGACCTCATGCGGCGCCCCGACGAGGTGCAGTTTATTCCCTTCGAACTGATCAGCGAGGCGGAGATCGCCGAGCGCACCAACGTGCCCGACGAGCCGGAGGAGGAGCCGGCCGCCGCCCCCGAACCGGCGGTCGAAGAGCCTGAAGCGCCGACCGAAACCCTCGCCGCGCCGGCGGAAGAAGAAACGCAGCAGACGCTCTCCGACGAGCCGATCCCCCAAAGCGCGCCCGATCCTGAGCCTGTTCCAGCGGAGACGGACGATAATCCGATCGAGCCGGAGAAGGTCGAGGAGATCCGGCCGCGGGTGAAACCTAAGCCGCAGCCGGAAGAGCCCGAGGAACAGGACTCGCTTGATTTCGACGCCCTGTCCGCGGTGATCAATCGGGAAAAAGAGAACGAGCAGCAAAGCGCCCCGCGTCAGGCGCCGCAGAACGCGCCCGATGCGAACGCCGAGGCGGCGGGCGAGGGCGTCGGCGTTTCAGGCCGGCTGACGGCGACCGAAAAGGATCTTTTAAGGGCCAAGCTTGTCGACTGCTGGAACGTCAAAGCCATACTCGGTTCTCCTGGTGCGGAGAAACTCAAGGTCATTCTCTTCATCAAGCTGAACGAGGACGGCACGCTCGACGGGCAGCCGAAGGTCGTCAACAAGCTTGAGATCGATCTGTCCGGCAACGCATTCTGGAAGAACGCCGAGCGCGAGGCGATCGCCGCGGTCTACAAGTGCGAGCCATACAATTACCTTTCTCCAGAGCGATACGAGCAATGGCGGGAGCTCGAATTCAATTTCGATCCGAAGGATTTGCTCGGGCTATAGGGCGGACGGCGGGCCGTCCCGCGAATCGAACGAACACCTGCGTCGGCGAAGCCGGCGATCGAAACGGAAGAGGTATTTGATGACGGGCGCAGCAGTCCTTCAGCGTGCAGGCGCGGCGGTTTTCTCGGCTCTGCTTCTCCTCGTCTCCGGCGCGGTCGCACAGGAGCGGATCGACATCACCCGCGGCAACGTCGAGCCGATGCCGATCGCGATCCCCGATTACATCGGCGACGGCGAATTGCAGAAGCTCGGCGAGGACATTCGCGGCGTCATCGTCAACGACCTCTACCGCTCCGGCCTTTTCGCGCCGATCGACAAGCGCGCCTACATCCAGGAGCTGGAGACGATCCACGAGCGCCCGCGGTTTCCCGACTGGCGGGTGATCAACGCCCAGGTGCTGGTGGCGGGCGAGGTGATTCGCCTCGAAGACGGCCGCATCCAGGTGAACACGCGGGTCTGGGACGTGTTCGCCGACGAACAGATTTCCGCCGTCGCCTTCAAAACGCTGGAGAACAACTGGCGGCGCGCCGCGCACAAGGTCTCCGACCAGGTCTACGAGGCGCTGACCGGCGAGAGCGGCTATTTCGACACCCGGGTCGTCTTCATCCACGAGACCGGCCCGAAGATCGATCGCGTCAAACGCCTGATGATCATGGATCAGGACGGCGCGAACCCGCAGGCGCTGACGAACGGGGAATACCTCGTCCTGACGCCCCGTTTCTCGCCGAACCAGCAGCAGATCACCTATCTCTCCTACCGCAACCGCGTGCCGTCAGTGTTTCTCTTCAATATCGAGACGGGCCAGCAGGAGGCGCTCGGGCAGTTCCAGGGCATGACCTTCGCGCCGCGCTTCTCCGCAGACGGAGAGAAGATCGTCTTCTCCCAGGAGATCAACGGCAACTCGGACGTCTACTTGATGGACCTGCGCACGCGGCGCACCCGACGGCTCACCTACAATCCGGCGATCGACACCTCGCCCTCCATGTCGCCGGACGGGCGCTACATCACTTTTGCTTCGGACCGGGGCGGCACCCAGCAGATCTACGTGATGGAGGCGGACGGATCGAACCCGCGCCGGATCACCTTCGGCGACGGTCGGTACGGCACGCCCGTCTGGTCGCCGCGCGGGGACCTCATCGCCTTCACTCGCCAGAACAGCGGCAAGTTCAATATCGGCGTCATCCGGCCTGACGGGGTCGGCGAGCGCATCCTCACCGAAAGCTTCCTTGACGAGGGGCCGAGCTGGGCTCCGAACGGCCGGGTCATCATGTTCTTCCGGGAATACCCGACCAATCGGGACGGCTCGGGCGGCGGCGCGGAGCTCTGGTCGGTCGACCTGACGGGCTACAACCTGCGGCAAGTCGTCACTCCAGGCGATGCGTCGGACCCGGCGTGGTCGCCGCTGCTGCCGTAAAAAAACCCCGAAACGAGCGTTGATCGGCGGGACGGACACCAGTATTTTTCGAATTGCTTAACGGCGCGCGCGAATCGACACGGATTTGCAATGTTCCGTGAGTAAGAGGCCTTAAGGGAGCGCGAGCTCGGCGGCTGACAGACATCTCGGGGCGTTCGGGGGGTTCGATCGCAGTCGAGGCAACAAGGCGAACGACGGGAATTCGGGGCGCGCCTCGGTCTCGAAAGCGAAAGTGGAGCGGAAAACCGATGAAAAACCTTCTTCTGAAACTCGGCGCCGTGGCGTCTGTTTCTCTGATCGCCGCATGCGGCAGCACGGGCACCGAAGTGATTGAGACGGACACGTCTCTGACGACCGATGCGAACGCCGGGTCCTCGATACAGCCGGGCTCGATCGAAGATTTCCAGCAGACGGCGACGAACCGCGTGTTCTTCGCGTTTGATCAGTACAACCTGACGGCGACGGCGCGCGACACCCTGCGTCAGCAGGCGGCGTGGCTGAACCAGTACCCGGAAGTCGCGATCGAAATCGCGGGCAACTGCGATGAACGCGGCACGCGCGAGTACAACCTCGCCCTCGGCGCCCGTCGTGCCAATGCGGCGAAAGACTTCCTCGTCGGCCTCGGTGTCGACCCGTCGCGCATCACGACCATCTCCTACGGCAAGGATCGCCCGATTGATCCGCGTTCGACGGAAGAAGCGTGGGCGCTGAACCGGAACTCGACCACGACGATCACGTCGCTCGGCTCCTAAGCGGAGATTTGCGACCTCTGGTTGCTTGAAGAGCGCGCCGGGCGTCCGTCCGGCGCGCTTTTCCTTTCAGGGTGCGGATGGCGCGCCTTTGTTCCGCCGGCATCCTCCGCTAGGACCATTGCTTGGCTATGCATCTGCGCAGGCGATGGCGCGATGCTCGACTGCACCAAAGACCGCCCGGCCTCCGGGCGCCGCGCCGGCGGACGGCGCCGGGTTCCAGGAGTGAAACGTCCATGCCTTTCGCGCGTCTTTCCGTTTTCTTCTTCGCGGCGATCGCCGTTCTCGCGCCGGCCTCGGCGCAGTCTGTCGGTCAGCTGACGGCGCTTTCGGACCGGATCGTCCGGCTGGAGCGCGATCTGCGCGACGTGCAGGCGGAGCTTTACGGCCACTCTTCCAGCCGCACGGCTCGCTCCGGCGAAGTCGTCGGCGTCGCGGCATCTATGAGCGCCGCCCAGGCGGGCGATCTTTCCGTCCGCATCACCCAGATCGAGCGGGAGCTGCAGACCCTCACCGGCGAGATCGAGCGGGCGAACTACCTCATTCAGCAGAACGCTCAGGCCATCGAAGCGCTGCAGGCCGTCGTTTCCGGCGGCGCTGCGCCTCAACAAAGCGCGCAGGGTCCGTCGAGCGGTCCGACCCAGCTGCGCGGCGCCTCGGAGCGCGTCGCGCCGGCGCCCGTTATCGTGACGCTTCCGGACGATCCGGACCGCGCCTACGCCTACGCCTATGATTTCCTCGTCGCTGAGGATTACGGCCGCGCGACTTCGGCGTTCGAGCAGTTCGTGGAGCGCTTCCCCAGCCATCCGAAAGCTCCGGATGCGAAATACCGCCTCGGCGAGATTTATCTTGTCACGGACCAGTTCGCGAGCGCCGCGGATGTCTTCCTCGATTTTATCCGCAAGCACTCCGACCACCCCCGCGCGCCGGAAAGCTATCTGAAGCTCGGCCAGGCCTTCGCGCGCCTCGAGAAGACAAGCGAGGCCTGCCAGGTGCTCGGTGCGCTGCCTCGCCAGTATCCGGACGCGCTGCCGGTGGTGCTGGAACGCGCTTCGCGCGAACGCGACAAGCTCGGCTGCTGACGGACGCCCTCACGCCTGAAGACTTCCGGGACCGGATCGCCCGTCTCGGACTGACGCGCCTTCGACGGCTCGCGATCGGCGTTTCCGGCGGCGCGGATTC
>JBCBJX010000039.1:0-25392 GCA_038522735.1 Pseudomonadota bacterium
GAACCTTCTCGGCAAGCGCGTCGACTATTCCGGACGCTCCGTCATCGTCGTTGGGCCGGACCTGAAGCTGCACGAATGCGGCCTGCCGAAAAAGATGGCGCTGGAGCTCTTCAAGCCGTTCATCTATTCGCGCCTCGACGCCAAGGGCCTCTCCGCAACTGTCAAGCAGGCGAAGAAGCTCGTCGAAAAAGAGCGGCCCGAGGTCTGGGACATCCTGGATGAAGTCATCCGGGAGCACCCCATTCTCCTCAACCGCGCTCCGACGCTGCACCGTCTCGGCATCCAGGCCTTCGAGCCGAAGCTCATCGAAGGCAAGGCGATCCAGCTGCACCCGCTCGTCTGCACCGCGTTCAACGCGGACTTCGACGGCGACCAGATGGCCGTGCACGTCCCGTTGTCGCTGGAGGCGCAGCTGGAAGCGCGCGTCCTCATGATGTCGACGAACAACATCCTGTCGCCGGCGAACGGCAAGCCGATCATCGTTCCGTCCCAGGACATCGTTCTCGGGCTCTATTACATCACGATCGAGAAGGAGAACGAGCCGGGCGAGGGCATGGTCTTCTCGGACATCAACGAGATCGAAGCCGCGCTTGAGGCGGGCGTTGTCACCATGCACGCCAGGATCAAGGCGCGCTGGCGCTCCGTCGACGTCGAAGGCAATCCGACGTCGGAGGTCGTGGAGACGACGCCCGGCCGCATGAAAGTCGCGCAGCTGCTGCCGGCCTCCTCGGACGTGCCGTTCCATGTCGTGAACAAGCTCCTGACCAAGAAAACGATCCAGGGGCTGATCGATATCGTCTACCGCCATTGCGGGCAGAAAAAGACGGTGATCTTCGCCGACAGGATCATGGGTCTCGGCTTCACCGAAGCGTGCAAGGCCGGCATCTCCTTCGGGAAGGACGACATGGTCATCCCGGACACGAAGAAGGACATTGTCGGCGAGACCCGCGCGCTTGTCGCCGACTATGAGCAACAGTACGCGGACGGCCTCATCACCCGCGGCGAGAAATACAACAAGGTCGTCGACGCCTGGGCGAAGTGCACGGACAAGATCGCCGATGAAATGATGAAGGAGATCTCGGCGCCCAAGATCGATGAGGAATCCAAACGGATCAAAGAGACGAACTCCGTTTACATGATGTCGCACTCCGGCGCGCGGGGCTCACCCACGCAGATGCGCCAGCTCGCCGCCATGCGCGGCCTGATGGCGAAGCCGTCCGGCGAGATCATCGAGACGCCGATCACCTCGAATTTTAAAGAGGGTCTCACCGTGCTGGAGTACTTCAACTCCACCCACGGCGCGCGGAAAGGCCTCGCTGACACGGCTCTGAAGACGGCGAACTCCGGCTATCTCACCCGTCGTCTCGTCGACGTCGCGCAGGACTGCATCATCAAGGAAGAGGATTGCGGCACCACGCAGGGCATCACGATCGATGCCGTCGTCGACGGCGGCGAGATCGTGGTTCCGCTTTCGCAGCGCATCCTCGGCCGCACGATCCTCGAGGACGTGATCCATCCGGACACCGAAGAGGTCGTAGGCGCGGCCGGCGTCGAAATCGACGAGGCGCTGTCGGAAGAGATCGAGGCGTCCGGCGTCCAGAAAATCCGGGTGCGCTCGGTTCTCACCTGCGAGTCGAAGAGCGGCGTCTGCGCGAAGTGCTACGGTCGCGACCTCGCGCGCGGCACCCACGTCAATATCGGCGAAAGCGTCGGCGTGATCGCGGCCCAGTCGATCGGCGAGCCCGGCACGCAGCTCACCATGCGGACCTTCCACGTGGGCGGTACGGCGCAGGTCGGCGACACCTCGTTCATCGAGGCGAGCCATGACGGCGTCATCAAGATCGAAAACCGCAACGTCGTGAAAGACTCCGAAGGCGACCTTATCGTCATGGGCCGGAGCATCTTGCTGAAGATCATCGGCAAGGACGGTAAGGAAGCTGCGTCCTACAAGCTCCAATACGGCACGCGGCTGCGCGTCGATGAAGGCTCGGAAGTCACCCGCGGCGAACGTCTCGCGGACTGGGATCCCTACACCCAGCCGATCCTGACGGAGAAAGCCGGCAAGATCCGCTACGAGGATCTCACCGAGGGCGTTTCCATGACCCTCGTCGCCGACGAGGCGACGGGCATCGCAAGCCGCGTCGTGACCGACTGGCGGGCGAACCCGCGCGGCGGAGACCTGAAACCCGCGATCGTCATCGTCGACGAGGACGGCGAGCCGGTGAAGCTCGAATCGGGCGGCGAGGCGCGCTACCTCCTGCCCGTCGATGCGATCCTCTCGGTCGAAACCGACGAGACCGTCCGCCCCGGCGACGTGCTTGCGCGGATCCCGACCGAAGGCGCGAAAACGAAGGACATCACAGGCGGTCTGCCGCGGGTAGCGGAGCTCTTTGAAGCGCGTCGGCCGAAGGACCACGCCGTCATCGCCGAAGTCGACGGCACGGTCGAATTTGGTCGCGATTACAAGAACAAGCGCCGTCTCCGGATCGTTCCGACGGACGAGGAGCTGGAGCCCGTCGAGTACCTGGTGCCGAAGGGCAAGCACATCGCCGTTCAGGAAGGGGACTTCATCGCCAAGGGCGAATACTTGCTGGACGGGAACCCGGCGCCTCACGACATCCTCGCCATCATGGGGATCGAGGCGCTTGCGGACTATCTCATCAACGAGATCCAGGAGGTCTATCGCCTGCAGGGCGTGCCGATCAACGACAAGCACATCGAAGTCGTCGTCCGGCAGATGCTGCAGAAGATCGAGATCTCTGATCCCGGCGAAAGCGGCTATATGAAGGAAGAGCAGATCGACAAGCTGGAGTTCGAGGAGACGAATGCGCGCCTCGAAGACGAAGGTAAGAAACCCGCAGTCGGCGCGCCGGTGCTTCTCGGCATCACCAAGGCGTCTTTGCAGACCCGCTCCTTCATCTCGGCCGCCTCCTTCCAGGAGACGACACGTGTGCTGACGGAAGCCTCCGTCAACGGAAAGATCGACACGCTGGAGGGACTCAAAGAGAACGTCATCGTCGGCCGCCTCATCCCGGCCGGCACCGGCGGTCAGATCGCCCGTATGCAGCGCGTCGCGGACGATCGGGACGAGGCGCTTCTCGAACAGAAACGCGTGCGGGAGGCCGCCGCTCTGCCGCCAGCCGAGGCGGTAGAAGAGGAAGCGGCGGCGGAAACAACGGAAGCCGCTGAATAAGTCCGACGGACCTGACCTAATAAAAAAACGGGAGCCTCGCGGCTCCCGTTTTTTGTTTGCAGCATGCGAGATGACGCGCGCTGATCTCTCCGCTCGTACGGCGGCCGGAAACGCGTTATTCTCTGTTAATGTCTGAGACGAACACCACCCGCGCAGTCGTCTGCGGCGCCGGCGTCGGCGGCCTCGCCGCCGCCGCGGCTGTCGCGCCGTATTTCGACGAGACCGTGCTGATCGACCGCGACGTCATGCCGGACGAGCCGCGCCCGCGGCCGGGCGTGCCCCAGTCGAGCCAGAGCCACGGCCTCCTGAAGCGCGGCGAGAGTGAGCTCGAGGCGCTGCTTCCGGGATTCTGCGAGCGGCTTGAGGCGGCGGGCGGGGTGCGCATCGCTATCGCGACGGAGTTCGGCCAGTTCGACGGCGGCGCCTGGCATCCGCGGGTCGATCTCGGTCTTTCCGCCTACTGTCAGTCCCGGGTGCTTCTGGAGCAGGTGGTCCGCGAGATGGTCGCCGAACGCTTCGACCTCACGGTGCTTGAAGGCGCGACAGCTGCGAATTTCCGCTCTGAAGAAGGCCGCGTCCGGGCGGTCGTCGTTGAAACGCAGGAGGGGGCCGACGAGATCGAAGCCGATCTGGTGATAGACGCCCTCGGCCGCGCCTCGCCGGTCGCAGGATGGCTGAAAGCCGCCGGCTGGTCGGAGCCGCCGCTCGACATCATCGGCATCGATCTGCGCTACGCAACCCAGACCTTCCGGCGCGATAGCTTCGGCCCGGACGAGACGCGCGCCTACCAGATCGCCGCCGGCGCCGGGGCGAGCGCGGTTCTTCTGCCCCTCGAAGGCGACCGATGGCTTGCGACCCTCGGCGGGCGCTTCGGCGACTATCCGCCGGCCGACGCCGACGGCTTCCTCGCTTTCGCGCGCGGCCTGCCGATCCCCGAGGTCGCCGATATCATGGCGGCCGGCGACCCTCTCGACGACGTCGTCAGCTACACGATCAAAACAGCGCTCCGCCGCCGCTGGGAGGAGATCGAGACGCCCGCGAACCTCGTCTCCCTCGGCGAAGCCCGCATCGGCTTTGATCCGACGTTCGCGCAGGGGATGAGCGTCGCCGCCGCCCACGCCGGCGCCCTCGACGCCATGCTGAAAGAGCGCGGCGGGCTCGGGACCGGGTTCTCCGGCGCCTTCTATCGACGCTCGTCGGAAGCGGGGGACTGGGCCTGGCGGATGGTCGAGGCGGTGGACTTCACCTATCCCGGCACCAAAGGAACGCCGCCGGCGGACCTGAAAGAGCGGCTGCGTCTCCTTAAATATGGGCGCAAAGCGGCGCAGTTCGACCCGGACGCCCAGCGCCTTTACACAGAAGTGCGCCACCTCCTGAGGCCGATGAGCGACCTTTCGGCCATCGCCCAAGCCGCCTGACATCTGAGACTCTAGCAGCCGGCGCCGGGCGCCCGCCAAAGGCGTGTCGAAACCTTTAATCTTCGCTTGACCCCTGCGATTCGCGCCTATAGAAGGCCCGAACGCTGGATGGACCGGCTGTCAGGTCTCGCGATTGCGGAACTCTGAAACGCGGTCTCCGTCTGTCGAAGAATTCGTGTCCTCTGTGTGCGGGGTTGCGGCGCGCCTGACGTCAGGAATGCGCCGCTTCGGCGTTTTCGCCGCCGCGCGCGCTCGGATGTTTAAGGGTGGTCGCTCATGCCGACGATTCAGCAGCTCATCCGCAAGCCGCGGAAGCCGCGTCGCAAGATCAACAAGGTGCCGGCCATGGAGGCCTGCCCCCAGAAACGCGGCGTGTGCACGCGGGTCTACACGACGACGCCGAAAAAGCCGAACTCGGCCCTTCGGAAAGTCGCGAAGATCCGCCTGACGAACGGCTATGAGGTGATCGGCTACATCCCGGGCGAGGGGCACAATCTGCAGGAGCACTCCGTGGTGCTCATCCGCGGCGGCCGGGTGAAAGACTTGCCGGGCGTCCGCTACCACATCCTCCGCGGCGTCCTCGACACCCAGGGCGTCAAGGACCGCAAGCAGCGCCGTTCGAAATACGGCGCCAAGCGTCCGAAGTAAGAGCGTCTCAAGGTCAGGGATACGCATTAGATGTCACGTCGCCGCCGCGCAGAGAAACGGGAAGTCCTCCCGGATCCGAAATTCGGAGATCAGACGATCTCTAAGTTCATGAATTACATCATGCTCGACGGCAAAAAGTCCGCCGCTGAGAAGATCGTGTACGGCGCGTTTGATCGCATCCATGAGAAGGTGCGCCGCGAGCCGGTCGAGCTCTTCCACGAAGCGATCGGCAACGTGACGCCGTCGATCGAGGTCCGCTCCCGCCGGGTCGGCGGCGCGACCTATCAGGTCCCCGTCGAAGTGCGCGCCGACCGCAAGATGGCGCTGGCGCTTCGCTGGCTGATTGACGCCGCGCGCAAGCGCAACGAGACGACGATGGTCGATCGTCTGTCGGCGGAGATCATGGACGCCGCCCAGAATCGGGGCGCGGCCGTGAAGAAACGCGAAGACACGCACAAGATGGCTGAGGCGAACCGCGCCTTCGCCCATTATCGCTGGTAACCTGTCGCTTACGGATTAAAGGCTGACCGTCATGGCCCGCTCGCATAAAATCGAGGACTACCGGAACTTCGGCATCATGGCCCACATTGATGCGGGCAAGACGACGACGACCGAGCGCATCCTCTATTACACCGGCAAGTCCCATAAGATCGGCGAAGTCCATGACGGCGCCGCGACCATGGACTGGATGGAGCAGGAGCAGGAGCGCGGCATCACTATCACGTCCGCCGCGACCACATGCTTCTGGCAGGACAAACGCCTCAACATCATCGACACGCCCGGCCACGTCGATTTCACGATCGAAGTCGAGCGCTCCCTGCGCGTCCTCGACGGTGCCGTCGCGCTTCTTGACGCCAACGCGGGCGTCGAGCCGCAGACAGAAACCGTCTGGCGTCAGGGCGACAAATATGACGTCCCCCGCATGTTCTTCATCAACAAGATGGATAAGCTGGGCGCGGACTTTTACCGGTCCGTCGAGACGATCCATGACCGTCTTGCGGCGAAGACCGTCGTCCTGCAGCTGCCGATCGGCGCTGAGAACGACTTCGTCGGCGTCGTCGATCTCATCAAAATGAGAGCGATCATCTGGGAAGAAGAAAGTCTCGGCGCGAAGTTCCGCGACGACGAGATCCCCGCCGACCTCGCCGATAAAGCGCAGGAGTACCGCGAGGCGATGATCGAAACCGTCGTCGAGCAGGACGAGGCGGCGATGGAAGCGTACCTCGAAGGGAACGAGCCCGACGAGGAAACCATCAAGCGCCTCATCCGCAAGGGCACGATCGCGGTGGACTTCCACCCGGTGCTCTGCGGCTCCGCGTTCAAGAACAAGGGCGTCCAGCCCATGCTCGACGCCGTCGTCGACTTCCTGCCGTCCCCCGTCGAGGTTCCGGCGATCAAAGGCGTCGTGCCGGACTCCGACGAAGAGGTGACGCGGAAATCGTCCGATGACGAGCCGCTCTCCATGCTCGCCTTCAAGATCATGAACGATCCGTTTGTCGGTTCCCTGACCTTTTGCCGCATCTATTCCGGCAAGCTTGAGGCGGGCTCCTCCGTGCTCAACACGGTGAAGGGCAAGCGCGAACGCGTCGGCCGCATGCTTCAGATGCACTCGAACTCGCGCGAAGAGATCAAGGAAGCCTTCGCTGGCGACATCGTCGCGGTTGCGGGCCTCAAAGACACGACGACGGGCGACACGCTCTGCGACGCGCAGAAGCCGGTCATCCTGGAGCGGATGGAGTTCCCGGATCCGGTCATCGAGCTCGCGGTCGAGCCGAAGACGAAGGCCGACCAGGAGAAGATGGGCGTGGCCCTGCAGCGCCTCGCCGCCGAGGATCCGTCCTTCCGCGTCACCTCCGATGAGGAGAGCGGCCAGACGATCATCAAAGGCATGGGCGAGCTTCACCTCGACATTCTGGTCGATCGCATGAAGCGGGAGTTCAAGGTCGAGGCGAATATCGGCGCGCCGCAGGTCGCCTATCGCGAGACGGTCACGAAGACGGCGGCCATCGACTATACGCACAAGAAGCAGTCGGGCGGCTCCGGTCAGTTCGCGCGCATCAAGTTCGAAATCATGCCGAACGAGGCCGGCGAGGGCTTCACGTTCGAGAACGAGATTGTCGGCGGCGCCATCCCGAAGGAATACATCCCGGGCGTCGAGAAGGGCATGAACTCCATCATGGAGAACGGCCTCCTGGTCGGCTTCCCGATCCTCGACGTTAAAGTCCGGCTCTTCGACGGCGCCTTCCACGATGTGGACTCTTCGGTCCTCGCCTTCGAGATCGCCGCACGCGGCGCGCTGCGCGAACACAAGGGCGAGCTCGGCCTCGCGCTTCTGGAGCCGGTCATGAAAGTCGAAGTGGTGACGCCGGACGAGTACACCGGCACCGTCATCGGCGATCTCAACTCCCGCCGCGGCCAGGTGCTGGGGCAGGAGATGCGCGGCAACGCCACGGTCGTGAACGCCATGGTGCCGCTTGCAAATATGTTCGGGTACGTCAACAACCTGCGCTCCGCGACGCAGGGACGGGCGAACTACTCGATGGTGTTCGACCATTACGAGCGCGTCCCGCAAGCGGTTGCGGACGAAGTCAAAGCGAAGCTGGCGGGCTAACCCGTCCGCCTCAGGATCAGTTAGTTTAGCGTCGTCGAACGGAGAGACGAAAATGGGCAAGGAAAAGTTCGAGCGGAACAAGCCGCACGCCAACATCGGCACGATCGGTCACGTCGACCACGGCAAGACCACGCTCACGGCTGCGATCACGAAGTACTTCGGCGACTTCAAGGCCTATGACGAGATCGACGGCGCGCCGGAAGAAAAAGCGCGCGGCATCACGATTTCGACCGCCCACGTCGAATATGAAACCGACGGGCGTCACTACGCCCACGTCGACTGTCCTGGCCACGCCGACTATGTGAAAAATATGATCACCGGCGCCGCGCAGATGGACGGCGCGATCCTCGTCGTGAACGCCGCCGACGGCCCGATGCCGCAGACGCGCGAGCATATTCTTCTCGCCCGCCAGGTCGGCGTTCCGGCGATCGTCGTCTTCCTCAACAAAGTCGATCAGGTCGACGACGAGGAGCTTCTCGAGCTTGTCGAGATGGAGGTGCGCGAGCTTCTCTCCTCCTATGATTTCCCGGGCGACGACATTCCGATCATCGCAGGCTCGGCCCTCGCCGCCATGGAAGGTCGCGATCCGGAAATCGGCGAGAACAAGATCAAGGAGCTGATGGAACAGGTCGATTCCTACATTCCGACGCCCGAGCGTCCGGTCGACCAGGCGTTCCTGATGCCGATCGAGGACGTCTTCTCGATCTCCGGCCGCGGCACGGTCGTCACCGGCCGCGTCGAGCGCGGCGTCATCAATGTGGGCGACGAGATCGAAATCGTCGGCATTCGCGACACCAAAAAAACGACCTGCACGGGCGTCGAAATGTTCCGCAAGCTGCTCGATCGCGGTGAGGC
Organism: Pseudomonadota bacterium; assembly: GCA_038522735.1. Lineage (GTDB taxonomy): Bacteria > Pseudomonadota > Alphaproteobacteria > Caulobacterales > Parvularculaceae > JBCBJX01. The sequence continues at coordinate 8,726 of JBCBJX010000039.1, forward strand.
GGGCGACAATGTCGGCGTTCTCCTTCGCGGCGTTGAGCGCGACGGCGTCGAGCGCGGCCAGGTGCTCTGCAAGCCGGGCTCCGTTACGCCGCACACGAAATTTGTCGCGGAAGCCTATATTCTCACGAAAGAGGAGGGCGGTCGCCACACGCCGTTCTTCACGAACTATCGTCCGCAGTTCTATTTCCGCACGACGGACGTGACGGGCATTGTCACGCTCCAGGACGGCACGGAAATGGTCATGCCGGGCGACAATGTGAACGTGAACGTCGAGCTCATCGTGCCGATCGCCATGGAAGAGAAGCTCCGCTTCGCTATCCGTGAAGGCGGCCGCACGGTCGGCGCCGGCATCGTTGCGAAAATCATCGAGTAGTCATCACCCTGATCGGGCGGACCGGCCGTAAGCTGGTCCGCCTTTTTGTCTCCGGAAGAAGCGTCACGGAAACGACATGAACCAGAACATCCGCATCCGTCTGAAGGCGTTCGATCACCGCGTGCTCGACGCTTCGACCAGAGACATCGTGAACACTGCAAAACGGACCGGCGCGCAGGTGCGCGGGCCGATCCCGCTCCCGACGCGCATCGAGCGCTTCACCGTGCTGCGCTCGCCGCACGTGAACAAAAAATCCCGCGAGCAGTTCGAGATGCGCACCCACAAGCGCGTCCTCGACATCGTGGATCCGACCCCGCAGACCGTCGATGCGCTAATGAAGCTCGACCTCTCCGCAGGCGTCGATATCGAGATCAAGGTCTAAGCCCATGCGTACCGGCGTCATTGCAAAGAAAATCGGCATGACCCGCCTGTTCACGGAGGAAGGGCGTCACCTTCCCGTCACCGTGATGCAGCTGCAGGAGTGTCAGGTCGTCTCTCACCGCACGGCTGAGAAGGATGGGTACGTCGCGCTGCAGCTCGGCGCGGGCGCGGCGAAGCCGTCGCGCACGGGCCGGCCGATGCGCGGGCACTTCGCCAAAGCAAACGTGGCGCCGAAGCGCAAGGTCGCCGAATTCCGCGTCGCGGAGGAGAACCTCATCGCGGTCGGCGCCGAATTGACGGCGGAGCACTACGTCGCCGGGCAGCGGGTCGATGTGACGGGGACGTCCATCGGCAAGGGCTTCGCCGGCGGCATGAAGCGTCACAATTTTGGCGGCCTTCGCGCCTCCCACGGCGTTTCAATCTCCCACCGGTCTCATGGCTCGACCGGCCAGTGCCAGGACCCGGGCAAGGTCTTTAAAGGCAAGAAGATGGCCGGCCACATGGGCGATGTGCGCGTCACGACCCAGAACCTCGAAGTGGTGAAAACCGACGTCGAGCGCGGCGTCATCTTCCTCAAGGGCGCCGTTCCGGGTTCCGCCGGCGGGTGGGTGCTGATCAAGGACGCGGTGAAGCGCGACCGTCCGGACGAAGCTCCTGTTCCGGGCGCGTTCCGCGAGGCGGGCGCGACCGAGGATGAAACGCCGTCCGCTGAAGCAGGTCCGGCTGCGGACGAGGCGCCCGCTGAAACGCCGGCGGACGAGGCTGCGGACGTCAAACCCGAGGAGGGCGCGGAATGAAGCTCGACGTTCTCAATCTGGATGCGGAGACGGTCGGCTCGGTCGATCTCGATGAGGCCGTCTACGGCCTCGATCCGCGTCGCGATATTCTCCACCGGATGGTGACCTATCAGCTCGCGAAACGTCAGGCGGGCACGCACAAGACTAAGGAGCGCGGCGAAGTCGCGGGTACGACGAAGAAGTTCGTCCGCCAGAAGGGCTCGGGCGGCGCGCGTCACGGCAACAAGAAAGCGCCGCAGTTCCGCGGCGGCGGCAAGGCCCACGGTCCGCGCGTGCGAAGCCACGCGATCGACCTGCCCAAGAAGGTGCGCCGTCTCGCGCTCCGTCACGCCCTCTCGGCGAAGGCCGGCGCCGGCGAGCTCATCGTTATCGACGAGGCGAAGCTCGCCGACGCAAAGACAAAGTCCCTCGTCTCCGCCTTCGCGAAGCTTGAACTGAAGAACGCGCTCATCGTCGACGGCGGCGAGGTCGATGCGAACTTCAAGATGGCGGCGCGGAACATTCCGTCCGTGGACGTTCTGCCGGCTATCGGGGCGAACGTTTACGACATCCTGCGCCACGAAAAGCTCGTGCTGACGAAGTCAGCCGTCGAGGGTATCGCGGCGCGTCTCGCGGGCGAGCATGTCCAGGCTGACGGCGAAACCCAGGGAGAGGCGGCGTGAGCGCGACGGAGAAGCACTACGACACCATCGTCGCTCCGGTGATCACGGAGAAATCGACGATCGCGTCGGAGAACAACCAGGTTGTTTTCCGCGTGGCGCTCGCCGCGTCGAAGCCGGAGATCGCCGAGGCGGTGGAGGCCCTCTTCAACGTCAAGGTGAAGTCGGTCAACACGCTGCGCCGCAAGGGCAAGCAGAAACTCTTCCGCGGGCGCAAATATCAGCGCTCTGACGTCAAGAACGCGATCGTCACCCTCGAAGAGGGCCATTCGATCGACGTGACGACCGGTCTTTAAGGAGCGAACGGCATGGCTCTGAAGACATTCAACCCCACCTCGCCCGGACGGCGCACGCTGGTCGTCGTCGACCGGTCGGAGCTGTACAAGGGACGTCCGGAGAAGACCCTCGTCGAGGGCCTGACCGGCAAGGGCGGGCGCAACAACAAAGGCCGCGTCACGGCGCGCCGTCGCGGCGGCGGCGTGAAGCGGCTCTATCGCAAGGTCGATTTCCGGCGTGCGAAGGTCGATGTCGAGGCGACGGTGGAGCGGATCGAATATGATCCGAACCGCACGGCGTTCATCGCGCTCGTCACGTATACGGACGGGGAAAAGGCCTACATCCTTGCGCCGCAGCGCCTGAAAGCCGGCGACACGGTCGTTTCCGGCGACCGGGTCGACGTGAAGCCGGGCAACTCGATGCCGCTCCGGTCGATCCCGGTCGGGACGATCGTGCACAATGTCGAGCTGAAGCCGGAGAAGGGCGGTCAGATCGCGCGCTCCGCCGGCTCCTACGCCCAGCTTGTCGGTCGCGATCAGGGCTACGCCCAGGTCCGCATGCAGTCGGGCGAGGTGCGCCTCATCTCCGGCGAATGCCGCGCGACCATCGGCGCGGTTTCGAACCCGGACCACGGCAACGTGAAGCTCGGCAAGGCCGGCCGCAAGCGCTGGATGGGCAAGCGCCCGGCCGTGCGCGGCGTCGCCATGAACCCGGTCGACCACCCCCATGGCGGCGGCGAAGGCCGCACCTCTGGCGGCCGCCACCCGGTGACGCCGTGGGGCAAGCCGACCAAAGGCAAGAGAACCCGGTCCAATAAAGAGACCGATAAAATGATCATCCGCTCGCGTCATGCGAAGCGCAAAGGCCGTTAGGAGCGTTAGAGAATGCCCCGTTCCGTCTGGAAAGGTCCGTTCGTCGACCGTTATCTCCTGCAGAAAGCGGAGACGGCGCAGGAAAGCGGCCGCCGCGAGGTCATCAAGACCTGGTCGCGCCGTTCGACGGTCCTGCCGCAATTCATCGGTCTTACTTTCGGCGTCTATAACGGCCAGAAGTTCGTACCCGTCCTGGTGACGGAAGACATGGTCGGCCACAAGCTCGGCGAGTTCTCGCCGACGCGGACCTATTACGGGCACGGCGCCGACAAGAAAGCGAGAAGGAAGTAAGCGATGGGTAAGGAGAAAAACCCCCGTCGCATTGCCGACGATCAGGCGATGGCGAAGGCGCGCCTCATGCGCATCTCGCCGCAGAAACTGAATCTCGTGGCGCAGCAGATCCGGGGGCTGAAGGTCGAGCGCGCGCTCGCCGAGCTTGAGTTTTCGCGCAAGCGCGCCGCCCGCGATGTGAGGAAGGTGCTGGAGAGCGCCATCGCAAACGCGGAAAACAACCACGAACTCGACATCGACGCTCTGGTCGTGGACCAGGCGTTCGTCGGCAAGAATCTGGTGATGAAGCGCTGGCGGCCCCGCGGTCGTGGGCGGATCGGACGGATCATGAAGCCGTTCGCCGAGATCACCATCGTCGTACGTGAGAAGGAGGCCGTCTGATGGGTCAGAAGGTCAATCCGATCGGGCTGCGCCTCGGCGTCAACCGCACCTGGGATTCGCGCTGGTACGCCCAGGGCGAGAGCTATTCCGATCTTCTGCATGAGGATCTGAAGATCCGCGAGCACCTCTTCGAGAAGCTGAAGAATGCGTCCGTTAGCCGGATCGTTGTGGAGCGTCCGCACAAGAAGTGCGCGGTCACGATCTATTCGGCTCGTCCGGGCGTCGTCATCGGCAAGAAGGGCGCGGATATCGAAAAGCTCCGGCGCGAGCTTTCAAGGCTCTCTTCTTCGGAGACGAACCTCAATATCGTCGAGATCCGCAAGCCGGAGACGGACGCGACCCTGGTCGCAGAAAGCGTCGCCCAGCAGCTGGAGCGCCGCGTCGCGTTTCGGCGCGCCATGAAGCGTTCCATGCAGACGGCGATGCGCATGGGCGCTCTCGGCATTCGGATGAACTGCGCCGGCCGTCTCGGCGGCGCGGAAATCGCGCGGACCGAATGGTATCGCGAAGGCCGCGTGCCGCTCCATACTCTCCGTGCGGACATCGATTACGGGACGGCGACGGCGCGCACGACCTACGGCGCCATCGGCGTCAAGGTCTGGATCTTCAAGGGCGAGATCATGGAGCATGATCCCTCCGCCCAGGAACGTCGTCTTGTCGAAGCGCAGACGGGCTCCGTCGGCGGCGGTCGCGACCGCCGCGAACGGCGCGCGCCGCAGGGCTGAGGGGGCTGAACCATGCTGCAACCGAAGCGCACCAAATTCCGCAAAATGCACAAAGGGCGGATCAAGGGCCTCGCAAAAGGCGGCGCGGCGCTGAACTTCGGCTCCCACGGCCTCAAGGCACTGGAGCCGGAGCGCGTGACCTCCCGTCAGATCGAGGCGACCCGCCGGGCGATCACCCGCCACATGAAGCGGGCCGGCCGCGTGTGGATCCGCATTTTTCCGGACGTTCCGGTGACGAAGAAACCGACCGAAGTCCGCATGGGCAAGGGCAAGGGCTCCGTCGAATTCTGGGCGGCGAAAGTGAAGCCGGGCCGGATCATGTTCGAGATCGACGGAGTGCCGGACGATGTCGCGACCGAGGCCCTGAAGCTCGGCGCGGCCAAGCTGCCGATCAAGACGCGCATCGTGCGCCGCATCGGCGAGTAGGGGAGCGCGGGATGAAAGCCGACGAGGTGAAAGCGCTGTCGACGGACGAGCTCAAAGACAAGCTGGTCGCTCTGAAGAAGGAGCAGTTCAACCTGCGCTTCCAGCAGGCGACGAACCAGCTGGAGAAAACCTCCCGCGTCCGCGAGGTCCGTCGCGACATCGCCCGCGTAAAGACCGTGATGCGCGAGCGCACCGGTTCCGCGGAAGCGGCGAGCTAGGAGAAGACAAATGCCGAAGCGCATCATGCAGGGCCGGATCGTCTCCGACAAAGGCGACAAGACGGTTGTCGTAAACATCGAGCGGATCTTCACGCACCCGCTCTACAAGAAGACGGTCCGTCGTTCGAAGCGGTACCACGCCCACGACGAGACTAATCAGTACAAAGAGGGCGACCTCGTGCGGATCCAGGAGTGTCCGCCGAAATCGCGCCTCAAGCGATGGGAAGTGATTGGCGAAGGCGTCGCTTAAGGCGCGTTCGGCGGTTTTTAGGTTCTGTTTTGAGCGGGGCGGGCGCCCCGTTGGAGGGTCGAGATGATCCAGATGCAAACCAACCTGGATGTGGCGGACAATTCCGGCGCGAAACGGGTGCAGTGCATCAAGGTGCTGGGCGGCGCGAAGCGCCGGTACGCCTCCGTCGGCGACATCATTGTGGTGTCGGTGAAGGAAGCGATGCCGCGCGGACGCGTCAAGAAAGGCTCCGTGGTGAAAGCCGTCGTCGTGCGGACGAAGAAATCGGTGAAGCGGCCGGACGGCTCGGTGATCCGGTTCGATTCGAACGCCGCCGTCATCCTCAACAACAACAAAGAGCCGATCGGCACCCGCATCTTCGGGCCGGTGATGCGCGAACTGCGCGCCGCCAACCAGATGAAGATCGTGTCGCTCGCGCCGGAAGTTCTGTGAGGGGACGAGATCATGGCTGCTAAGATCAAAAAAGGCGACCGGGTCGTCGTCCTGGCGGGCAAGTACAAAGGCGTCGAAGGCGACGTCGTGCGCGTCATTCCGAAAGAAGGCCGCGCGGTCGTCGAGGGCGTCAACATGGTGAAGCGCCACCAGAAGCCGTCTCAGGCTCAGGAAGGCGGCATCATCAATAAAGAAGCGCCGATCGATCTGTCGAACGTCGCCCTGAAGGACCCGAAAACGGGCGAACCGACCCGCGTCGGCTTCCGCTTCGAGGGCGAAGGCGAGGATCGCAGGAAGGTGCGCTACGCAAAAAAATCCGGCGAGGCGATCGATGTCTGAAGCTGCGCTTGAAGAATACACGCCGCGTTTGCGGGAACTCTACGTCTCGTCGATCCGTGACAAGATGAAATCGGAGTTCGAGTACGCGAACGTGATGCAGATCCCGCGGCTCGACAAGGTCGTGATCAATATGGGCGTCGGCGACGCGGTGAACGACCGTAAAAAGGTCGACAGCGCGTATGCGGACCTTGAAAAGATCGCCGGCCAGAAGCCGGTGATCACGAAGTCGAAGAAATCCATCGCCGGCTTCAAGCTGCGCGACGGCATGGCGATCGGCTGCAAGGTGACGCTCCGCCGGGACCGGATGTACGAGTTTCTCGACCGTCTGGTGAACATCGCGCTGCCGCGGGTCCGGGACTTCCGGGGCCTCAACGGCAAGAGCTTCGACGGTCGCGGCAACTACGCCATGGGCGTCAAAGAACATATCGTGTTTCCGGAGATCGACTACGACAAGGTCGACGAGATCCGGGGCATGGACATCATCGTCTGCACGACGGCGCCGACCGACGCCGAAGCAAAGGCGCTGCTGAAAGAGTTTAATTTCCCGTTTCGCAACTAGGCGAGGTCCCCCAGGCCCCAAGGGGCGGGGAAACCGGCTTACACGGAGTGAGTGATGGCGAAAAAAGGCATGATCGAGCGCGACCTGAAACGTCGCCGCATGTCGAAGAAATACGCGGCGAAGCGCGCGGCGCTGAAGGCTGTTCTGTATGATCAGGACAAAGACGCCGACGAGCGTTTCACAGCGGCGATGAAGCTCGCCGAACTGCCGCGCAATTCGAGCCCGACGCGGATCCGCAACCGGTGCCTCGTCACCGGCCGGCCGCGCGCGTTCTACCGTAAACTGAAGATGTCCCGTATTGCGCTGCGTGAGCTCGGCTCGCAAGGCAAGATCCCGGGCCTCGTCAAATCGAGCTGGTGAGGAGGAGCGACCGATGTCGATCAGCGACCCTTTGGGCGACATGCTCACCCGCATCCGGAACGGCCTCATGCGCGGCCAGTCGTCGGTGACCTCGCCGGCGTCCAAGCTGCGCGGCTGGGTGCTCGACGTTCTGCAGGACGAAGGCTACATCCGCGGTTATTCGCGGGTTGAGAAGGACGGCGAGAAACCGGCCTTCGAAATCGAACTGAAGTACTATGAAGGCGCGCCCGTGATCCAGAAGATCCGCCGCGTCTCCACGCCGGGCCGCCGGGTCTATTCGTCGGTGAAAGAACTGTCGCCGGTTCGCAACGGCCTCGGCATCTCCATCATCTCGACGCCCAAGGGCGTCATGTCGGACACGGTCGCCCGCCAGCAGAATGTCGGCGGCGAAGTGCTCTGCCAGGTTTATTAAGGGAGGGGCGAATGTCCCGCATCGGTAAAAAACCGGCGCCCGTCCCGCAGGGCGTCACCGCTTCGGTCGACGGCCAGACGGTGAAGGCGAAAGGTCCGAAGGGCGAACTTCAGTTTACGGCGCCTGACAGCTGCTCGGTGGAGATGACGGACGACGGCGTCGTCGTCGCCCCCGTCGATCAGTCGAAGATGGCCCGTTCCATGTGGGGCATGAGCCGCACGATGGTGATGAACATCTTCGACGGCGTCTCGAAGGGCTTTGAGAAAAAGCTTGAGCTCGTCGGCGTCGGTTACCGCGCGCAGATGAAAGGCAAAAGCCTCAACCTTTCGCTCGGCTACTCCCACGAGATCGACTTCGAGCCGCCGGCCGGGATCGACATCAAGACGCCGAAGCCGACAGAGATCGAGATCACGGGCATCGACAAGCAGGTGGTCGGCGAGACGGCGGCGAAGATCCGCGCGTTCCGTCCGCCGGAGCCGTATAAAGGCAAGGGCGTGAAATACGCCGGCGAGTTCATCTTCCGCAAGGAAGGCAAGAAGAAGTAAGGCGACGCATCATGGCGCTGACGGCACGAGACAAAATTCAAAAGCGCGCCGGCCGCACGCGGTCGAAGCTCGCGAAACTCCGTACGGGACGCCCGCGCTTGAGCGTCTTCCGTTCGGGAAAAAACATCTACGCCCAGATCATCGACGACAGGACGGGTTCGACGCTCGCCTCAGCCTCGACGATCGAAAAGTCCGTGCGCGATGCGCTCGGCAAAGGCTCGGACGTCAGCGCCGCGACGACGGTCGGCAAGGCCGTCGCCGAGCGGGCGATCGAAAACGGCGTGAAGGACGTCGTCTTTGATCGGGGCGGCTATCGTTATCACGGCCGGGTGAAGGCGCTCGCGGACGCAGCCCGCGAAGCCGGCCTCAATTTTTAAGGAGCCAGGACCATGGCGCGAGACGACGACAGGCGCGGCCGCGGTCGCGGGCGGGGCCGGGAAGACCGGGAAGAATCAGAATTCGTCGACAAGCTGGTTGCGATCAACCGCGTGTCGAAAACGGTGAAGGGTGGCAAGAACTTCGGCTTCGCCGCGCTCGTGGTGCTTGGCGATCAGAAGGGCCGTGTCGGCTTCGGCAAAGGCAAGGCCCGCGAGGTGCCCGAGGCGATCCGCAAGGCGAGCCAGGAGGCCCGCCGCTCGATGGTCCGTGTGCCGCTTCGCGAAGGGCGGACCCTTCATCATGATGCGGAAGGCCGCTGGGGCGCCGGCAAGGTCGTGCTGCGCGCCGCGCCTCCGGGCACCGGCATCATCGCCGGCGGCCCGATGCGCGCCGTCTTTGAGACGCTCGGCGTTCAGGACGTGGTTGCGAAATCTCTCGGCTCGTCAAACCCCTACAACATGGTGCGCGCGACGGTCGACGCGCTGACCCGGCAGTCGAGCCCGCGCTCGGTCGCCGCCCGTCGCGGCAAGAAAGTCTCCGACCTGCTCGGCCGCCGCGTGGAGAGCGAGGGCTCCGATCAGGCTGCCGCGGCGGAAGACGCCGGCGAGACGGCGGAAGCCGTCGAAGCGTAAGGATCATCGAAGATGGCTGAGAAAAAAACCGTCACGGTGCGCCAGACCGGCAGCCCGATCCGCCGGCCGAAAGATCAGCGCGACACGCTGATCGGCCTCGGCCTCAACAAGATCGGCCGTACACGAACGCTGGAGGACACCCCCTCCGTGCGCGGCATGATCAACAAGGTGAGCCACCTCGTCGAGGTGGTTGAAGAGGTTTAAAGAGCCGGCTGGAGCTGCGATATAAATGGGCGAGGGGGGAGCGGTCGCGCCGCAAACCTCGCAAGTCCGGGAGATTGAGATGAGCGAAGATCAAAAAGACGCTGTCCGCCTGCACGACCTCGCGGACAATCCGGGCGCCCGGAAAAAGCGCGTCCGTGTCGGCCGCGGCATCGGGTCCGGCAAGGGCAAGACCGGCGGTCGCGGCGTCAAAGGCCAGAAGTCGCGTTCGGGCGTCTCCGGCATCCGCGCCTTCGAAGGCGGCCAAATGCCGCTTTACATGCGCCTGCCGAAGCGGGGCTTCAACAAACCGAACCGCGCGAAATACGCCGAAGTGAATATCGGCCGCATCCAGACCGCGATCGAGGCGGGCAAGCTCGACGCTTCGAAAACGATCGACGCGGACGCGCTGGTCGCCGCGGGCGTGGTCCGCCGGAAGCTCGACGGCGTGCGCATCCTCGGCGTCGGCGAGCTGACGACCAAAATCGATCTTAACGTCGCTCACGCCACGAAGTCAGCGATCGCCGCGATCGAGAAAGCGGGCGGTTCGGTGAAGATCGCGCGCGCCGCCGAGCCGGCGGAAGCCTAAGCGGTTGTCCCGCCGGGCCTTCCGCCCCATCTGCTTCGGGTTGCGAAGCGGAGCGAGAGGTCCGGATCGCCCGATAGCCGAAAGATGAGAGCCGACCGATGACGTCCGCCGCAGAACAGCTCGCCGCGAATTTGAACTTCTCCTCGTTCGCGAAGGCGGACGAGTTGAAGAAGCGTATTCTCTTCACCCTTGGCGCTCTGATCGTTTACCGCCTCGGCACCTTCATCCCGATCCCCGGCGTCGACACGGCGTTCTTCACGGCGCAGTTCCAGGGTCAGCAGGGCGGCATTCTCGGCATGTTCAACCTGTTCGCCGGCGGCGCCGTCGAGCGCATGGCGATCTTCGCGCTCAACATCATGCCCTACATCTCGGCGTCGATCATCATGCAGCTGATGACCGCCGTGGTCCCGTCCCTGGAGGCTCTCAAGAAAGAAGGCGAGCAGGGACGCCGACAGATCAATCAGTATACACGCTACGGAACGGTGTTCCTCGCCATCGTTCAGGGGTACGGCATCGCCGTCGCGTTGCAACAGGCCGATCCCTCCACGGGCGCGACGGCTGCGATCAATCCCGGGCTCTTCTTCACCGCGACGACGGTCATCACTCTTGTTGGCGGCGTCATGTTCCTCCTGTGGCTCGGCGAGCAGATCACCGCGCGCGGTGTCGGAAACGGCGTTTCGCTGATCATCTTCGCCGGGATCATCGCGGAGCTGCCGCGCGCCGTCGGCGGTCTTCTGGAGCAGGGCCGCGTCGGATCGGTGAACGCCGGCGCGATCCTCGCGATCCTCGCCATGGCGATCCTGCTCATCGCCTTCGTCGTTTTCATCGAGCGCTCCCAGCGCCGGCTTCTCATCCAGTATCCGCGCCGTCAGGTCGGGAACCGCATGTTCGGCGGAGAGAAGTCGCACCTGCCGTTGAAGCTGAACACCGCGGGCGTCATCCCGCCCATCTTCGCGTCCTCGCTTCTTCTCCTGCCGGTCACCTTCGTCGGCTTCGCGGGCCAGAACGCGCCGGAATGGGTGCTGACGCTGCAGACCTATTTCTCGCCGGGTCAGCCGCTCTACATTCTTTTTTATGCGGCGGGCATCGTCTTCTTCTGCTTCCTCTACACCTCCATCCAGTTCAATCCGGAGGACACCGCGGACAACCTGAAGAAGTACGGCGGTTACATACAGGGCTACCGGCCCGGCCCGCGCACGGCGGATTATCTCGACTACGTGCTGACGCGGCTGACCGTCATCGGGGCGGCGTATCTCACCTTCGTCTGTCTCCTGCCGGAAATCCTGCGTGCGCAATATAACGCGATCCCGGTCTCTCTCGGCGGCACGTCGCTGCTCATCGTCGTCACCGTCACCATGGACACGGTCGCGCAGGTGCAGGGCCATCTGCTCGCGCAGCAATACGAAAGCCTCATCAAGAAATCGAAGCTGCGAGGGAGCCGTCGATGATCCTGATCCTTCTCGGCCCGCCGGGCGCCGGCAAAGGCACCCAGGCGAAACGGATCTCCGACAAGTATGGGATCCCGCAGCTCTCCACCGGAGACATGCTGCGCGCGGCGATCGCCGACGAGACGCCCCTCGGGGTGAGGGTGAAGGAGATCATGGACCGGGGCGATCTCGTCTCCGACGAGATCATCGAGGGCATCATCTCCGAGCGGATCGAGAAGGAAGACTGCCGGCCGGGCTTCATCCTCGATGGCGCTGTGCGGACCGTGCCGCAGGCTGAAATGATCGACCGGCTCCTTGCGAAGAAGTCCTGCGGTCTCGACGTGGTCATCGAGCTGCAGGTCGATGAAGAAGCGCTCGTCGAGCGCCTGAACGCCCGCATCGCCGATACGAAGGCGCGCGGCGAAGACGTGCGCGCCGACGACAATGAAGAGACTTTCCGTAAGCGCCAGGCCGTCTATCGCGAGCAGACAGCGCCGCTGATCCCGTATTACGAGAGCCAAGGCAAGCTGCACCGGGTCGACGGGATGGGTTCGATCGAGGAGGTCGGCTCCGCGATCGACGCCGTTCTGGCGGCGGTCTGAGGCCTCAAAAAACTGCCCGCGCGCCGTTGACGCGGGAGGGCTACGAGATATACGTACGCGCTTCCGTGAAACCGTCGGGAGCGCTGCGCGAGACGACCTCGCCGGCTGGAGCCGACGGCGACATCTGGGGCTTCGGGGCCTCGAAACACCGGTTCCGCGACGGGACGGCGACGCCGTTCGCGTCGCTTTGTCAGTTTAGGGCGAGCGCGCCGTGGCGGGCTCGATTTCAGAACAGCGGGCGCCGGCGGCGTCTGCCGAAAACGGAGAGGCCGCACGTGGCTCGTATCGCTGGCGTCAACCTGCCCTCGGGCAAGCGCGTCCACATCGCGCTGACCTATATTCACGGCATCGGCCCGGCGAAGGCCAAGGAGATCTGCGGCGCCGTCGCGATCCCGGAAGAACGCCGGATCCACGAACTGTCGGACGCTGAAGTTCTTCAGATCCGCGAGAAGATCGACGCCGACTACGCCGTCGAGGGCGATCTTCGCCGCGAGGTGGCGGTGAACATCAAACGCCTGATGGACCTCGGCTGCTATCGCGGGCTCCGTCACCGTCGCGGCCTGCCGGTCCGCGGCCAGCGCACCCACACCAACGCCCGCACCCGCAAGGGCCCGGCGAAGCCCATCGCCGGCAAGAAGAAATAAGGACGCTTACGGATGGCCAAGCAACCGGCTGGAGCGCGCGTCAAACGCCGCGAACGCAAGAACATCATGAACGGCGTCGTTCACGTGAACGCGTCCTTCAACAACACGATGGTGACCGTCACCGACGCGCAGGGGAACGCCATCTCCTGGTCGTCCGCCGGCGGAATGGGCTTCAAAGGCTCACGGAAATCGACGCCCTACGCAGCCCAGGTCGCCGCCGAAGACGCCGCCAAGAAGGCGATGGACCATGGCCTGAAGTCCGTCGACGTCCTTGTGAAGGGGCCGGGCTCCGGGCGGGAAAGCGCGCTTCGCGCCCTTCAGTCCGTCGGCCTTACGGTCACCAATATCCGCGACATCACGCCGATCCCCCATAACGGCTGCCGCCCGCGCAAGCGCCGGCGCGTTTAAAGCCGGACGGCGCGCCCAGGCAGCGCGCCGACGAAGGGGTTCGAGACACTAATTAAGGTGAACGCACAGCATGCAGATTCTTGAAAAGAACTGGCAGGAACTTATCCGTCCGAACAAGCTGGAGGTGGAGCCCGGCGTCGATCCGCGCCGCAAGGCGACGCTGATCGCCCAGCCGCTCGAGCGCGGATTCGGCCTGACGCTCGGCAACTCCCTGCGCCGCATCCTCCTCTCCTCGCTGCGGGGCGCTGCGGTGACGTCGGTTATGATCGACGGCGTCGTGCACGAGTTCTCCTCGATCCCGGGCGTCCGCGAGGACGTTACCGACATCGTTCTCAACCTCAAGCAGCTCGCCGTGCGCTGCCACTCCGACGCGCCGAAGCGGGTCGTCCTGCAGAAAAAAGGCCGCGGCGTGGTGACGGGCGCGGACGTTCAGGAAACGGCGGACGTCGAGATCCTCAATAAGGACCTCGTCATCTGCACCCTCGACGAGCAGGGCGAGATCCGCATGGAGCTGACGGTCCAGAACGGCAAGGGCTACGTCCCGGCCGACCGCAACCGTCCGGACGACGCGCCGATCGGCCTCATCCCGATCGACAGCCTTTATTCGCCGGTGAAGCGCGTCGCCTATCGCGTTGAAAACACCCGCGAAGGCCAGGTGCTCGACTACGACAAGCTGCTGCTTGAGATCGAAACCGACGGGTCCCTGACGCCGGACGATGCGGCCGCCTACGCCGCGCGCATCCTGCAGGACCAGCTCTCGATCTTCATCAATTTCGACGAGCCGAACAAAGAAACGGGCGACAGCGCTCACGAAGAGCTGCCGTTCAATCCGGCGCTCCTGAAGAAAGTCGACGAGCTGGAGCTTTCGGTCCGCTCTGCGAACTGCCTGAAAAACGACAACGTCGTCTACATCGGCGATCTCATACAGAAGACCGAGGCGGAAATGCTCCGCACGCCGAATTTCGGGCGAAAGTCGCTGAACGAGATCAAGGAAGTTCTCGCGACCCTCGGCCTTCATCTCGGCATGGACGTGCCGGACTGGCCGCCGGACAATATCGAAGAACTCGCCAAACGTTACGACGAACAGGTCTGATCAGGACCGACGAAACCCGGGGCCGGGCGCCGCCCGCCCGACCCTTAAGGAGAAGGTCATGCGCCACGGCTTCGCGCACCGCAAACTGAACCGCACGGCGAGCCATCGCAAAGCCATGTTCCAGAACATGGCCGCGGCGCTCATCAAGCACGAGCAAATCACGACGACCCTGCCGAAGGCGAAGGAGTTGCGTCCGATCGTCGAGAAGCTGGTGACGCTCGCCAAGAACGCCCATGCGACGCCGGACGATGCTGCAGCCAGGCGCCTGCACCTGCGCCGCCAGGCCATCTCCTCCCTGCGCGATAAAGAGATGGTGAAAAAGCTCTTCGACACCCTCGGCCCCCGCTACGCCGAACGCCCGGGCGGCTATGTCCGCATCATGAAGGCGGGCTTCCGCTATGGCGACAACGCCCCTGTCGCCGTGATCGAATTTGTCGATCGCGATCCGGACGCCAAAGGCCAGGACAGCGGCCCGACGGCCGAGGTCGAGGAATTCGCCGAGGCGTGAGCAGGTCCGTGCGTTAACGATTGGGAAAGGCAGCTCGGATTGGGCTGCCTTTTTTCGTTTCGTTCAACGTTGCACCGCGGTGGTTGTAGGAGAGAAGGCGATGAACGACCGGCTGCCCCAGTTGGAGGACCGCCTGTTCCTGACCGACGGCGGGCTGGAGACGACCCTCGTCTTTCACGAAAAGATCGATCTGCCGGATTTCGCCGCCTTCGTTCTTCTGGAGACGGAGGAGGGCGAAGAGACGCTGCGCGCCTATTACCGCCGTTATTTGAAGATCGCCGACGCCGCCCGCTGCGGCTTCATTCTCGAAGCCCCGACCTGGCGGGCGAGCCGGGACTGGGGCGTGCGCCGCGGCTACGGCCAGGAGGCGCTGCACGAGATTAATTGCAAGGCGATCGCGCTCCTCAAGGAAATCCGGGACGACGCGGCGCGCCCGGAGGACGTTGTCGTCTCAGGCCAGATCGGGCCGCGCGGCGACGGCTATGTCGTCTCCAGCCGGATGAGCGCCGACGAGGCGCAAAGCTACCACAAAGACCAGCTTTCAAGCTTCCGCACCGCCGGCGCCGATGTGGCCTGCGCCATGACGCTCGGCTATCCGGAGGAGGCGATCGGGATCGCCCGCGCAGCGCGGGACGTCTCGCTTCCGGTCGCTATCGGCTTTACAACGGAGACGGACGGAACGCTCCCGTGCGGCGACGCCCTCGCTTCAGCCGTCGCGGCGGTCGATGCGGCGACCGAGGCGTATCCCGCCTATTTCATTCTAAATTGCGCCCATCCGGACCACTTCCGCGGCGTTCTCGATCCGGAAGCGCCCTGGATCGACCGGGTGCGGGGCCTCAGGGCCAACGCCTCGCGCATGAGCCATGAGGAACTCGACGAAGCCGAAGATCTCGACGCCGGCGATCCCGTCGAGTTCGGCGCCCTCCATGCAAAGATCGCGACGGATCTGCCCCACATCACCATCTTCGGGGGATGCTGCGGGACCGACCATCGCCATGTCGCACATGCGGCGAAATCAGTGCTCGAGCGGCCTTTCTGACGCCCCTTCGCCGCCCCACATTGCCCGCGACCCATAAGGAGCGCCCATGATCCGTTTCATTATAGCCATCGCGGTCGCATTTGCGGGGCCCGCGGCAGCCCAAACCGTCGCGCCGCGCACCGGAGCCGACCTTAGGCTGTCCTACGCGCCGATCGTCGAAGAGGCCTCGCCAGCCGTCGTCAATATCTACGCGTCGCGCGTCGTGCGTTCCGCCGGACGCGTCTCCATGTTCGATTTCTTTTTCGGCGACGGGCTGTCTCCCTTCGACACCATGCCGCGCGAACGCACCCAGAATTCCCTCGGCTCGGGCGTCATCGTCTCGCCGGACGGCGTCATCATCACCAACAACCACGTCATCGGCGGCGCTGACGAGATCAAGGTCGTGCTCACCGACCGCCGCGAGTTCGCCGCCGAACTTGTTCTCGCCGACGACAAGACGGATCTCGCCGTTCTGCGCATCGAGGCGGACGATCCGTTGCCCTATCTGCCGTTCGCCGACTCCGACGCCGCCGCCGTCGGCGACGTGGTCCTTGCTGTCGGCAACCCGTTCGGGGTTGGGCAGACGGTGACCTCCGGCATCGTTTCCGCGCTCGCCCGCACGCAGGTCGGCGTCACGGACTATCAGTTCTTCATCCAGACCGATGCGGCCATCAATCCCGGTAACTCCGGCGGCGCGCTGGTCGATGCGGGCGGCAAGCTTCTCGGCGTCAACACGGCGATCTATTCGCGCTCGGGCGGCTCGAACGGCGTGGGCTTCGCGATCCCGGCGAACCTCGTGAAACAGGTGATCAACTCCGCCGTCTCCGGAGAAGTTCTGGTGCGGCCGTGGTTCGGCGCCAAATCCGAAAGC